>CAZUTW010000006.1:0-44577 GCA_964623295.1 uncultured Bacteroidaceae bacterium | reverse complement strand
CCTCGCTGTTAGCGATTACGACCGGTTCATTTCCTTCGAATACGGAAACACAGCTGTTAGTGGTTCCGAGGTCAATACCAATAATCTTTCCCATAATTGTATTTTTTATTTTTTATTTTTATTCTTATTGTTGATAATCTCTGTGAGAACCGCCACCTTTCGTGGGGTTTGCGACCCTCACTTACAAATTTACAAACACCGTGCCAAAAGTATTTGTTTTTACCATAAGATTTTTTCGTTTTTTCGAAAAACATTCCATTTTTAGGAGACTAAAACGAGGATTATCAACTTTCGAAGCCTAGAATCTACGATGCTTATTCTCCTATACCTTATTTATATAAGCGTTCATACAACTCCTTTTTGGGAAATATCTATCAAAACTCTCTTTTAAAAGTAACTCACATAAAAACAGAGCATCCTCCCTTCCGATAAAGAAAGAGAGGATGCGTATATGGAAACAATAGGTTTCTTACTTTATATCAATGACCGGGATATTGTCCTTGTCGTTGTATTCCAGGTTTTCACCGGCCATACCCCAGATGAAGGTGTAGTAGTAGGTGCCGGCGGCTGCATGAATGGACCATTCGGGAGACATGATGGCTTGTTCGTTGTGCAACCATACGACACGACTCTCTTGCGGTTCACCCATAATGTGTGAGATAGTCTGACCTTCGGGCAGGTTGAAGTAATAATATGCCTCGATACGACGGCCGTGAGTGTGGGGCGGCATGGTGTTCCATACGGCTCCCGGCTGCAACTGGGTGAGTCCCATCTGCAACTGACAAGGTCCCTCTTCCAGAGCATCGCGTACAATCAACTTATAGATGGTACGTCCGTTGGCTTCTTCGGTAGTTCCTACAGGTCCCCAAATGGCAGCCTTGAGGGAACCTTTACGCCCATCGAGTGTAACCCACTGAGTCTTGTAGTGCTTATGAGCGGTAGCGGAGTTGATGTAGAACTTGGCAGGATTCTTGGAATCCTTGGAACGGAAAACAATCTCCTTGTTTACATCCTTATCCTTGTCCAGATGACCGCGACCTACGTAGAGAGCCTCTTTGGGACCCAACACATACTCCTTGCCATCTACCAACACGGAACCTGTTCCTGTACCGCAGTTAATAACTCCCAACTCACGATTGTAGAGGAAATAAGGATCCTTTATGGTCTTATCGACAGAAAGTCCCAATTCCGTAAAGTTCTCCAACTTAAGATCCTTTGTCACCGGCATAGCACCGCCAAAGATAAAACGATCGTAGTGTGAATAGGTCAAGTTAATCTCATCGGCTACCATCACCTTCTCCATCACGAAACGTTCGCGAAGTGTTTTGGTGTCGTAGTGCTTAACATCGTCGGGATGACAAGCGGTTTGGTATTGTACCGTCTGCTGTGCCATAGCGCCCGTAAAGGCAGCCAGCATCGCTACACTTAAAAACAATTTCTTCATATCTATTCTTATTTTTTCTTGTTGATTCGAGATCTGTTCCACAGTACAAGAGCTACCGTAAGCAGGGTGAGAACACCGGCACCTATGTAGTTCAAATACTTCATGCAACTATATATAAGGGTACTAAGCGGACTGGAAGCAAAGTCGAGCGCTCCGGCTTGGAAACCTTCGGGTACGGCTACGGAAGCATCTTCGGGGTGAGCGGCCTGTACGGAGTGCGCGGCACTGGTAAAGTCGGGAGCCATCCAAGTCACGAAATAAAGGCCGATAGCAATCACCACCAATCCAACGATAAAACTACGCAACACGTTGCCCTTGGTAAAAGGAAGTATCATAACGAACACATAGAACATGCCGGCCAAAGAAGCCAAAGGCAAGAAGTGGTTTCCCGGTAATACAACGGCCAACAACAGAGTGACCGGAATGAGCAACAAAGATACCACCAATGTCGTAGGATGACCAATCACCAAAGCCGGAGACATGCCAATATAAAGTTCCTTATCGGCACCAAACTTACGGGCAATAAGTTCACGAGTAGCATCGGAAATAGGTTTCAATCCTTCGATAAACAAGCTGGTAATGCGAGGAATCAACTCCATAACGGCACCCATCTTAATGCCCAATCCCAAGATACCGGGAATACCGTCTACCAACTCCTGGCCATCCTTACAAGCCAATGCACCTATTATAATACCGATTATAACGCCCAAGAAAAGCGGCTCTCCGAAGAGTCCGAACTTCTTTTTCATACCCTCGGAATCGATGTTCACCTTGTTAACACCCGGTACATAATCCAATCCCTTGTTTATAACAAGTGCAAACGGCATGAATCCCTGACAGAAAGGCTGCGGTATCGAGATACCCTCCATGTTGGGATAGAACTCCTGGAACTTTTTAGCTGTAAGATCGGCCAACACCAAGGTAATAATATAACATATGATAGCGGCAAAGAAGCCCCATCCTATAGAACCGGTCATAAAGTAGATAACGGCTCCTATGAAAGCAAAGTGCCAATAGTTCCACAAATCGATGTTTACCGTGCGGGTGCAACCCAACAGCAACAGTATAAGGTTCACGCCCAAACATACGGGAATAACGAAAGAGCCCACCAAGGTATTGTAAGCAACAGAAGCAGCTGCCGGCCAACCCATATCGAACACCTCGAGTTCAAGACCGTAAATCTCCACCACCTTGTTCAGTGCAGGACCCAGCGAAGATGTTAACAACGCCGTTACGATGCTCAAACCTACAAAACCCACACCCACATAAAGACCACTCTTTAGGGCCTTGGAAAAGTTGATGCCAATACACACACCCAGAATCGTAAAGATAACAGGCATCATCACGGCGGCACCTAAGCCGATGATATAACTGAAAACAGCTTCCATAAATTGTATTCTTTGTTTCTAATTTTGTATTTAAAGGTAAGATTATACTTATTTATGATGCGAAGGTAACACTTTTTTTTGAACGGAACAACCCCTCTCCCTCCTTTTTTGAGAAAAGAGAAGGAAAAGTCGACTTTTATTTGTAACTTTGCACGAATTTTAGCAAAGTACATATAGATTTATTAGGATATGAAGGAAAGGATTGTATCATTTTGTTGGCAGCACTTCCTCTTGGTCATCTCACTTCTTGTCATGACGCTTGGTGTGGCTTGCTGCGTACGCTCGGCGTTGGGTTCGAGTGTTATTAGCGTTATTCCGTATGTGTTCCAAAATGCAGGTGAACAGGGCTCGGTTCCTGCTCTTACCATTGGACAGTACACCTACCTTATGAATGCTGTGTTTGTGGTGTTGCAGATTATTATCCTGCGCAGAGAGTTTGAGGCAGTGCAGTTGTTTCAGTTGATTATCGGTTTTGTGTTTGGTATGATGTTGGACTTCTGGATGATGCTCACGGGATGGCTTACCCCGAACGGCCTTTGGGAACAGGTGCTTACACAGTTGGCAGGATGCGTTCTGCTGGGTACGGGTATTTCGTTCGAAGTGCGTTGCGGTAGTGTCACCATGCCGGGCGAAGGCATATCGGTGGCTGTATGCCAAGTGACACACGCGGAGTTTCCCAAAGTAAAGATTATTATAGACGTCACTCTGGTGTGCCTAGGCATATTGGCATGCTACGTTTTCTTTGGCGCATGGCAATGGCACATTATTGGTATAGGCACTCTTGTTGCCATGTTCTTTGTGGGTATCGTAGTTCGTTGGGTTACTAAGTACACACCATGGTTCGATAAGTTGTTGGCGTATCGTCCGGGGTTTCGACGTTACCTTTACGGCTTGGCACGTCACATCTATAAGAGGAGATAGCCCTCTCCTCTTTTAGATTCCGTAGAGCAGCAGTATCGGATTGCCGTTCTTGTCAAAGTGCTGACGCAAATCGAGAATCTTACGAATTCCATCGTCGGTAATATCGTCCACGCGCAATTGCTCCAAATCAAGGGGATACAGAATACCTACCAAATAGTCTTCGGTAGATGCCCGAACGCCCACAATCGGAAGGGTTTCGTAGGTTCCGTTCTGAGGGTACACATAGCGAGCGCACTTCCAAGTGCGCTTGTTTATTATGGTATACTCCATATCAAGACAAGAAAGCACCAGATAGTCTTTGGTTTCGAAGATATCGGTGAAACCGACAAACAACTGGTTCTGCATAAGCGGGTGATAGATAGCAACAGAAAGATCGTCTATGGGCTGCAAGGCCTCTTTGCGCGGTTCACGCTTGGAGGAGTTTATAAGCAATGAGCAGTCCACGTTGTACCCGTCTATTCGTTTGGAACAAGGACATATCCAACGTATTGCATTGCCCAATTTAGAGAAGGGATGATACCCTATCTGCAGGCGTGTTTCTCCGGCCTTTATGGTACTGTGCGCTCTGTCCTCCACAAAACCATGAGTAAGGTCTATCACCTCGAAAAGTGCATTGGAAGATCCGTGCACGTACATGCTGGCAAAGATGGTGTTGCGATTTATCTGACATACATCTTGAACATCGGTTAGCAATTTTGGATTTACCTTTTGAGTTACAAGATATCTCCCGGAAAGGTCGTATGTTACGAGTCTACCGGAGTCGGCATCTACCACAACAATGTTGTTATCCATGTCGCGATAGAAGGAGGTTAAAGTAGTGTACTCGTAAGGGAGGTGTACTTTATCTCCAAAGGCATGTAGAAATTTTCCGTTTGTGTCGAAAGCCAAAAGTCGGTTGTCGGCAGAAACAACGATAATGGAATCTATCATCTCCAACTTATCTATATTGGAGATAGCCGATTCACGGGTCCGTTGCAGTTGGACACAGGAGAAGGATGCGATAAGGTCCTTCAAATTTTGCAGCGGTGCTTCACGGTCGTAGCCGGAGATTTGCTGCACGTGTTCCTCCTTATGCTCGAGCGTACAGGAGGACAAAACGATGGTAAGGATACATGCAAAGATGTAACATCCTCTAATCTTCATGACACTCTATTTTATTAATGTTAGACATAGAGGATATCACACCCTCTCTCTGAACTGCACCCTCGAGATGCAGCATTTGTTTTCATGGCGCAAACTTACAAAATATCCATATAACGACAAAATGAAATAACACACTTTTACTATTATTACACTATGTAAAGTTATTATCTTTACAGTTGTTTTTATCCACATACACACTTAAAAAAGATAGAGAGAGCTCCAAGGAACTCCCCCTATTCTATAGGAAAAACAGAGATATCTAATCAAAAAGCGAGTGCCTACGCCATAGAAACTCAACCTTAGACATCTATTGTTTATTTCTTTGACTTACAGCAATTGTCTTGTTTAGACTCTTTAGCCCCCTTCTTGCAGCAAGCATCTTCCTTTCCATCCTTACAACAATCGTCCACTGCAATGGTAGACTCCTTTCCTGTGACATCGGTAGCGGTATAACCTATTTTCTTGAAACCGGCAATAATCTTTTCGGGAGAAGTCTTATCGGAGTTGTACTGAATAACCACCGTCTGCTTCTCGGCAGAGGGAGTAACATCGAGTACGCCTTTTTCGAAACGCATATTGCTACGAATCTTGTTCTCGCAATTGGCACAAACCATCTTAGGCTGCACCGTAAATACGGCCTTCTTCTTCTCTGCCATACCACTCAGGGTGCAAAGGGAGAGAAGCAGGGTCAAAAACCATTTGTTCTTCATATCCTTATTATATTTAGAATTAATACTTAGCTATGTGATAACGCACACCTATGTAACCCAACGCGCCATGTATGGGACCATAAACCATGGTGGCATCGAAGTTGCTTCCCCACGGATCGGCAGCATCTATTATGGGATTTTTCTGTTTGTAACCGGTAAGGTTCTCACCCCCGACATAGAGGTCGAAATGACGGAAGCTACGTGTCACCTGGGCATTGAGCAACGGGTAGGCTGCATAGGTAGCATCCCAAGAGGAAGTGCCATCGCTCAAGGTGTATGGAGTAGGCATGCGTCCTCCCCCATTCAAGGCAAGACTGGCATCGAACTGCCATTTACCCATCATAGGCGTATAGTTAATCGTAAAGAGTCCCTTCGACTTGGCGGATAGAGGTTTACGAACCAAACCGTAACCATAGTTCTCACGCACATCGGTGTAGCGATAAGCTGCGGTAAAGGTGAAATCACGGAAAGGTACATAACTAGCCTCCACCTGTATGGTGTGGGAGTAAGACTTACCCACATTATTGAGTAAGATGGCGGTGTGAGGATCGCTATCGAGATCTACCACAGCCTGATGATGGAAACGTGTGTAGTAATACTCGGCCGTTAACGTGAGGTCGTGCTTAAAGAGACGGAGATTGGAGATAACACCACCTCCCGTATTCCAAGCGGACTCCTGCTGCACGGCTCCGTTCATAACCAACTTGCGCGAAGAAGCCAACAGATAATTGAAATCGGCCAAGCGATGGGCTGCACGGTATCCCTTTCCGGCGCTTGCATAGAAGGTGAGTTCATCCAGGGCATTCCACTTTATGTGCATACGCGGAGTAAGCATGGAGTGGTATAAGGAACTATAATCGTAACGCAAACCCGCCATAAAGATAAGTTTCTTATTATAGTCGTAGGTGTACTGTGCATAGGCTCCCGGCACACTCTCTTTCTCAACCGACACATCCAAAGGTTGGTCGAGGAGGTTTTCCAAACGATAATGTTGATTGTAACGATCGTAGTTGTAACTCAACCCGGTAGACAAAGAATGATAATCACCGTAAGTAGACTCAAACATAAGCGATGCATAGAAGTTCTTCTGCATGACATCGTAACGTTTGTAACCGTAGGCTGCATCCTGGTCGTGAAGAGAACCGGAGAGTATAAGTGCTATGTTGGTATTACGCTCCTTATCCAAAATGAAAGCATTCTTGGTAAACCCCTCCCAACGGCGGGTATCTATATCGACCGTATACAGCGGGGTATCGCTATTGTGCATTGCAACATGCTTGCTATCCTGTCCACTGACACGGTCCTCGCCAACAAACTTCACTCCGGCTTGAAAAATGTAATTATCACTGAGGTAAGCCCACCGATTCATACCGGAGAACTGTTTAATCTTAGGAGAATCCATGAATCCGTCTCCGTTTTCATCGTGCGACGCAAAGGTATTTTCGCCGTGAAGGAGGAGGCCGGTAGACCACTTATCCGTGAGGTGTATATTGCCGGTAGCATTGGCCTCGGCACGCCCTCTGTGGTCTAAATAAGCGTTGAGATCTAGCTTTTGATCGTCTTGAGGTTTCAGATATTCCACATCTATTTGCCCCGTGATGGACTCGTAACCATTCTTCACGGAACTGGCACCCTTGGATATCTGTATGGTGTGCATCCACGGACCGGCTATATAGTTGAGTCCATAAGGAGCGGCAGCACCGCGCAGATTGGGAATGTTCTCGGTAAGCATCTGCACGTAAGTGCCGGAGAGTCCCAAAAGCTTTATCTGCCGGGAACCCGTAGCGGCGTCACTGTAACTAACTTCTACCGAAGGATTGTTGGTAAAACTTTCACCCAAATTACAACAAGCGGCACGCTTCAATTCCGAGGAGTTGAGCAGGTCACTATTCTGTGCGGTAGAGCGCAATTTAAGAGTACTTTTGCGCTTTACTCGGACCTCTATTCCTTGAATGTGTCGCTCCATAGTAACAGAGTCCTCCACCGCTTCGGGATGTGCGGCAAAGGAAGTTCCCGCTGCTAAAAGCAACGGGAACACATATAACGTTTTATCCATTTATTCTACATACAAAACCAATCCCTTAAGGTATTCGCCCTCCGGGTGGTATATATTAATAGGATGATCGGCCGGCTGATGCAACTGATGCAAGATGCGAACGCTACGTCCACTCAAGGCAGCTGCGGTAAAGACAGCGCGACGGAAATCGTCCTTGGTTACGACCTGCGAACAACTAAAGGTGAAGAGTATGCCACCAGGCTGTATCTTCTCGAACGCCTTGGCGTTGAGCTTTGTGTATCCTTTGAGAGCATGACGCAAAGCATCTTTATGTTTGGCAAAAGCCGGAGGATCGAGCACAATAAGATCGTACTGATCGCCCATATCATCGAGGTACTTGAAGGCATCCTCGGCAAAACTCTTATGACGTGCGTCACCCGGGAAATTAACCGCAATGTTTCTATCCGTCAGGTCGATGGCTTTGGCAGAGCTATCCACAGAATGTACCAACTCCGCTTGTCCACGCATGGCGTATACAGAGAAACCACCGGTGTAGCAGAACATGTTCAATACCTTTCGTCCGGCAGCGTAGTGCTCCAATAGACTGCGGTTCTCACGTTGGTCGATAAAGAAACCGGTTTTCTGTCCTTTAAGCCAATCTATATGGAAGGTAAGTCCATTCTCCAACGCACGGTTTTCAGTACTTCCGCCACGCAAGAATCCGTTCTCTTGCCCCAAATCGGCCTTATACGGAAGTGTGGTTTCACTCTTATAGTAAACGTTTTGTACCTCGGAGCCAAGCACTTGAATGATGGCCTCGGCTATCTCGTTTCGGTACACATGCATACCTACGCTATGTGCCTGCATAACGGCAGTCTTTCCATAGACATCCACCACCAATCCCGGCAGATTATCTCCCTCACCGTGTATTAAGCGATAGGTGTTATTGTCTTCACGGTCGGTAAGACGAAGCCGTTTGCGCACATCGTACGCCACAGCAATACGATACTTCCAAAAAGCCAAGTCTATGGGTTCCTGACGGAAAGTAAGTACACGCACTGCGATGGAACCTATTTGGAAATGTCCCAAAGCTATGAAATCGCCCTCCGAGGTAATCACCTCTACTACTTCGCCCTCCTCTATACCCTCGTCCATAGTATGAATGGCACCGGAGAATATCCAAGGGTGGAAACGGCGAAGGCTCTCTTCCTTACCCCTTTTGAGTTGTATCTGCTTATACATTCTGTTCTTCTTTGTTACTATTTTCACTATCCGCAGGTTCCTCCAGGACCACCGGCGGTGCTATGAGTTGATAAGATCCGGGGACCAACATTTTCTGAAGTTCCTCGTAGATGCGTATGCAGCTCCATGCATCGGTAGCGGCATAGAGTTTCTGCTTATCGGTAAGCACATCGGCCTCCCAATTGGTGAGACGCTGTGTTTTGGTTATCTTCTTCTCGAATAGGTTGGCGTAGAGTTTCTGCAAACTCTTATCTTCTATTCCAAACAAGGGAGCATAATCCTGCAAATCTACGAAGTTACCTCTGTGGAATCCACGAAGTTTGTGCAGCATATAGAAGTCGTCCTTGAGCGAGAGTCCCACCTTAAGCACGGTTTCGTCTTCGAGCAATCGACGCAACGACGGACCTATACCGCCCATCATATTGAGACGGAACAGAAAACAAGTATCGTGCGTAGAAACTTGCATGAGAGACACCTTATACATAACACCCTTGCGGAACGAAGGGCGAGTCTCCGTATCGAAGCCCAAAATGGGTTGCGACAGAAGATAGTCGACAGCACGTGCTGCCTCCCCTTCGGTCTGAATGGTTATGATGCGTCCGTCAAAAGCCTCTACGGCAAGCGCCGGTATGCGTTCCTTGTCATACTTGACATAAATCGTCTTCATCCTCTGTTGTTATCGTCTGATTGTATTTAACATCGTGAATGGCTCTCAATGTGTTCACCAAGGTTTGTCCCCAGCTGTGTCGAAAATCGGCAGCTACCTCGGATAGGGCACCATACATAGTGTCCTCGAGTCCCATCTTATAGGTACCTACGAAGTTACGAACCGACTGATAGATGTCGGCCAAATCCTCCGAGATGTTCTTTCGTATGGGTTCTGCACTGTATTTCATATCCTCCACAAAGACATCCAAATAATCGTCTTGCTCTCCCATAATTCGTGCCACCGTATCGCGTACTGCATTGTAGTCGGCTTCCGTCACAAGTTGTTCTCCAAGGAAACAATCGTCCTCTTCCAAATCGGGAAGCATACTCGCCTTGAGGTAGAGCAGCGGCAATATCTTCTGCATGGTATCCACCAATTCGGATCGCTTTCGCTCTGCTCCTTGCTCCAAAAATACACAGTATTCAACGGCTACGGTAACAAACTCAACAACATCGTGAGAATATACCAAACTTGAAAATCCTGTCATATATTTCTATTTCTGCTGCAAATTTACGAAAAAAAGATGAACTTAGAGGTATCTGACAGATATTTTTGATGTATTTTAGAGAAGCGATTCTCATTCTATCTCAATTTTGTGAAAAAAAAGATGAAGTTGAATGAATATAATTGATAAATTTGGTGTACTTTTGCAGTGCGAAAGAAATCTTTCCATATATTGAAGAACCATACTACTAATCGTAACCATATATAATGGCAAAAAAACAAATTAAAAAAAACAGTAAGAGCACGAGCGAAATGAGCTTGAAAGCGATGAGCGGTACAAAAGAATTCACAAGAAAGGAGATTGTTCTCTTTCTGCTAGGTGTATTGCTGCTTTTGTTCGGGTTCTATACCATCTACGCCTTTACTTCGTATATCATTACGGGGGCTATGGATCAGAGCATGCTGGAGCACCCGCAGGCGGGAGATGTCATGAAAAACGATTCGGGAAACCTTGGGTCCGTTTGGGCGCACTTTTGGTTGGATAGTTGCTTCGGACTTCCGTCCTACTTCTTGGCTGCGTTCGTAATTGTTTGCGGACTTAAATTTACCAAGGCATACCGTTTTAGATTACACAAATGGTTTATTAGTTGCGCCGTACTCACGGTATGGGGTTCTATTGCTTTTACGTATTTTTTAGACGATTTGTTTGCACACACACATCTGAGACCGGGTGGATTGCACGGTGAGATGGTGACCGGGTGGCTGCAAATACAGGTACAGGATATCGGAATAATACTGATTCTGATGTTCGTGGCTATCTGTTTCCTCATCTATCTGAGTACGCAGACGATTACTTATATTCAAAAATTACTGAACCCTACACACGCTATTATTGAGATTAAAAAGGAACACGATGCCAAACGTCGTGAGCGGGAGGAATTGCGTCGTGAGCAGGAGGAACAGAAGAAAGCGAAGGAGCAGGAACTGACCTTCCGAGAGGGCGAGGAGCTAACCGAAGAGGAGGCCAACCAACGGGTGGACAACACATATAATACGTCTACAGTAGATTTTACCGGAAGTGATAACAAAGATATACCCACGGAGGAGGAAGTCTCAGGACCGGCATTTACGGTGGAGTTTCCGCAGACAGAGGAGGGCAACATTGTGTTCGATGGCTCCAAGACGATAGAGGAGACGGATGAAGCGGAGGCGAACCCGATGGAATTGTCGGAGGTTACCATACCTGAAGATCCGGAAAAAGCAGACCCCAACTTACTGGAGCCTTACGACCCGAAACTGGACTTGGAACACTATAAATACCCCACCATCAATCTCCTGAACAAGATTGAGTCCGACAATCAGCCGCTGGTAGATGAGAACGAACTCAACAGCAACAAAGATCGTATCATCACCATACTGCGCAACTTCGGAGTAGAGATTTCGAGCATAAAAGCTACGGTAGGTCCTACCATTACCCTATACGAGATTGTACCTGCACAAGGCGTTAAGATTGCCAAAATTCGTGGTCTAGAGGACGATATCGCACTGAGTCTTAGCGCACTGGGTATCCGTATTATTGCACCTATCCCGGGCAAGGGAACCGTGGGTATCGAGGTTCCGAACAAAAAACCGCGCATCGTCTCTATGGAGAGTATCATCAACAGCAAGGTGTTCCAGGAGAGCACCTACGAGTTGCCAATCGCTCTGGGTAAGACCATTACGAACGATGTGTTTATGGTGGATTTGGCCAAGATGCCACACCTTTTGGTTGCAGGTGCCACAGGACAGGGTAAATCCGTGGGACTGAACGCCATCATCACCTCACTGCTGTATAAGAAACATCCGGCAGAACTTAAGTTGGTCATGGTGGATCCGAAGAAGGTAGAGTTCAGCATCTATGCACCCATAGAGAAGCACTTCTTGGCAAAGGTTCCGGACGATGACAGCGAAGCCATCATTACCGATGTTAATAAGGTAGTACAAACACTCAAAAGTTTGTGTGTTGAAATGGACACACGCTACGACCTTCTGAAAAAAGCAGGAGGCGTGCGCAACATAAAGGAGTACAACGCCAAATTTAAAGCGCGCCAATTGAACCCGGAGAACGGACATAGGTTCATGCCATACATCGTGGTCATTATCGATGAGTTCGGAGATTTGATTATGACGGCCGGCAAGGAGGTAGAGCTGCCTATAGCACGTATTGCACAGTTAGCACGTGCAGTGGGTATACACATGATTATTGCAACCCAACGTCCTACGACCAACATTATTACGGGTACCATAAAGGCGAACTTCCCGGCACGTATGGCGTTTAAAGTAAGTGCTATGATCGACTCTCGTACCATTCTGGATCGCCCGGGTGCCAACCAGTTGGTAGGTCGAGGCGATATGCTCTTCCTGGCGGGTAGCGAACCGGTGCGTGTGCAGTGTGCATTTGTAGATACGCCCGAGGTGGAGGAGATCACCAAGTACATCTCCAAGCAACAGGGATACACGAGTGCTTTCGAACTTCCGGAGGTGGAGATGGAGGGCGATGGAAACAGCAGTGCTGCCGATGTGGACATGAACAAGTTGGACCCGATGTTCGAGGATGCCGCTCGTCTGATTGTCATCAACCAACAAGGCTCTACGTCGCTTATCCAGCGTAAGCTATCACTGGGATACAACCGTGCAGGAAGAATCATGGACCAATTGGAAAAAGCCGGAATCGTAGGACCATCACAGGGTAGTAAAGCACGCGATGTTCTCTGCAGCGACGAAGTTGATCTTGAGATGAAACTGAGCGCACTGAATCTATAGCAAAATATATTATATATAAGGTATAACAAGGAGATAACAAGAATGAATAAAGTAAAAGTGTACCTGACAGCCTTGTTGCTGCTGTTCGCTACGGCCGTCATGGCACAGAAGGACAGCAAAGCCAAGGCCGTACTCGACAAAACAGCAGCAGTGTTTACCAAGGGAGGCACCACCTCCACACAGTTCTCTCTGCAGGGAGCTCAGGGCAACGCGAGCGGTAAATTCACCATGAAGGGAAAGAAGTTTGTATTACGCACGTCTGAAGTTGTCACTTGGTTCGATGGAACCACACAGTGGAGCTACCTGCCTTCCAGCAACGAGGTTAACATTACCACTCCTACGGGCGAGGAGTTGCATACCATAAATCCGTATGCGTTCCTAACGCTCTATAAGAAGGGGTTCAATTACACCATAACCGAAACAAAAAAGTCCGGCAAGGCGTGCTACCAAATAACCCTCACACCGGAAAAGAAGCAGGAGATACAAGAGATCGTTTTGGTGGTCGACAAGAGCAACAGTCACCCCTACTCCATCCGCATAAAGCAGGGGGGGAAGGTGAGCACACTTACTGTGAACTCCATACAAACCAACCTAAAGTTGGGCGATGATGCATTCCGTTTCAGCAGCAAAAAATATCCCAATGCGGAAGTAATAGATTTACGATAACAAAACATATTCAATAATAGAGGAAAAATGGAACACACTAAATGTTTGATTATAGGCAGCGGACCTGCCGGATACACAGCGGCAATTTACGCCGGACGTGCCAACATATCTACCATACTACTGGAAGGTATGCAACCGGGCGGTCAGCTAACCATCACCACGGAGATAGAGAATTTCCCGGGCTTCCCGGATGGTATCGATGCCAACGAACTGATGGACAACATGCGTAGACAGGCAGAACGCTTTGGTTGCGACATACGTTCACTGGCCGTAACCCAAGCCGATTTGAGCAAAGCCCCCTACCTTTTTACGCTCGATGATGACAGCGAAATAGAAGCAGACACTGTGATTATTGCAACCGGAGCATCCGCGAAGTTCTTAGGACTCTCCGATGAACAAAAGTATCAGGGACAAGGCGTAAGCGCCTGTGCTACATGCGATGGTTTCTTCTACCGCAAGAAGACCGTGGCAGTAGTGGGCGGAGGCGATACAGCCTGCGAAGAAGCATCCTACCTGGCAGGATTGGCCAACAAAGTATATCTGATTGTTCGCCGAGACCAATTGCGCGCCTCCAAGATTATGCAGGAACGCGTACTCAACAACCCCAAGATAGAAGTATTGTGGAACACCAACACCCTGGGACTCTACGGAGAGAATGGTGTAGAAGGAGCCCACTTGGTAGAACACAAAGGCACAGACAAGGAGCGTTTCTACGACCTACCGATAGACGGATTCTTCCTTGCCATAGGACACAAGCCCAACTCCGATCTATTTAAACCATGGGTAAAGACCGACGAAACAGGATACATCCTCACCGAAGGCAATACCCCCTGCACCGGAGTACCCGGAGTTTATGCAGCAGGCGATGTAGCCGATTCTCGCTATCGCCAAGCCATAGCAGCAGCCGCATCAGGATGCAAAGCCGCCATCGAGGTAGAGAAATATTTGATGGAGAACCATTTATAAGGATAAAAATTAAAAGGATAGACAAAAATTACACGTTTTTATTTGGTCATATTCCGGAAATGTTGTAATTTTGCATCCGATTTTAGTCCGCCGGGGCTCGAAACAAGAGATACTTACGAAGTGTCCGCCTCACGGAGAAACCGTTTAACAAATTAAGTAAATGTACGCAATTGTAGAAATTAACGGTCAACAGTTCAAGGCCGAAGAAGGAAAGAAGCTGTTTGTACACCACATTCAGAATGCCGAGGCTAACCAGACTGTTGAATTTGAGAAAGTTTTATTGGTTGATAACAACGGAACCGTAACTGTAGGTACTCCTACCGTAGAGGGTGCAAAGGTTGTATGCGAGGTTGTATCTCCGCTGGTAAAGGGTGAGAAAGTTCTTGTATTCCACAAGAAGAGAAGAAAAGGCTATCGCAAGCTCAACGGTCACCGTCAGCAATTCACCGAGTTAACTATCAAACAAGTTGTCGCTTAATTCTTATTGAAACAGGAGTAAGCTTAACCATTAAAAAGAAGAAACGAAATGGCACATAAAAAAGGTGTAGGTAGTTCTAAGAACGGCCGCGAATCAGCAGCACAAAGATTGGGTATTAAGATATTCGGTGGTCAGACTTGCAAGGCAGGTAACATCATCGTTCGTCAGCGTGGTACCGCTCACAACCCGGGCAAGAACGTGGGTATGGGTAGCGATCACACTCTGTTCGCCCTCGTAGACGGAGTCGTAACCTTCAAGAAGGGACGTCTGAACAGAAGCTTTGTATCTGTAGATCCTATCACAGAGGCAGAGGCTTAACAAAAACCATTGATACTGTAACGCCGCGTTATAGCGACGTACAACAATAGGCACACCGAAGTCCATCTTTCCACACGGAGAGATGGACTTCTTCTATTATACCCCTTCAACACACCTTTTTCCTTTCAAATAGAAAGAATAGTGTACGTTTTTTCTCTTTTTGTTATCCTAATAGAAAATAAATGTGTAAATTTGCAGGAGTTTTACAACTACGGTGTTTCTCCTATGCCACGAGGCTTGGAGAGCACTCTTAACAGAAGGATATATACAACAAGAAATAGTATGCTTACACTTAAGTTGATTAATGAACAAACCGAGAAAGTGATCGCAGGTTTGGAAAAGAAACACTTCAAAGGAGCTAAAGAGGCTATCGAAGAGGTGATGAGTATAGACAAGGCACGTCGTGAGGCGCAAATGGCGCTCGACAATGTTTTGTCAGAGAGCAAAAAGAAAGCTGCCGAAATCGGCGCTTTGATGAAGGCCGGTAAGAAAGAGGAAGCTGAGACCATCAAACAAGAGGTCTCAAAACTGAAGGAGCAAAGCAAATCGCTGCAAGATAAAATGGATGAGGCACAGAAAACTCTCGTTGAGAAACTTTGTGCTATCCCTAACATTCCCTATCCGGAGGTTCCGGAAGGGGCTACAGCCGAAGACAATAAGATTGTTAAGATAGTACCGGAAGTTCCGGAACTGCCTGCCGATAGTCTGCCTCACTGGGAGTTGGCCAAGAAATATAACTTGATAGACTTCGACCTGGGTGTAAAGATTACCGGTGCCGGTTTCCCGGTTTATCGTGGCAAAGGTGCCAAATTGCAGCGTGCCCTTATCAATTTCTTCCTGGCCGAGGCTAGCAAAGCCGGTTACGAAGAGATTATGCCTCCTACGGTTGTAAATGCAGACTCCGGTTATGGTACCGGTCAGTTGCCCGACAAGGAGGGACAGATGTACCACTGCAACTTGGACGACCTCTATCTTATCCCTACTGCCGAGGTTCCCGTTACCAACATCTATCGTGATGTCATTTTGGACGAAAAGGATCTTCCTATCAAAAATACGGCATACACCCAGTGTTTCCGTCGCGAGGCCGGTTCCTATGGTAAGGACGTACGTGGTCTGAACCGTCTGCACGAGTTCTCCAAGATTGAGATTGTCCGCATAGATACACCGGAACACTCAGCCGAGAGCCACAAGGAGATGTTGGCACACGTAGAGGGTCTGCTCCAGAAGCTGGAACTCCCCTATCGCATTCTGCACTTGTGCGGCGGTGATATGAGCTTCACCTCTTCCACATGCTTCGACTTCGAAGTATACTCTGCAGCACAGAAGCGTTGGTTGGAGGTATCTTCCGTATCCAACTTCGACACCTACCAGGCCAACCGTCTGAAGTGTAGATATCGTCGTGCCGAGGACAAGAAGATAGAACTTTGCCACACACTGAACGGATCCGCATTGGCATTGCCGCGTATCGTAGCCGCTCTGTTAGAGAACAATCAAACCCCGGAGGGTATTGTTATCCCGAAGGTACTCGTACCATATACCGGATTTGAGATTATCGACTAAGAATAGTATAAATAGCTGTGCCCGACTACCGCTAACCATAATCGGGCACAGTTTTTTGCGCCCTTAAAGGCACAAAAGAAAGCAATATATAAACAAAAGATAAAGATGAATAAGATTGTATCCAAGGTGCAATTCTCCGAGAAGGTATTCAAGCTCGAAGTAGAAGCACCTCTCATTGCAAAAAGCCGCAAGGCCGGTCACTTTGTGATTGTACGTGTGGGCGAGCAAGGTGAGCGTATTCCGTTGACCATCGCTGGAAGTGACCCCGTGAAAGGCACCATAACCTTAGTAATCCAAACCGTGGGACTCTCTTCCACTCGTTTGTGCAACTTGAACGTGGGTGATGAAATTACCGACGTTGTAGGTCCGCTGGGACGTGCTACCCACATAGAGAACTATGGAACCGTACTGTGCGCCGGTGGTGGTGTTGGTACAGCTCCGATGTTGCCTATCATCCAGGCTCTTAAGGCTGCAGGAAACCGCGTCATCAGTGTGATTGCGGGTCGCAGCAAAGATTTGATTATCCTGGAAGACGAGGTACGTGCAGCATCCGATGAGGTGATTGTAATGACCGATGATGGTTCTTATGGTAAGAAGGGCGTGGTAACCGTTGGTATGGAAGAGGTTATACAGCGTGAGAAAGTAGACAAGTGCTTCGCCATTGGCCCTGCTATCATGATGAAGTTCTGCTGTCTGCTTACCAAGAAATATGAGATTCCTACAGATGTTTCCTTGAACACTATCATGGTGGACGGTACCGGTATGTGCGGTGCGTGTCGTATCACGGTGGGTGGCAAGACGAAGTTCGTGTGCGTGGATGGTCCTGAGTTCGATGGTCACCAGGTGGACTTCGATGAGATGCTGAAGCGTGCCGGTGCCTTTAAGCAGTTGGAGCAAGAGGCTATGGCGCACATCAACGACAAACCGGTGTGCCAGACTGCCGCTTCGTTGGTTGCCGATGAGTTGCTCAACAAGGAGGCTAAGGATATGGATACGACTACTCCTCTTTCCGAGTTGACCGACCGCAAAGCTGCTTGGCGCGAGGAGATTAGAAAGAGTATGAAACCGAAGGAGCGTACGTCTATTGAGCGAGTTAAGATGAACGAGTTGGATCCCGTATACCGTGCCACCACTCGTACCGAGGAGGTGAACACCGGTCTTACTCGCGAGCAGGCGCTTACCGAGGCTAAACGTTGTTTGGACTGTGCCAACCCCACTTGTATGCAAGGTTGTCCGGTAGGCATCAACATTCCGTCCTTCGTTAAAAATATAGAGCGTGGCGAATTCCTAAACGCAGCTCGTGTTCTCAAGTCTACCTCAGCCCTACCGGCTGTTTGTGGACGTGTTTGTCCGCAGGAGAAGCAGTGCGAGAGTCAGTGTATCCACCTCAAGATGAACGAGCCGGCTGTGGCTATAGGTTATTTGGAGCGTTTCGCTGCCGACTTTGAGCGTGAGAGTGGTCACACTTCTCTTCCGGAAATTGCCAAGAAGAAGAATATTAAAGTGGCTGTTGTGGGTTCCGGTCCTGCCGGTCTGTCTTTTGCCGGTGATATGGCGAAGAATGGGTTCGATGTAACGGTATTCGAGGCACTGCATGAGATTGGTGGTGTGCTTAAGTATGGTATTCCTGAGTTCCGTTTGCCCAACAAGATTGTAGATGTAGAGATTGACAACCTCCGCAAGATGGGTGTTGAGTTTGTGAAGGATTGCATCGTGGGTAAGACCATCACGGTAGAGGAGTTGCAGGCCGAAGGCTTCAAGGGTATCTTTGTAGCTTCAGGTGCCGGACTGCCCAATTTCATGAATATCCCGGGTGAGAACTACATCAATATCATGTCATCCAACGAGTATCTTACTCGTATCAACTTGATGGATGCGTCCAACGCAGCTACCGATACTCCCATCAACAAGGCTAAGAACGTGATGGTTGTGGGTGGTGGCAACACCGCTATGGACTCTTGCCGTACAGCAAAACGTCTGGGTGCCGAGAAGGTATACATCGTTTACCGTCGTTCCGAGGCTGAGATGCCTGCTCGTTTGGAGGAGGTTAAGCATGCCAAGGAAGAGGGCATCGAGTTCATGACACTGCACAACCCGATTGAGTATTTGGCCGATGAGAAGGGTAATGTACGCGCGGTTGTACTCCAGAAGATGGAGTTGGGCGAACCGGATGCTTCCGGTCGTCGTTCTCCGCAGCCCATCCCGGGTGCTACGGTTACACTGGATATCGATGCAGCTATCGTGGCTGTAGGTGTATCTCCGAACCCCATCGTTCCTACTTCTATCCACGGATTGGAGCTGGGTCGTAAGAACACGATTGTAGTAAACGAAAACATGGAGAGCAACATCCACACCATCTTTGCGGGTGGTGATATTGTTCGTGGTGGTGCTACCGTTATCCTGGCTATGGGTGATGGTAGAAAGGCTGCTGCAGGTATGACGGAGGCTCTTACCAAATAAGATTCTTTTTACTCATAAGAATAACAACTAACAAACTGCATGAAGATTGCCCCTCCCCTCTTACTTTGTGAAAGGGACGGGGCAACTTCTTTTTATCTAAATCATTATGAAAGCACTTTACACTGTATGTCTATTGATAGGTTCCAACGTGTTCATGACGTTGGCATGGTATGGCCACCTAAAACTCAAGGAGATGAAGCTGTGCGATGGTTGGCCACTCTTTGCCGTGGTATTGTTTAGCTGGGGTATAGCTCTTTTTGAGTACTCGTTGCAAGTACCCGCCAACCGCATAGGCTTTCGGGAGAATGGAGGTCCCTTTAGCCTTATGCAGCTCAAGGTGATTCAGGAGGTGATTTCGCTATTGGTATTCACCATCATCGCCACCTTTATGTTTCAAGGAGAGCACTTACACTGGAACCACATAGCCGCCTTTGTCTGCCTCATCTTGGCGGTTTTCTTTGTGTTCTTAAAATAAGTACGTTTTTTATCTTCCTCCGGCAGAAGAGCTCTCCACTTTGGCATCGGCATCGACCATCTTATTGACGCCCTCTTTCTGGCGTCCCCACTGTATGTTATAGCCCACCTTCACCAAATACAAAGGAGACATGTTGAGACGAAGATGCAATGAATTGCTATTGAACTTATTAAGTGATTCGTGTCCCTGATCGTACTTATTGAATGGGCAGAGAGCACCGATACCGAACTCCCAGTTCTTATGCTGGTAGCCCAACATGAGAGTGGAAACGGTTTCACCCCACGTATAGGTTTCTCCGGAAAGGCCACGCACACCCTTCTCGTACTGCGCCATGAGGTAAAAGCCCCAATGCTGCACCATCAAATTGACATCGCCACTCCAATTGCGATTAAGGTGCTTGTAACCTATGCCCTTAGACTGTTCCAAGAGGAACATAAGAGAGCCTGAAAGGGTTACCCAATCGGGGATGACTTCAATTTGTGGAGCAAGGGTTACCATGAACGTATTTAATCCCTTGCTGTTCTCATAAGAGGTGAAGAGCTTATCGCCTTCCCAATAGAGATAGGGAGCTATGGCCTTGGGGCTCAGGATCCCGCGCACCTGGAAGAAGCCGGACAAACGATCCAATGTGTACTTATAGCGCAACGTGAGCTGATAGGACGATGCCGTTTTCAGATTCGGATTTCCCACTTGCCACTGTATACCATCGGTCTGCAAAGAGGTGATATTGGTTTGCGTGAGCGAGGGGGTTGTCTGCCAAGAGGTGAAGTTCAGGGTAAACATGGACACCGGACTGTACCGATAAGTGGCTGTGAATCTAGGGCGCAGACTCCAACTATTGCTTCCCTGCTGTGTTTCGCGGAACTTAAAATCGGTGTATTGTGCACCCATTCCGGCAGTAAGCGATACCTTATTAAGACGTTGGAAATATTCTCCGTAAAAATAGGTCTTATCCTGACGCTGGTGATAAATCTCACCACCCAGGTTTTGGTAGGTAGAACGATTGCGATTGGCCGTGTAGGATACACCGGCTGTGAAACGGGATGCTGTCCAATTCTTTATATAGTTGGACGCTACGGAGTAAGACTGATTGCGGTCCTTTATGTTGGTGTTGACATCGTTGAGTAGCGCAGACGTCAGCTCATCGTGCTCGGTATAAGAACGCAAGGATCTTCCTTGCAGGAAGTCGGCTTCCATATCGACGGCCAGAATTTGATTGTGAGCAAAGTGTTGTTCAAAATAGGCAGAGATGGATGGTGTGAATCCTTTTTCATCGGTGTAGTCGTGCAATAGGATATTGTTTCCGCCGTTGCTTTGCGACATAATACCGTTATAGAGGGCTCCGTTGTGCCATGATTTTTCTCCGCTCAATGCCACCCAAATAAGGGTAGTATCGGGTATTACGTAACTGTAGTCGAGTTGATACAAGCCGTGGTCGTCGTTGGCATATCCGTCGCGGGGCGTTTCGTTGCGTGTAAGCGTTTCCCCATTGGCAAAGGTGAAGGTCTCGCTGTAGTCACGGTGCGCTCCTAGTCTATTGGTCTCTTTGTATTGCGCAGAAAGTCCCCACTGCGAACGACCATGGTTTAGTTGTGCGTATGCATTATAGGGTCCCCAGGCTGCGTTTAGGGCTTGCAGGGCTTCTACAATGAGCGAACCTCCTACGGTAGGGTTGACCACAACAAAATTGACAACAGCTACCGCTCCTCCGTATCGCAAACCGGGATCGTCTATCCACTCTACTCGTTTTATGGTTTCCGGGCGAAGATTATTCACTTGATCTAAGGTTGCTTGTCTATCATTGATACGTACTTGCACACTTTCACCCCCGGTCTTAACGGTTTTCATCATTTCATTGACGCTAAGGGCTGGAATCATGAGGTTACGCAATAGTTGCAATCCGTTTTTGGAATATTCAACTGCGCTCGATGATGGATAGTATACATCCATATCGGACTTACGAATCACTTTGGGTGCTTCTATCACCACTTCCTGCAGGTCGTGCTGTAAACTATCGTTGCTTGCAGTCGAAACCTCTTGTGCGGAGGAAACAAGATAAATGGCAGCTGCAGTGGCTGTTAGAACTATTCGTTTCATTATTATATCTAATAGGTTAAAAGAACACGCAAAGTTAATACATTTCGTTGAATTCGGCAACAAAAAAAAAAAAAAGAAATAGGATTAAAAAAGGTAAATGTCTCACGACATCTACCTCAACTAACCTAAATCAAAGTCATTACGAGCGGTAAGCGAGGCTCGAACTCGTGACCCTCAGCTTGGGAAGCTGATGCTCTACCAACTGAGCTATTACCGCATTTTCGATGTGCAAAGGTACATTCTTTTTTTAAATTATGCAAACATTTTCCATTCTTTTTGCAAAGAAGAAAATATTTGATTTCATTCGGTCGAAGCAGAACACATTTATAAATGAGCTACAAGCGAGAAAAAACTGCACGCATTTCTCAAATTTTCTGCGCGCAGTTTTATTTTTTTCTGCGCGCAGTTTTAAGATTTTCTGCGCGCAGTTTTTTCCGAGATTGTGCTTACTAGCAATTCGGGGTAACGCGTCATGGTCCCTAGACCCATGTCAATTCAGGTCGATAAAACGTATTCATCACAGAGAAACAGTACTCTTTTTTCTTTACATGTACCATTCATAGAGAGAGTCGATATTATCCAAAGAAAAACGCGTAAAGGACTGGGTTAATATAGTTCTTTCACAGCCTCAACTATGTATTTTTCTGTATAGCTTCCACAGCTTCCACTGCCTCCACTTTTTCTTATTACCAGTTACTTAAATATACACAATGGTTCCACATATGCTTTCATATTTTACTCCACGGCACATTCCACTACTGCTTCCACACCACAAACCTTTCTCCCGATGGCGCTTGAATACTGACAATACTTATTGTAATATTTTTCGACACACAGATGGCAAACACGCATGCTTTCACCCTATAAAAATAAAGGCGTATTTGTGGAAGGTAGCAGATATTATAGTGGAAGATTGATTCCACATTTAAACACATGATTATCAATAAAAGTGGAAGCTTAGTGGAAGCAGTGGAAGGTAACTTGTTATTTTGCAAAATGCAAGTAAATATGAATTAAACAATAACAATTCAAAGCAGGAAAAAGAAGGAGGATGTAAAATAATACGAATTAGCATTACAACGCAACAATTTAAAAGAATGCAATCATTTTTCTTTACATTGCAAGATTAAATCCTTCGCAAAGGGAAAAAGACAAACGGCCACCATCCCTACACTCTAAAAGACAAAAAAAGAGGTGCTCCGAAAAGGAAGCACCTCCAATTAATAAAAGAAATTATCTATTCTACTTTTACTTTTGCAGCCAGCGATTTACACTTGGAGCGTAAAGCATCCATATCTCCACCGTTCTTATCCCAGCAGACCACAACACCCATACGACGATGAATGCGCGTAACGGGTTTTCCGAAAATGCGCAGATAAGTGTTGGTAGCTGCACATACCTCCTCCTCTCCGGAGTAGCGAGGACGCTCATCGCTCTCTATCTCGGAAAGAATCACGGCACTGGCACCCATACGCTCCTGCGTAATTTCGGGAATAGGTAGGCCCAATACGGCACGACAGTGCAACTCAAATTCGGAGAGATTCTGTGTACCCGCCAACGTTACCATACCTGTGTCGTGCGGACGCGGAGACAATTCGCTAAAGATTACGCCCTCCTTCTTACTCAAGAAGAACTCCACGCCCCAGATACCGGCACCCGTAAGCGCCTCGGTTACCTTAGCCGCCATCTCCTGGGCTGTTTTAAGCATATCGTCGGTAATGGGGGCCGGTTGGAAACTCTCGCGGTAGTCGCCACCCTTCTGCACATGACCTATAGGAGCACAGAAAAGCGTAGGACCATTCTTCTGGGTAACGGTAAGCAACGTAATTTCGCTGTCGAACGGAATGAACTGCTCTACAATCACCTCCTTGAGGTCGCCACGAGCACCACCGCAAGCACAATCCCAAGCCTCGTGCAACTCGGCCGGACTGTCCACCTTGCTCTGGCCGTGACCGGAGGAGCTCATAAGAGGCTTTATGATGCATGGGAATCCAATCTCATCGGCAGCAGCCTGAAGTTCCTCGAAGGTCTTCGCATACTTATAGTTGGCCGTTTTGAGTCCCAATTCCGTATGTGCCAACTCTCGTATGGCCTTACGGTTCATGGTGAAGTTCACGGCACGTGCACTGGGCACCACCTGGATACCCATCTTCTCACAGTCGTAGAGCTTCTCGGTACGTATAGCCTCTATCTCCGGCACAATTATGTCGGGACGATGCTTTTCTACTACAGCCATCAACGCATCACCATCGAGCATGCTAAACACCTCGCACTCATCAGCTACCTGCATGGCTGGAGCACCGGCATAAGAGTCACAAGCTATTACATACTGTCCTTTACGTTGACACGCTATAACGAACTCTTTGCCGAGTTCGCCGGAGCCTAAAAGAAGAATTTTCTTCGTCATTTCTGCTGTTTTTTTCGATTAATATATACGAAAGTGACACCCCGCAGTTGCGGGATGTCACAATGCTACTGTCTTTATTGATGCTGCTCGCGAAGCAGGTCGTTGACGGTCTTCACCGGATTGAAGGTGCTCAGAGGCACTTCCACAAAAATGGTGTTCCAATCGCTCATGGCGCCGTTCCACAAACCCGGAAGTTCGAGAGCCTTGAGGTCGCGGCCGTTCTTGCTCTTATAGGAGATAAAGCCGGTCTGCGGATCTACAAACTTAGGCAAGTCGAACTTTTCGCCCTTGTAGTTCTTGGTAGCGCATACCAAATCTACCGGATTAAAGTGAGTACCCTCGGTAAACATCTTCATGTACTCCGGATTGTTGGTGTCTATCTGACTGCTCTCTAGAATCTGCAATGAAACGGTGCCGTCGCTGTTGTATGCTAAGAACGGGCCACCGCCAGGCTCACCTACGTTGCGTACCACACCACAAGCACGCATCGGACGATTCAGTTTGTGCTTCAGGTAGATAACGAGGTCTGCATCTTCCAAGTTCTTGATATCGCTCTTACGGCAGCACAAATCTTGTTGCAAGAAGCGAATAATCTCTTCTACCTCGGCATGGGTATAAGAACCGCTCTCCAACTTACGGAGATAATCGAAAGCTTTTGCCTGTTTGGTAACAAGGATACCGGCCAGGACTTGTTTCCATCGAATGGTGTCGGCCTTGAAGCTGTCGGGCACCACGTTGTCGATGTTCTTGATGAAGATTACATCGCCGTCCAAGTCATTGAGGTTCTCTATGAGTGCTCCGTGACCACCCGGACGGAAGAGCAACTTGCCGTCATCGGTGCGGAAGGGAGAGTTATCCATAGCCGCTGCTACAGTATCAGTAGAGGACTTCTGCTCGGAGAAAGATACATGGTACTCCATATTATATTTAGCGCTGTAGTCCTTCACCTTCTCTGCCACCAACTGCTCAAAGAGAGCACGATGCTCGGCACTCACGGTAAAGTGTACGTTGGCCTTGCCATTGCTCTCAGCGTAGAGGGCAGCCTCCACCAAATGCTCCTCGAGTGGAGTGCGAGCTCCATCGGCATATTTGTGGAACTTAAGCAGACCCTTAGGAAGCTGTCCATAGTTGAGTCCTGCAGCCTGCAACATATTGGCTGCTACAGCTTTGTAATTGCCCTCGGCAATGAGTGCGGGGATATCCTTGCCGTTGTTCTTGCGGCAAGCTTCGTTCAGGTCGTCGTAGAAAGCGAACTTCTCTATGTTGGCAAAATATTTTTTCTCGAAATCGGTAGTGGGCTCATTGTAATCGGCCCCTACGAACTCGAACATATTCTTGAACATACGACTTGCGGCTCCACTAGCCGGAACGAACTTAATGATGGTACGTCCTTCGGCTTTATAACTATTCCATGCCTCTATAAACCCATCTGCCTCCTGCTGTGACACAGCGACTATACCCTTGTCAATAGCGGCAGCACCCTCCAATTTCAGGAAAGGAAATCCGGTTTCGAACTTCTTAAGTTGCTCTTCAATCTGCACTTCCGTTATGCCTTTAGCGGCCAACTGCTTCTTATCTGCTTCTGATAGTATCATTGTTATTTAGTTTACATTTTACCTTTTCGGGTTCAAAATTACATTTTTTTTCGCAAACCCCAATAGGATTCCTAAAAAAAATGTACCTTTGCACGGTAAATTATAATGAGCGAACATGGAAGGACATACATTTTTCACAGCAAACGAGAAGGGGGAGTTAACACGCCTCTTTAAAGATATATTTACGCGCATAGAGTCTTCGCTCGAACCGGAGGACTGCGAAAAGGTGAAACAGTATGTAACGGCTGCCGTTTCAGGGGCTGAGAAGAAACCGGATATTGTGGGGTTCAACCCGGTACTGATAGATTTACAGACGTCACTTCTTTTGGTAAAAGAATTGGGAATGAAGCGAGAGGTGGTTATTGCCAATATGATTCATTTTGCAGTCTTATCGGGGACAAAGAGCGAGGAGGATGTAACACGGGATTTCGGTGCCGATGTAGCGACCATCGTTCACGGTATGACGCGTGTACACGAGTTGTATCAGAAGTCTCCGGTGATAGAGAGCGAGGATTTCCGCACTCTTTTTATCACCTTTGCCGAGGACATGCGAGTGATTCTTATCATGATAGCGAATCGACTGATTTTGTTGCGCCTCGTAAAAGATAGTCCGGATGCGGAGGCTCGACAACTTTTGGCACAGGAAGCATCGTACTTGTATGCTCCGTTGGCACACAAGTTGGGGTTGTATCAGATTAAGAGCGAATTGGAGGACTTATCGCTCAAGTATCTGGACCACGATGCTTACTATCATATAAAGGAGAAGCTGAATGCCACCAAACGGGCACGCGATATCTACGTAGAGAATTTCATTGCCCCTATCCGAGAGAAGTTGGAACAGGCGGGACTGAAGTTCCACATGAAGGGACGCACCAAGAGTATCCACTCCATCTGGCAAAAGATGAAACGTCAAAAGTGTCCGTTCGAGGGTGTATACGATCTCTTTGCCATCCGCATCATTCTGGATTCGGCACCGGAACGGGAGAAGATGGAGTGCTGGCAGGTGTTCTCTATCATTACAGATATGTACCAAAGCAACCCGAAACGTATGCGCGATTGGCTGAGTGTACCTAAGAGCAACGGTTATGAATCGCTGCACATCACGGTTCTCGGCCCGGAGCAGAAGTGGGTGGAGGTACAGATTCGTACGGAACGTATGGATGAGATTGCGGAACACGGATTGGCGGCACACTGGCGCTATAAGGGTGTAAAACAGGGAGAAATGGGTATTGAGGAGTGGCTCGCCAATATCCGTTCGGCTCTGGAGTGCAACGATGACTTGAGTTTGATGGACCAGTTTAAACGAGACACGGTAAAGGACGAGGTGTTCGTATTTACGCCCAAAGGCGACCTCTTTAAATTGCCCAACGGGGCTACGGTGCTCGACTTTGCCTACGCCATCCACACCAATGTAGGTAACCGCTGTGTGGGAGCACGCATCGGCAACAAGAATGTACCGTTGCGACAAAAATTGGTGAGTGGAGACCAGGTGGAGATTCTCACGTCCAACAACCAAACGCCTAAACAGGACTGGCTCAATTTCACCACAACAGGTAAGGCTAAGAGTAAAATTCGGCAGAGCCTGAAGGAAATAGAGATGAAGGAGAGCGCCTACGCCAAGGAGCTTCTGGAACGCAAGTTCAAGAACCGTAAGGTGGAGATGGAGGAGAGCATCTTTGCGCAAACGATCAAGAAGTTTGGCTACAAGATAGCTACGGAATTCTACAAGGATGTAGCACACGAAAAGATATCACCCAACGATGTCCTGGAAACCTACATGCAACTTAAAAGCCGTGAGGAGGGGCAGTACACTGTCAACGTAGAGAGTGCCGAGAACTACAATCTGGATTACAACCACGAGGGCGAGAAGCAAAACGGTGTCAGCGACGATGTTTTAGTGATAGACAAGAATCTGAAAGGAGTGGAATTTTCTCTCTCCAAGTGTTGCAACCCCATCTATGGTGACGATGTGTTTGGATTGGTAACCGTAAGCCAAGGCATACGCATACACCGCACCGACTGTCCCAATGCCAAGTACCTGCGCGAACGATTGGGCTATCGCATAGTGAAAGCTCGTTGGGCCGGCAAAGGCAAAAGCGGTAAGCAGTACCCCGTCACCCTCCACGTGGTAGGCAACGACGATATCACCATCGTCAGCAACATCACCTCTATTATAAGTAAGGAGGAGAAGACCACGCTCCGTAGCATCCGCATAGATTCCAACGACGGACTCTTTAGCGGGCACCTCACCTTGATGATTGAAGACCAAAAGAAAATGGAGGACATCATCAAAAAACTGAAAACTGTAAAAGGTGTTAAGAGTGTGTCCCGATAAGAACACAGTCAGATTTTTTTTGTACATTTGCAACCGATTACAAATTTCTAGATAAACTAAAATTACTAAAATATAACAGAAACAATGAAAAAGTATATTGTAATGCTTGCACTTTGCTGTGTAGCCACCGGCTTTGCATCGGCTAAGACCACAAGCAAGAAGAAGGCCAATGAGGGCTTCGTATTTACTACTGTTAAGGAAAATCCCATCACCTCTGTCAAGAACCAGAACCAGAGTGGTACTTGCTGGTGTTTCAGCACTTTGGGTTTCTTAGAGTCTGAGTTATTGCGCCAAGGTAAGGGTGAATTCGACTTGTGCGAGATGTTCGTAGTGAACAAGACTATGATGGACCGTGCAGACAAGGCAGTTCGCATGCACGGAGATGTATCTTTCTCTCAGGGCGGCAGCTTCTACGATGTTATCTACTGCATGGAGAACTATGGTCTTTGTCCGCAGGATGCCATGCCACAGCCGGGTACACTCTACGGCGACACACTGCCCAACCACAACGAGGTATCTCAGTTGGCAGAGTCTTACGTAGCTTCCTTGGCTAAAGGCGACCAGCAGAAGCTTTCTCCGGTATGGAAGAATGGTCTGCAGTCTATCTACAATAGCTACCTGGGTGAGTGTCCGGAGAAGTTCAACTACAATGGCAAGGAGTACACCCCGAAGTCTTTTGTAAGCGATGTTTTGGGCTTGAAGGCAAGCGATTACGTTTCTCTTACCTCCTTTACCCACCATCCTTTCTATAGCAAGTTCATCATAGAGGTGCAGGACAACTGGCGTTGGGCCGAGAGCTATAACCTGCCCATCGATGAGTTCATGGAGGTAATGGACAACGCCATCAACACCGGTTACACCATAGCATGGGGTAGCGACGTGAGCGAAGACGGTTTCACTCGCGACGGTATCGCCGTTTGCCCGGACGTACAGAAGGTGCGCGATGAGGCAGGTTCCGATGCTGCTCGTTGGACAGGTCGTGCTCTGAAAAAGAACTTCGAGGAGCTCACCCAAAAACCTATGGACGAAATCACTGTAACCCAAGAGATGCGTCAGGCTGCTTACGACAATTGGGAAACTACCGACGATCATGGCATGCAGATTTACGGTATTGCAAAGGACCAGAACGGCAAGGAGTACTACATGGTTAAAAACTCTTGGGGCAAGACCGGTAAGTACGATGGTAAGTGGTACGCTTCCAAGACTTTCGTGAAGTACAAGACCATGAACATCTTGGTTCACAAAGATGCTATTCCCGCAGCCATCAAGAGCAAGTTGGGCATACAATAATCCGGAAACAAAAAGGGCTTTACGATAATCGCATTATAAAGTCCAAAGAAAAATAAGGTGCATTTTCTGCAAAAAAAGGCGGAAAATGCACTTTTTTTGCAATAAAAGTGCTAACTTTACGGAAAATTTCAACAAATGGACTACAAATGGAACTACATACATCCCATACGACATAAGGATGATGCCACCAAAGCACTATCGAAAGAGTTGGGTATCAGTCCCATTCTAGGGCAGTTACTCATGGATCGAGGCATCACCACGGCAGAAGAAGCAAAGCATTTCTTCCGCCCGTCGATGCACCATCTGCACGATCCGTTCCTCATGAAGGACATGGACAAGGCGGTGGACCGTCTCAACCAAGCGTTGGGGCGCAAGGAGCGCATCATGGTCTACGGAGACTACGATGTGGATGGTTGCACGGCCGTGGCGTTGGTCTATAAGTTTCTGCAGCAGTTCTACTCCAACATAGAGTATTACATACCCGATCGCTACGACGAAGGATATGGTGTGTCTTTCAAGGGAGTGGACTATGCCTACGAAACGGGGGTGAAACTTATCATCATCCTGGACTGTGGAATAAAAGCCGTAGAAGAAATCGCATACGCGCGCGAGAAGGGGATTGATTTTATTATCTGCGATCATCACGAGCCCGATGAAGTATTACCTCCGGCGGTGGCTATACTGAACGCGAAGCTGAAGGATTCTACCTATCCATTCTCTCATTTATCGGGGTGCGGCGTGGGCTTTAAGTTCATGCAAGCGTTTGCCCTAAACAATGGAATTGAGTTCAATCAACTCATGCCGTTACTGGATTTGTGCGCAGTGAGCATCGCCAGCGATATCGTTCCGGTGACGGGAGAGAACCGCATCTTGGCGTACCACGGATTGAAACAGCTGAACACCAACCCAAGCGTGGGCATGCGAGCTATCATAAAACTCTGTTCCATGCACGAGAAGGAGTTGGATATGGGCGACATCATCTATAAGATTGGCCCTCGTATCAACGCCAGCGGGCGTATGCAAAACGGAAAGGAGGCTGTGGAATTGTTGGTGGAGAAGGACTTGGCCAAAGCCATGCAGATGGCGGAACAGATTGACGTGTACAACGACCGCCGTAAGGATTTGGACAAACAGATGACCGAGGAGGCCAACCGCATAGTAGCGGGACTGGAGCGTTATCAGAACAGTAAGAGTGTGGTTGTGTTCAACGAAGAGTGGCACAAAGGTGTGATTGGTATTGTTGCATCGCGACTCACGGAATTATATTTTAAGCCGGCAGTGGTTCTCACGCGCAGCGACGAGATGGCAACAGGTTCGGCTCGTTCGGTAGCAGGATTCGATATCTATCAGGCTATCAAGAGTTGCGAGGATCTGCTAGAGAACTTCGGTGGACACACCTATGCAGCGGGACTAACGCTTAAGGTGGAGAATATAGAGCCCTTTGCCCGTAGATTTGAGCAGTACGTGGCAGCACATATCGGCGAAGAGCAGACGTGTGCTACGCTAGATATCGATGCTCGCATCGACTTCCGCGACATCACACGTAAGTTACATCAAGATTTGAAGCGCTTTGCTCCCTTTGGTCCCGAGAACCCCAAACCGCATTTCTGCACTTGCGGTGTCTACGACTACGGCACCAGCAAGGTGGTGGGACGCGAGCAAGAACACATCAAACTGGAGTTGGTAGACCACAAATCGAACAATATCATGAACGGTATTGCCTTCGGACAGAGTGGTCAGGCGTCCTACATCAAGACCAAGCACTCTTTCGATATCGTTTACACCATCGAAGAGAACGCCTTTAAGCGCGGTGAAGTACAGTTACAAATAGAAGATATACGTCCATCGGAATCCGTAGATGACTGACTATAAGGCCATACTGAAGGAGTACTGGGGATACGACGACTTTCGGGGTATCCAACGAGAAATCATCGAGAGCATCGGTGCCGGACGAGATACCTTGGGGCTCATGCCTACGGGAGGTGGAAAGTCTATCACCTTCCAGGTACCGGCCATGGCACAACCGGGGTGCTGTCTTGTGGTGACACCGCTCATAGCACTCATGAAGGACCAAGTGGAACACTTGCGTCGCCAGGGGATTAAGGCTACGGCCATCTACACGGGACTAACACGGCGCGAGGTCATTATCGCGTTGGAGAACTGTATCTTTGGTGATTATAAATTCCTCTACGTATCGCCCGAACGATTGGGGACGGAGCTGTTCCAAACCAAACTGCGGCACATCCCCATCAGTTTCATTACGGTAGACGAGGCACACTGTATTTCTCAATGGGGATACGATTTCCGTCCTTCTTACCTGAAGATAGCGGAGATACGTGCATTGTTACCGGGAGCTCCCGTATTGGCACTTACCGCTACCGCTACGCCCGATGTAGTGAAGGATATACAGGATAAGTTGGCCTTCCGCGAAGAGAACGTCTTTAGCATGTCCTTCCATCGTAAAAATTTGGCTTACGTGGTCCGACATGCGGAAGGCAAAGAGACGGAGATGCTCCACATACTGCGACGTACACAGGGAACGGCTATCGTCTACCTGCGCAACCGTGAGGAGACTTCTAGAATAGCACAATTACTGAACAGCAACGGAATAACTGCCACGGGCTACCATGCAGGACTGACAAATGCGACCAAAGACGAACGGGCCAAGCAGTGGCAACGGGGCGAGGTACGCGTGATGGTGGCGACCAATGCTTTCGGTATGGGTATCGACAAACCGGATGTGCGTGTGGTGATACATCTACACACGCCCGACTCTCCGGAGGCATATTTCCAGGAAGCCGGACGGGCGGGGCGCGATGGTGAAAAAGCTTATGCCGTTCTGCTCTTTAATAGCAAGGATAAGACCACTCTCCTACGGCGCATACCGAGCACCTATCCGGAGAAGCAATTCATACGCGAGGTTTACGAACACCTGGCTTACTACTACCAAATGGCGGTTGGCGATGGATGTAACGTAACTTTCGTATTCCAAATGGATGAGTTCTGTAAACGATTTCATCACTTTCCGGTACAAGTGGACAGTGCCCTAAAGTTGCTCACGCAATCGGGATACATAGATTACGCCGAGGAGGAGGAGACCAATTCTCGTGTCATGTTTCTGATGAAACGCAACGAGCTCTACCAACACGAATACGATGAGGAGTGCGAAAAGGTTCTACGCAGTCTGTTACGTATCTACGGTGGTTTGTTTGCAGAGTATATCACCATACGCGAAGAGCAGATAGCCAAGAGCTGCGATATGGATGCAACAATGGTGTACCAAGCTCTCTTGCGACTCACACGTGCACGGGTGCTACACTACATACCTCGTCGCTGTTGCCCTTATGTTACGTACTTATCACGACGGGTGGAAATGGATAAGATTGTGATTCCGCCACAAGTATACGAAGAGCGCAAAGAACAATATACCAAGCGTATAGAGGGTATGATTCACTATGCTCAGAGTCAGGGCGTATGCCGGAGCAGATTGCTGTTGGAGTATTTCGGAGAGCACACGGACAAGGATTGTGGCATCTGCGATGTCTGCATAGAAAAGCGTAAGAAGGCGCAACCGGAAACGGATATCCGTGCAGAAATTATTCATTGGTTATCCGATAACGAACGACATCTGTTGGATGATGCAAATCAACGCTTTGACCATCCCAAGGAGATTGCACAAGTCGTCCGACGAATGGTGGACGAAGGTACCATCATACAAGAGGGTATCTATATAAAGCTTGCAGAGGCATAGCGCAATATGATAAAAATAACGATTAAAGACATATAGTAAAATGGGATTCTTTAAATCGCTCTTGGGGTTCGAGGATACTCCGGAGCAAAAGAACGAAAAGGACTTTGAGACGTTGAAGGTGGATGGCATGAAGGCCATGAACATCCGCAAGACAGACTATGCGATAGCTTGTTTTCAGCGTGCTTTGGAAATACACGAAGATGCTGAGGTGCGGAGCTGCTTGGCTAAGGCATACTTGAACAGCGGTGAAGCGCTCTTGGCCAAGGACCAGTTGGAGACGCTTGTTTCCACCCAACGGGAGAACCCGGATGAGTGGATTGCCATGGCGCACGTACAGTATGTGCTCAAGGAGTGGAGCGGCATGGAGGAGAGTGCACAGAAGGCCCTTTCGCTGCAAGGGGGAGACCCGGAGGCTCTGTTCTTGTTGGCTACGGCGCAGAAAGAGCAGAACAACCTTATCATGGCAGTGGCATCGCTCACTCAACTTCTTTGCAAACAGCCGGACAATCTTTCATCGCTGCGGTTACGTGCCGAGGTGTTTATGCTCATGGGCGACTGGAAGAATGCCGAGGAAGATATAGACCACTATCTGGAGATTGCGGGCAACCGCGAGGAGGTATTGCCTCCGCTCACAAGCGGGTGTTGCCAGGCGCCTATCATGGAGAGTGACGACTTGGAGGACTTACAGCTCATGAAGGCCGAGGTACAGGCCAACAGCGGTCGCTCCGATGAGGCGTGTGCACTGCTCAAGACTATCTTGGAGAACGATCCGTTCTGCCAAAAAGGTTACTTGGATCTCTGCCAACTGTTGCTCAAGACCAACCAACCCGAGGAGGCTCTCCGCGTGATGGACGATGCGTTGGAAAACATGCCGGAATTTGCCGAGGGTTTCAAAATGCGTGGCGCGGTAAAGTTGGTTATGGGCGATAAGGAGGGAAGTATGGAGGACCTGAAAGCGGCGGTCGCCATAGCTCCCGATACGCTGAACAGTATAGATGGTACATACGACAACATCAACGATGTCGTAGAAAAGAACCAACAGAGTATCAACCCCTTCGGTATTTAAATTCAAAAGCAAAAACATTAATACAACAAACCATATGAAAAAATTAATTATTGGCTTGGTAGCGGTGCTACTGCTCGCAACCGGAGCACAAGCCAAAAAGAAGAAAACCGAGAAAGCACTCACCGCTCCTATCGCCGAGATAGAAAAGGTGCAGAGCTATTGGCAAACCAACAACACTCCCTACACACGTGGTTTCTGGGACAACGCGGCCTACTATACAGGCAATATGGAGGCATACCGTTTGTTGGGCAAAGCCGATTACTATCAGTTTAGCGACCGCTGGTGCCGCCACAACAACTGGAAGGGTGCCACGAGCAACGACAAGCGTAACTGGAAATACAAGACCTATGGCGAGGGCAACGACTTTGTGCTCTTTGGCGATTGGCAAATCTGTTTCCAGACGTACATAGACATGTACAACTTGGTACCGGAGGCCTACAAAGTGGCACGCGCCAAGGAGGTGATGGCGTATGAGTGTCAGATAGAGGATAATAAGTTTTGGTGGTGGGCCGATGCGCTCTACATGGTGATGCCGGTCATGACCAAGATGTATAAGCTCACAGGCGATGAGATGTATTTGGATAAGCTCTACGAGAACTTTCTCTGGAGCGATTCACTGATGTGGGACAAAGAGGACCAACTTTACTATCGCGACGGAAAGTATATATGGCCTAAGGTGAAGACCTCCTGCAATGGTGGTAAGAGTTTCTGGGCACGTGGCGATGGATGGGTTCTGGCCGGCTTAGCGAAAGTGCTGGCGGATATGCCTACCGATTATAAGAACCGTGAGATTTTTGTGACCCGATTTAAGGAATTGGCCGAGGGTGTGGCTCGTTGTCAGCAGGCAGGCGGATACTGGAGTCGTTCCATGCTCTGTGAGGGCGATGCTCCGGGTCCGGAAACTTCGGGTACGGCTTTCTTTTGCTATGGCCTGGAGTGGGGCGTAAACCATGGCTATCTGGACAAGGCCACCTATAGCAATGTTATCGAGAAGGCTTGGAACTACCTTGCTACCGTAGCACTACAAGAGGATGGTAGCGTGGGATACGTACAGCCTATCGGCGAGAAACCGGATCCGACCAAGATTGTCGATGCTCATAGTCAGGCTCCTTTTGGTACTGGTGCATGGTTGTTGGCTGCATGCGAACGTGTTCGTTACGTAGATGGAACAGCATCTTTGGAAACACGTCCGGGCGCTCCGCGTATTGCACAGAATAGCAAGAGTTTCGGTTTCACAGTGAAGAATACTACCGATGACAACCGCAACGATGTGATAGAGTTGGAAGCGGCTACGGTATTCAAGAAGTTGGGTATCTCCGGTGGACGCCAGTTCTTGGTTTTGGATGGCGACAAGGTGGAGGTTCCTTATCAACTGACTTCCGATGGCAAGGTGTTGGTACAGGTATTTGTTCGTCCGCAGTCTTCTGCATCCTTCACCGTGATAACGGGTGAGCCGAAGGCTTATCGTCTAGACTGTAACGGTCGAATCTATCCCAATCGCGAAGACGATCTTACTTGGGAGAACGACCGCAACGCATGGCGTTTCTACGGTCCCAAAATGCACAACAAGGGAGTGACGGGTTTCGACATCTTCTGCAAGAACATCTCGGCTCCGGTGCAGGACGATTTGTACCACAACGAACTCACTAGCTATGGTGTAAACGAATCGCTCAAGAAGCAGGGACGTGGCGGTGAATGGAGTCAGATACACCGCGATGTTTATACCTATCACCGAGACAAAGGATTGGGCATGGATGCTTACACCGTTGGCGGAACCTTGGGAGCGGGTGCTCCGGCTCTGTTGGATGGCGATGATTTGTTGTTGCCGGATGTTTACGAGAAAGCAGAGATTTTGGAGAATGGTCCGTTGCGTTTTACGGTGCGCGAGGTGATGTATGCTCAGGATAAGGGTGCGGACAAGAACGTAGTGGAAACGCGCCTCATCTCTCAGAATCGTGGTAGTCACTTGGCTTCTTGTACGGTAGATTATAGTGCTTTGAGCAGTAATCGCGATATGGCTGCAGGCATTGTTGTTCACGAGAGTGCTCCTTCTTCTTATATAATAAATAAGGAGAAGGGCTACGTGGCGTATGCCGATGCGCTGGATACTCCGCTTGGACAGAACGGTGAATTGTACGTGGGTGTTCTCTTCCCGGAGAACGATGCGGAATTGCAGTATGTAGCACTCAAGGAGAAGAAGGCGGGGGGCGTAGGTCACGTATTGGGTAAGAAGACGTATACTCCCGGTCAACCTGTCACCTACTACTTCGGTACGGCTTGGAGCAAGTACGATGTCCCCACCATGGCTGTGTGGCAGACGCTCCTTAACGGTTATGCCGATCAACTGAAACAACCATTGGAAGTAACAATGGAATAACATTAAAAGCCTCTCCCTTTCGAGAGGCTTTTTTGATAATGGTTGTGTATACACTTCCTTGAACCAAACCGAAGAAACACAGAGCAACCTCTATGCCAATCCGAAAAAAAGTTGTACCTTTGCAGCCGGAAACCGGGATAACAAAATAAAAAACATAAAAAGACGAATGAATAATTGGCACAAAGCAATGCCGATGATGTCTGTACTGATGGGGTGCGCCGCTATGGGGTACGCCCAATCGCGCACACTCACCATCGAAGAACTCTTCCTGCAAGTGGAGAAGACAAATAGCGAAGTACAACTTGCACGCAAAGACGTAACGATATCCACACTACGTCAACAAGCAGAAAAAGACAACTTACTCCCCGATATAGGTGTATCGATGGAAGGTGATTTTATAGGCAACACCTACGTATTGGACCGCGACTTTACCCATGCTACACGCACCCCCATGTCACATTGGGGCAATAGCTTCGCTGTATCCGTAAAACAGTCTATATACACCGGCGGAGAACTCACCGCAAAGACGCAACGTGCCGAGGCACAAACCCATCTGACACAAAACTCTGCCGCACAGGTAGAGGACCAGATGAAGATGCGCATCATACAATGCTATCTGGAACTTTTCAAGAACCGCAACCTACTCGGTGTGTACGATGAGAATATACGCATCACCCGAGAGCTGATAGAGGAAATGAATGCACGCGCCAACCAAGGACTTGTTCTTGGCAACGATGTAACGCGCTACGACCTTACGCTCTCCAACCTAAAATACGATAGACTCACCATACTCAACACAATAAAAAACCTCAATTACAATTTAATAAGTTATCTGCATATAGAAAATTGCGATACGATTGTTCCTACCATAGACCTAGCACGTATCAATCTATCTGCCGCTCCACTCTCCGACTGGATGGCACTGAGCAGACAAGAATCGCCGACGCTCAAAAAGTACGACCTGCTCACCCAAGAGAACTCGGCACAGCAGAAACTTGTTAAAAGTGAAACTCTCCCCAAAATAGGCGTCAACGCGGGTGCTACTATGGCTGCTCCCATCACCACACATACGCCTGTTCTCAACAAGAACTCGGCTCGTTGGTTTGTTGGACTAAACTTATCCTTCACACCTTCGGCTTTCTATAAGAGTCATCACAGGTTGCAGGCCGTGCGCCTCGAGAACGAACGTCACAACGAGGCTCGTACCGCGCAAGAGGAGGCCAACGACCGTAGTTTAGACCGTGCCTACAAGAGTTACATGGAAGCTATAGAACATGTTACTACACAAAAGAAGAATGTAGAGTTGGCATCGGAAAACTATCGTATCGTAGAACGTCGCTACAACAACGATCTCTCCTTGCTCACCGACATGCTCGATGCATCGGCTTCCAAACTCGATGCCGAAATGCGTTTGGTGAATGCACAAGTAGATGTGCTCTATTACTACTTTCAACTTAAATATCTTTCCGGAACCATTTAATTACACCTATAAATTATGAATCGTAAAACAAGAAGATTGCTCCAAAATATCTGCGTACTTGTAATTCTTGCCGGAGGACTCTGGTGGATTGCTGCAGAATTCATCAAGTTCAACGTAACTACCTTTACCGACAATGCTCAAGTGCGTCGTCAGATTGTTCCTATCAATGCGCGTGTGCAGGGATACATCAAAGAGATTCGTTTCAAAGAATACTCCTTTGTGCACAAAGGCGATACCTTGCTAGTCCTGGACGATACAGAATATGCTTTGGCTTTGGCACAAGCACATGCACAGGTGCAGAATGCCGTGTCCGGAAAATCGACGGTCAACGCGTCTATCTCCACTACGGCGAGCCAGATAAGTGCCAACGAAGCATCTATCGAGGGGACACGTGCCGAGATGCAAAATGCTGCACGCGACTTGGAACGCTACGAATCCCTCTTGGCAGATAAGGCGGTAACGGCCAAGCAGTACGACGATGCGCGCACTAAGTACGAAACGCTAAAGGCAAAGTATGACATGCTCTGTCAACAAAAGCAGACAACCGTGCGTACCAAGGACGAGAAGGCGCAACAGTTAGGACAAAACGACGCCAATATAGAGGTGGCGAGAGCCAACGTGAAACTTGCTGAACTCAACCTATCCTACACGGTAATTACCGCACCTGCCGATGGTTATACGTCGCGCCTCAACCTGCAGGTGGGTCAGTTGGTGCAACCGGGACAGACACTGCTTTCTATTGTAGACGAAAACGATGTATGGGTCATAGCAAACTATAAGGAAACCCAAACGTCAAAAATGAAGATTGGCGACCGTGTACGTATATCCGTAGATGCTATCCCCGATGTTGAGTACGTGGGCGTCATCGAGGCTATCTCCAATGCAACGGGAGCTCAATACTCTCTTGTTCCGCAGAACAATGCTACGGGTAACTTCGTAAAAGTGGAACAACGCCTGCCGGTAAAGATTCGTTTTACTAAGGAGAATCAACCCAAGAACATGCGTCGCCTGCGTGCAGGACTGAACGTAGAATGCGAAATGATTGAGGACTAAGGAGAAGAACATGCGTAAAACGACGTATCAATCGGGACACTCCGTGATACAAGCACGCCAGTTGCTCATGTATCACGATTGGGTTCCTCACGCACTACGTGTGTGGCTCATTCTGCTCTACGGCCTGCTCTATCAATATGCGGGTAGCATCAACCTCTCCTCCATGAACCAGATGGTGAGCGAGATATCGTTCTTGAACGAGGATGTTCAGATGGCGGGCTACTGCATGATTGCCGGCATCACCGTGTGCTTTCCGGTGATGTACCGTATCAAGTTTGCATTGTGCACACGCGAGATGTTCTTTGTGGGGGCGGTGGGACTTATGTTCTGTACCGCTATCACCATGAATGTTACCATACCTTGGGTGGTATGGATGGCAAGTTTTGCGGCGGGATTTTTCAAGATGTTGGGCATGTTCGGGTGTACCAGCAACTTCCGACTTATTGTAACTCCGGCACGTAATTACAATGTTTTCTTTCCGGTAGTGTATCTTTTGGTGGTTGGTGGAACGTACCTTTCGGGACTTACCACAGCCTACCTTACGTACTATGGTAACTGGCGATTGATGAATCTGTTTGTCATTGCATTGCTACTGATACACGTTGGATTGGTATATTTTCTCATGAAACCCGACCACCGTCCGGGACCATACTTACCGCTTAAGGGATTGGACTATATCGGTTTTGTATGTTGGAGCGGTTTTCTCATCTCCGGCATGTGGGTATTCTGTTATGGCGAACACTACGAATGGTGGCGCGGTCCGCGTATTTGGGCCGTATCGGCACTGTGTATCGCATTTTTCATTTTGGGATGGTGTCGCTCGCACTTCCACGAAAAGCCTTACCTAGATCTTAAGATTTTCGGTTTTAGTGCTGTGTGGAAGGTAATCTTTTGGCTCTTTGCGGCCTCCATCTTGCAATCGGCCCCTCGCCTACTGCAATCCATCTACTTAAGTGCGGTTTTGGAGTACGATTCACTGAATATCATCTCGCTCAACTACCCTATTCTATACGGTATTGTCTTGGGAGCAATTTTCTCCTTTTACTGTCGTGTAAAGTGGCACTGGAACGTAAAGCAGTACATGGTATTTGCCTTTGGCATGTTGGTATATTACATTACAGCCATGTACTTCCTCATTGACGGTGAGACAAATAAAGAGGCTTTTTATCTACCACTTGTGGCTGTAGGTGTATCGGAAATAATGATTGGTATCATGTCCAATGTATTTATATCGCAGAGTGTTCCCTTCTCCTACTTCTTTCCGGGACTGTGTGCCATAGGTTTCTCTCGCTGCGGCATAGGCAATGTAGCGGGAGCGGCTATTGTACAGCGTCTTTACAACTGGGCGGCTGTCAAAAACAGCGTATACGCATCCGACAACATAGATGGTACGTTACTTCCGTTCGACATGCCTTCGTGGAGCGAAACGCTTACCGAAGTATCTCGCCAAACGGTGATGTTGACGCTGAAGGAATGCTATGGCTATTTGGCTATCTTCGGAGTAGTGTGTATATTGTTCATCATGCTTATGACGTATCGCAATAGCGTGACACGCCTCATTCCTCGTATGGCATCCATTCGTCGGTGGATGAACAATCCCGTTCCGGGCGACCCTACCGGTTCGATACTGAACAAGGAGAGTGATTGATAAAAGAGATGCCCCAACGAGTACGAACTTGTTGGGGCATCTCTTTTATCTGTTAAGACCTTAGTAGGATTTACTCCTCGGGAGTTTCTTTGAGTTTGTCTTTGATACGAGCTTCCAATTCTTCGGTCAACTCAGGATTGTCCAGGAGCATCTTCTTAACGGCATCGGCACCCTGACCAATCTTAGTATCGTTGTAACTAAACCAAGAACCGCTCTTCTTGATAATATCCATATCGATAGCCAACTTCATGATTTCACCGAAACGGCTAATGCCCTCTCCGAACATGATATCGAACTCAGCCTTGCGGAACGGAGGTGCCACCTTGTTCTTGAGCACCTTTACACGTACTGTATTACCGATAATTTCATCGCCGTCCTTTATGCTGGTAACACGGCGGATGTCTAGACGAATACTTGCATAGAACTTCAGTGCGTTACCACCGGTGGTTGTCTCCGGATTACCGAACATGACACCAATCTTCTCACGCAACTGATTGATAAAAATACAAGTTGTCTTGGTTTTGTTGATATTGGCCGTAAGTTTACGAAGCGCCTGGGACATAAGTCGAGCCTGCAAACCCACCTTGTTATCGCCCATGTCGCCCTCAATCTCCGCTTTCGGAGTAAGAGCTGCTACAGAGTCTATCACAATGATATCGATAGCCGAAGAGCAGATAAGTCTGTCGGCAATCTCCAGAGCCTGCTCACCATTGTCGGGTTGAGAGATGTAAAGATTGTCTACATCCACACCCAGACGCTTTGCATAGAAACGGTCGAAAGCATGTTCCGCATCGATAAAGGCAGCCACACCACCGGCTTTCTGTGCTTCGGCGATAGCGTGAATAGCCAAGGTGGTCTTACCGGAACTTTCCGGACCATAAATTTCCACAATACGTCCTCTCGGGTAACCGCCCACACCCAGCGCTATGTCCAAACCAAGGGAACCGGTAGGAATTACCTCCACATTGTCCACCTTCTCATCGCCCATACGCATGATGGCACCCTTGCCCATGGCCTTTTCTATACCAGCCATGGCCTCTTGCAAGGCCTTCATCTTGTCGCTCATTCCTCCTTCAGCGAGGTTATCTGTATCTTTTTTTGCCATACCTTTTATATCTGTATTATTTTTTGTTCTTCAATCCTTGAATCGTTCCGCAAAATTAAGCAAAAAAAGTGATATAAGTCCACCTATTCTCGGCTTTTTTGCGGAGAAAGAATAATTTATTGTTCTTCACATCAACTACTCCATGCGTATCTCCCCACTACCCAGACAGAGTTCTTGTTCGGCATCGTAGATGGTACAGAACTGTCCCGGTGCTACTCCGTGTATCTCACTTTCACTGTGTATCACGGCCTGTCCATCGGGCAGTAGTTGAAATATTCCGAACGTAAAGTGCTGTATATGACGTATCTTAAAAGAGATTCGTTTCCCATCTATCCGTTGGAGTATGTCTTCCGGACCCAAAGGAAGGAGGTCATAGAGGGGTATCTCCGTGGAGAAACGAGCAAAAGATTCCTTTCCCTTGGAGATAAAGACGATGTTGTGCTTTATGTCTTTCTTAACCACAAACCATGGACCACCACTTAGATAGATACCTTTGCGCTGTCCTATGGTGTAGAACCAGTATCCACGATGTTTTCCCAAGACCTTGCCTGTCTCATACTCTATAAGTTTACCGGGGCGTTCGCCGAGATGTTGTTCTATGAGGTCGGCAAACTTCACCTTCCCTAAAAAGCAGATACCTTGACTATCGGGACGATTGGCCGATGGAATACGAGCCTCTTCGGCCACAGCACGCACTTGATCTTTGGTGAGATGTCCGATGGGGAACATCATGCGTGAGGGAGATATCTTGACACGACAAAGGAAATCTGTTTGATCCTTGAAGCGATCGGCAGCCGTAGCCAACCACGTAAAACCATCGCGCTCCACCGTACGAGCATAATGGCCGGTAGCTATACGATCGTAGTTATGCCCCACCTTCTCTTCGAAACAACCGAACTTGATGAGTCTATTGCACATAACATCGGAATTGGGAGTGAAGCCCTTGCGTGCTTGTTCCATCATGTATCCCACCACCTGGGTGTGATATTCTTTGTGGAGATTGACAATCTCAAAAGGTAAATCATACCTCTTTGCCATCATTTTGCATACAAGGATATCGTCCTCGGCGGTACAAGATGTTTCTTGCATCTCCTCATCGGCACCTATATATATATAGAAGAGGTGCGGCCGGTATCCCTGTTCACACAATAGATGTACCACCACACAACTATCCACTCCACCGGAGAGCAGCACTGCAATCTTCAAATTCGTATCCATGTTCTTTCTTTTAGGCTGCAAATTTAGAGAAAAATCACGAGATTACGATAGGTTTGCGTATAAAATTTGCCCACATAGCACATGTAGATATACAATAAAAGCGGCCGGAGGAAGATGCTTCTCGGCATCCTCTCCGACCGCTTTCTTGGGTTATATGAATCACTAACTAAACTTTATGCATTGGTAAAGACAAGGTGATTGTCCTTGCAATCCACCAAGATGGGGCGTGTTTTGTCCACACTCGCACCCAACAACGTCTTGCTCAAGTCGTTCAACAAGTAACGCTGTATGGCACGTTTTACCGGACGAGCGCCAAACTCCGGATTGTAACCGACATCGGCCAGATAGTCCAGTGCTGCATCGGTAAGCTGCAGGGTGACACCATTGTCGGTCAACATCTGCTGGATGTTGTGAATCTGTATCTCTACCACCTTGCGAATCTCCGCCTTCTTGAGCGGCAAGAACATGATGGTTTCATCGATACGGTTCAAGAACTCCGGACGAATGGTCTTTTTGAGCATCTGCATCACCTCCTCGCGTGTCTCGTCCAGCCACTGTGCCTCGAACGCTTCGGTACTGCCTGTCATCTCGGATTCCTTCTTGTACATCTCCTCTACGCAACCTTGTATGTAGCTACTACCCAGGTTGCTGGTAAGAATAATGATGGTATTCTTGAAGTTTACCACACGCCCCTTATTATCGGTAAGACGACCATCATCGAGTACTTGCAGGAGGGTATTGAAGACGTCAGGATGCGCCTTTTCAATCTCATCGAACAGCACTACGGAGTAAGGTTTACGACGTACCGCCTCGGTAAGCTGACCGCCCTCATCATAGCCCACGTATCCCGGAGGCGCTCCTATAAGTCGAGTCACACTGAATTTCTCCTGATACTCACTCATATCGATACGCGTCATGAGGTTCTCATCGTCGAACAGATAGGCAGCCAACGCCTTGGCCAACTCGGTCTTACCTACACCCGTGGTACCCAAGAAGATGAAACTTCCGATAGGACGCTTCGGGTCCTGCAATCCGGCACGACTACGACGAACGGCATCGCATACAGCCGTAATAGCCTCATCCTGACCTATGACGCGTTTGTGCAACTCATCCTCCAAGTGCAACAATTTATCACGTTCGCTCTGCAACATCTTGCTCACCGGGATACCCGTCCAGCGACTTACGACATCGGCAATATCCTCGGCCGTAACCTCCTCTTTTATCATGGCCTCACCGCCTTGTGTACTCTTGAGTTGGACTTCAATTTCTTGAATCTTACTCTCCAGCTCCTTCAGTTTGCCATAACGTATCTCGGCCACACGTCCGTAGTTGCCCTCGCGCTCTGCACGTTCAGCCTCCAACTTCAGGTTCTCAATCTCCTGCTTGTGCTGTTGGATTTGGTTCACCAACGTACGTTCGCTCTGCCACTTAGC
>CAZUTW010000005.1:0-45332 GCA_964623295.1 uncultured Bacteroidaceae bacterium | reverse complement strand
CGGGAAGGGGGGATAAATATATCCTTGGCGTTCCGAACGCCGAGGTACGTATAGGGCTGTTGAAGAACCTAATCCCCTTGTACACCGCAATGGATTCCGACAAGGTGTACAATGTAGCTACGGACATCTCCCTGGCCTTCGACGACGGCGATTACGATACGGCACTGAGCCTGGTACGTTCCTTCCTGGCAGGCATCCCCGTGATGCAGGGCGAGGAGTCTTCCTTGCAGGATATACGGGCGCGAGAGACCTATTACCACAAGCAGTTGTTTATCGTATTCCGTATGCTGCACGACGATGCTTGGGCCGAGGTGCAGCAGGCTGTGGGCAAACCGGACATAGTGGTGAAGACTCGCAAGTACATCTACATCATAGAGGTGAAGTTCGATTCCACTCCGCAGGTGGCACTGGAGCAGATAGAGGCGAAACAGTATGCCGCCCCCTACGCTACGGATGGCAGAGAAATCATAAAGCTTGGCGTAAACTTCTCCTCCGAGACACGCACCATAGATGCGTGGGAGCGAAAAGGTGATTGATTAATCTATCTATCTAATAACGGACCTCAGTTCAGTTCCTCTTCAAGGTATGCGTAAACGTATCCGGGAGACTGGAAATAAAGTCCGGTTTCCGGACGTTGGAGCGCCTCATAAGTTCTACTGTTATACAGAGTCCTAAAGGCTTCCTCTATGGACATATTACGCGTTTTCATCAATCGTTTGATTAGTTCGGCAGTCATATCTTCCTGCATCATTTCTATTTGGCTAGTACTCAGTTTCATAGTATTTTATCTTTTTTAGAGCTAAATCCGTACCGAAAAAATATTGAAAAGTTATACCCCTTGCAAATCGTAATTCGCGAATAAGATCCTGAAGGGATATAGCACCACGCTCATATCTACGCAACTGATACGTTACGCCATCGTCTGCTATAGGTCCATATACGATGTCGTAGCTGTGTGACGGTTGCGGAAAACTTTCGCTTCTGTTCTGTAAGACAAACAAAGCCCATTCTTCGCTATAGTCCTCAAACTTTTTTACCTTTAGTTCCATAGAACTCATTACACTGTCATCGAATTCGAAACATGATATGGTAGGACGTCCGATCTTTGCCATAGCTGTTCTACGTTCCGCTTGTATTCTTGCTTGTTCCTTTACATCAGACAGATAGAATCCTCGTCCAAAATCCTTCAAGGGTTTTGAGTATTCCAAATTGGGTTCTTGAATTTCTACGTTAGAGCCGTGATAGAGTTTCATTATTACTTATTATCTTTCCGCCGTTTCCGGCACAAATGGTTGTGACATCGCTTACTACCTCTCGGAAGGAGAGGGTGTGGAGAACTTCGTAGAACTTAAGGATGTATTCCATCCCTTTGTGCTGCATGACATAGTTCAGCGCATCCTTCTTGCTAAGGTTGTGCGCTTCGGCAAACTCTGCAATAAGTGCTACTACGTAATTTATCTTATTATGTTCCTCGCGTGACATATCTATTCTGTTTTACCAAACGCAAAGATACAACCTTTTCTTTAAAGAAACAATACGCCATGAGGTTTTTATGGTGGTGGGTGGGTGTTTTTGTGCTCTTTGTGGAGTAAAGAGGCTCTAAAAACGTACTTTTTCCTTCCTTCCGGATGTAAATTCTTTTGCTAAAGCGCAAAAATGAGTCTTTTTTGGCACAAAAGAGCAAAAAAACTTACTTTTGTTACATTCTTTTTGAAATTTTGTTTATATTTGCACAGGAGTTTTCGTGTTTTACACGCCATGGAACTACCCGAACTTTTGGATTATACGGATTAAACGAGTTATGAAGCCTATGAAAAATATCGGACGTGTAACGGGAAACGGATTGCTGGGTGTACTCAGCTGTTTCCTCCTTTCGTGCAACACCATCTACGATGATGCGGGAGATTGTGCACCTACCTATGCCGTGCGTTTTATCGATGACATGAACCTGAACTATGCCGATGCTTTCGATGCGGAGGTGAACTCGGTTTCGCTCTTTGCCTTCGACAGCGAGGGGACACTCGTGTGGAGCAAAACGGAGGCGGGGAGCACTATTCATCCGGGGAACCACCCGTACGAGATGGATATAAGCGAACTGAAACCGGGTACGTACACTCTGGTGGCTTGGGGCGACATAAAAGATAATACTTCGTTCTCTATCCCTACACTGACGACGGGGGCTTCGACACTGGAGGAGCTTACGTGCCGACTCACGCGCACGAGCCGCGACGACGATGGGGATGTGGTGAACAAGCGTCTCTACCCGCTGTTCCACTCCATGGCGCAGGTGACGCTGCCCAAAGATGAGGAGGGCGGAGAGTATCACTACGAGATGCAACTCACGAAGGATACGAAAGATATATCGGTATTGCTGCAGCAGTTGAGCGGTGATCCGCTGAACCCGGACGACTACGAATTTACCATAGAGGCGGACAACGGACACTTGAACTACGACAACTCGCTGCTCGCGGACGAGACGCCTTTTGTGTACAAAACGTGGGATGTGCAGGCTACCGACAACTCGGCGGTGGTGGCGCACCTCTCTACTTCGCGTTTGATACAGGACACGGGGCAACCGAACTACACGCGCCCCATGCTGACGGTGAGGAAAACGAGCGATGGGAGTACCATACTGAGTATACCTATTATAGATTATGCGCTGCTGGTGCGCAGCATGATGGGGCGCGATGCGGGCGACCAGGAGTACTTGGACCGGCAGGGCGACTACAACATGACTTTCTTCTTGCAGGAGGGCAAGTGGGTGTCTTCGGTGATCATCATCAACGATTGGCGCATAGTACTCAACAACGATACGATGGAATAAACAGCTACGAATATGGGAACAAAAGATATACAAATCTACCATGAAGCGAATCGACACATCTCTTCTACCGACTATTTCTTTACAAAAGGAAGGCGTCGGCAGAAGGTGCCGGTTTCTTTCTACAGGCATAACACTCGGAAACTTCTTTTTGCAGTATTTAAATAACGTATAAATATTTATTTTACTACTTTTTTATCACTTTTTTCCATATTTTCTTGCATCTTTGTAAGTGTTTTTCTATATTTGCAGCGCAGAACGATGAGAAACGGACGGAAAACGCGACATAGTAAGGATTGAACGGAACTAAAATAGGATTGAACTGAAACGGAAATAGGATTAAACTGAAATTATATACTAATTTTAAACTCATTCTAGGCATGAGAAAACAACTATTAATTTATGGGCTCCCCGTCATGATGATGGCGGCTTGCTCAAGTGATGACAGCATCACTCTAACCAACGGATCGAAGGACATAAACGAAAATGCCCGCTACATGGCAATCAGCTTGGTTGCCAACGAACAATCTACTCGCGCAGGTGAAACTCGCGCAAAAGAAACTGCCGATGCAAAGGCAAACGGCTACAATTTGGGAACTGCCGACGAGTACGCCATTGCCGATGCCAGCAACATCGTATTCTATTTCTTTGACGCGAGCGGAAACCCGTTCAAGGTGAGCGGCGACAAAAGCTATGTCACCGGAACCGATGTCTACGTCTACGATGCCAACACCGAAGATAGACACAAGGTGGTAGCAACGGAAGAGACTAAAGAGGCTGAAGAGGGTGATAGCGAGGACAAAGAAGCAGACACTACTGCTCCCAGAAGAGAAGGCGCCGCAAGCTCCAATACCTCCGAAGAAACCACTCCTACCGCAGACCGCACGGTGACAATGACGACCAGCGAAACAGAAGCTACCTCTTCTATCTTGATTGTTCTGGAGAACAAATCGGGTGATACCCCTTCTAAGGTTGTGGCTGTTGTAAACAACGGCGCTTCTCCTACTCCTTCTAACTACTCCTTGGACGAGCTGCGTAAAAAGAGCATAGACTACAAGACGCTGGACATCACGACGGGTTCTGAGGAGGATAAGAACCTTTCTACCACAAGTTACTTCACCATGAGCAACTCTGCTTACAAGAACAGCGGTGGCGACTTGGTATATGCTACAACCATTCTCCCGGAGAACATAGCTACAAGTGCCGATGCAGCAGAAAGCTCACCGGTACAAATATACGTGGAGCGCGTGGTTGCTAAGGTTACCAACAACACGGAGGAGTCTAATATAAAGGATAGCGAGGGTACCAACGCTCTTTCTATTACCCTTGACGGTGGTACAACGACCACAACTTACTCCAACTTGAAGGTAAAATTCTTGGGGTGGAAACTCTTCAACACGGCCAAGGCTACGAGTCTTATTAAGAACATAGACCCGGCTAGCACTAGCAATCACTACTACTGGCCTACAAACTGGAACGATTGGTATAGCACCGACAACCATCGTTCTTACTGGGCTGCTATGGATGCTAGCAAAGAGGCAGACCCGAGTGGCGCTACCGAGATTGGTACTACAACAGTGTCTTTCAACGACATCACGAAGTACAATGCTACGAATAAGAAGATTACGTCCGATGCCAAGGAGGATATAGAGTATCCCTTCGAGAACACTCTGGCCGATGAGGTAAACGCAAGCAATGTGAGCTTGGATAACCATACGAGCATAGTCTATGCGGCACAGGTGGTAGATGCAAGCAACAACAACGAACCTGTTACCATAGCTCGCTGGTTGTCTAAGTACTACACCGAGGCACAGCTGAAGGCGTCTATCACCAAGGTGCTTGCCAACAAGTTGTACACTCGTGCGGAGGTAAAGGATGGTGAAACCGTTACCGGCTACACCTACACCGCTATTACGGAAGCCGACATAGATTTCTCTTGCGACAATGTGTACAAGGGTGAGACCTACAACGTGGCTCCCGTACTGAGTACCACCGGTAAAGCGAAGGTTTGGTACAACAAGGAGACCGGTCTTCCGTATGCTAAGGAGGATACCTACAACAGTACTCTCGGAGAAAGTACTGCTGCCGAAAGCACTACCGTAACAGAGGTTCTGAAATCTGTTCCTAAGGCTCAGATCTGGAAGGATGGTTACTGCTACTACTTCACCCAGATTAAGCACCCGACAGCAGGTACTACTACCGTTCCGGCCATAGTACGTAACCACTGGTATCAGCTCACCGTATCCGGCGTCAACGGTCTGGGCACTCCGGTGTACGATACTACCGTCAGCTTCGACCCCATCAAGCCGGAGGACAACAACTGGTACTTGGATGCTAAAATCCATGTATTGGGTTGGAGAGTGGTGGAACAGAACGTGACTCTTGAATAATAGGATTTAACCAATCAAAAATACTTTCTCTCCTTCCTCGACGCCTCTTGTAGGCGCCGGGGAAGGTTTACATAAAATAAATGCGCATGTATTCATCTTATACTACCCTACTTACTTTTGCAGCCTTGCTTGGCTTGGCGGCTTGCTCTACCCACGCGGAGAACGATGAGTGGGAATCGGGAGATGTGGTTACGGTGGCCTTCAAACTCTCGGTCTACGAGGGGGGCACGCGTAGCGACAATGCGGACGATGCTACCGTGACCGAGGGGCCTACCTGGGGCGATGAATACAACAAAGATTCTATCTACTACGATGCTGCTATAGCTACGCAGACGGTGAAGATACAGGTGACCGACAACACGGGAAAGAAGGTGCTGACGGATGTCACTCCGCTCACGTGCGTGAAGGATGAGAGCGGCAATACGTATACGTACTATGGATGTGCCAACCGGTCGGCGTTCGACGGACTGGACAACGGGACTACGCTGCGCTGCATGGTTACGGCCAATGCATCTACCAACACGTTTGGACTGAGCGACTTGCCCTGTAACAACACGGAGGAGGGCTCGCTCTACATACCCATGTGGGGGGTGGGGTCCTTTACACTCGATAAAACCACACGAGAACAAGCATCTGTCGAGGTTGCGCTCTTGCGTGCCGCTGCCAAGTGCAGGGTGAAACTGAACGATGAGATGCGTAAAAAATATACTCTGAGCAACGTGGTGCTGCATCCTGCCGTGAGCTGGGGTTATGTGTACCCTAACGGCTACGACTTGGTGGAGACGACGGAGGATCTCTACTTGCTCAAGGACAACAATGCACAAAAGCTCTATGGGTTCCACCCCTACACGGGGGAGACGGAGACGGGGCTTACTCAAACTTTCTTGCAGGAGCCGGGCGATGCACAAGCGGCGGCGTGGATTGGGTATTTCCCGGAATACACCAACAGTGCGGAGGCTCCTATCTATCTCACACTCAACCTAAACAAAGGAACAAGCTCTACGGTGCACACCGTGGCGTTCAAGGACTACACCACGGGGGCGCTGTATACCGACTTGATGCGCAACCATCTCTACGACTTCACCATAACGGGGGTGGGGCGTGGACTGGACATAGACCTGAAGGTGGACGACTGGACGACGGAGGATATTACGTGGGACTTTACGGAGCAGATATCCGGTTCTACGCTTTCGTGGAGTTCGTGTTCTTCGGTCAACGAACAGACGGTGACGCTGCTGAGTGGCGTGGCGGCCGAGGGGCGGTTCACCATTTTGTCGCCCAAGGGGGTGACGTGGTATGCTACACTTACATCCGACGAATATCACACATTTGTGTTTGTGGACGAGGATGGAGAGGAGCTCGGCAACACGGTGTCGGGCGAGGTGGATGGCAAAACGGCTTCGGTGATATGGGTGAAGGCGGTGAAGGAGGACAACACCATACAGCACAAGGCCAACCTTACGTTCTACATAGAGTATAAGGATGGTAGCACGCGCAAGGTGGACAACTTGAGTGGCTGGACGGTGGTACAAACTATCTAAAAGGAACGGACGATGAAGAAGATAGCTCTCTATATGGTATGGGTACTGATGGTACTCTTCTGTGCTTGCACGGGCGAGGAGCTCGATGGCGGGGAGGCGACCGGACGGGGTGCGGTGTGCATATCGCTGCTGAGTGGCGGTATGGAGCGTACGCGTGCGGGGGAGAGCGTGGAACTGGGGGACCCGGAGTACTACATGGGTACTATCTATTTGTTTTTCTATACGGACACGACGAAGGCTTCGGTGATGGCGCGCACGGTGACGGCGGATTGCTACAATGCGAAGAGCATACAGTGGCGGCTGAGCGACGACGAGGTGGATACGTTGTTCCCGGATACGACGACGCAGTGCCGCATGTATGTGGTGACGAATGTGCCTACGGGGAGCATTGCGGAGAATACGCAGTATTCACTGGCGGACCTTAAGGGGATTGCGCTGTCGTCGGATTTCAGTGTGGCGCCGGCGGAGGGGGACTTTGCGATGGATGGCGAGGGTGTGTTGGTGCTGAACCGACAGACCATGAGCATGTCGGCGAAGGTTTCCTTGCGGCGTTCGTTGGTGAAGATTGCGCTGGAGCCGCATGTGGTGAATTCCATTGAGGTGACGGAGGGGGGAAAGAAGGTGACGTATGAGCCGGTGCTTACTACGGTGACGGGGGGGAGTTCGCTGACGTCGACGTTTGACAACAGTGTTACGAACGGGGTGCTGAACGGTTCCTTGGCGGCAGCGGAGCGGACGTATACGAACTTGAGTGCTACCTACTCGCAGAGTACCGATGTGGTGGAGGACGGGAGCAGCGTGTTTACGCAGCAGCCTTTCTACTCTTATCCGCAGGATTGGGAGTCTAAGTACGATGATAATCAGCCTTCCATCCGTCTGGAGGTGGTGTGGAAGAAGGTGGGCGAGGATACGTATAAGTCTTACTATTACTTGTTGTCTATCAGCGACAAGGCGAACCGATTGGAACGGAACCATTTTTACAACATAAAACTGACGGTGGGTATGCTGGGGAGTACCGACCCGAACGAGCCGTTCGAACTGGATAGCTACGATTACGAGATAATGGACTGGGGTACGAGCAATGCGCTGGGGATTAGTGCTACGGTAAACGATTTCCACTTTTTGGTGGCGGAGGACCATTCGTTCACGTTGTGGAATGCCGACGATGTGTCCTTTGCGTTCAACTCTTGCTATGAGCTGAAGGGGGTGTACCTCACGTCGGTGTCTTTCGAGTCGACGAAGTATCCCAACGATGATGGATCGGCGCGTTTGGTCTATCTCTACAATACGGACTACAACGAGACTACGCACGAGTATACGGAGACAACCACGTACGGAGAAAAAGATATTACGGTGCAGAAAGAAAACGATGTGGTCGCAAATAACGTGAAAGAGATCGTGACGGTGACGTACACTACGGATAGGGATGCGGAGGGTGTCCCTACGGGCAATGGAACCATAACGTTTCATGCACCTATCGACCAAACGGCGGCTAGGCTGTATCGCCCCATCACCTATACGTTGGTGCTTGTAAACTCGGAGGCGCACAACTACTTGAGACAGACGGTGAAGATTACACAGTATCCGGCCAAGTACATAGAGTATGGCCCTTCCGACAACTGTTTCGTAAATGGATACTACGCTCGCGTGGAGGGGGAGGGAACGTATGAGCTTACCACCGGTAGCGATCTTTATCAGGCGTATTTTTTCCTTCAAGCATTAACAACCTATACCGCGGTTAAGAACAATTCGGACTACACAGGATATTTTTCCTTTTATAGAGGACTACCCAGTGAAAGATTGGATGGTTTTACTACCCCATCTTACGGAAGCAATAGTACGTTTTCATACCAGGATTTGGTGACTAAGTACGGTGCTATCAGTACCGGATATGAGTATTTATATGGATACGATAGTGAAGATCTTACCCAAAAGGAGACCACTGATGTGCATGTTTCGGCTTTTACATCGACTGACAACACCTTCTCCATAGCAAGCTCATCGGGAGAAACTCAAACATACGATTACCGCTTGGGGGATCCAAGAACGGCATCCGGATATACGGCTGACGACCACACCAAAGATGGAACGTATACCTACACCGGTACAATGCTTTACGATTACTATGTTAAGGGAGCTACGCATAGAAATATTTTTATCACATATTACGACCGCTACATTCAATCTTGGGGCGACAACGCCGGTAAGATAAAGATTGGGGGTGAGAGTTCCGAATACGACTACGTTATAGCTCCTATATACAAGATTGCATCTTCCTACGGGGCGTTGATTAGTACGTCTTACTTTAAAGTGGCGCAGAAGCGCTGTGCTACGTATCAGGAGGCAGGTTATCCGGCCGGACGCTGGCGACTACCTACTCTGGCAGAGATTGCTTTTATTGCACGTCTACAGAAGAACGAGGTTATCGACAAACTGTTCTTAAACGATGATATAGGATACTGGACATCCTCCGGAGGAAAAATCGTTGTTGGCGAAGATGTTATCACCTACACATCGGGATATGCGAGTCAAAGTTCTAGTAATGTGTGCTACGCGCGTTGTGTCTACGACCTTTGGTACTGGAGGGATGGCGACAACGATGCGCAACAGCATCTGCCGATAAACAAGTATCACCCCTACCCTACGTTACAGAAAAAATAGGAATGCACATGAAACAATATGTCTACCTTATATATATGTGTATGCTCACCCTTATGGCGGGGTGCAGCGAGGAGATAATGGATACGGCTCTTGCACCTACGGTGAGTGAGGGCACGGAGTTTACGCTTTCTTTCGGTGTCACTCTACCGGAGGAGAACAGTACGCGTGCTTTCGGAGAAACGAGTGCTTTCCTGCCGGACACGGCGTCTATCGTGCTGCTGGCGTTCGATGAGAACCACAAACTTACCAATGTGTACCATGGGGAGCACACAAAGACGGAGGGGAACTGCAATTACTATAAGGTGACTCTCAAGACGACCGAGAAGAAACGTATCTTCCACGTGGTGGTGAACCACAATGCGCTGAGCGAGGTTAACAATCTGTACGGATTCGAGAGCGATATCTTTAACAGTAGCACCATGGTGGTGAACAAGGGGACGGATGTGTACTGGACGCGTTTCGAGGTGGACAAGGTGCAGAACACGAAGAACGCTGACATAAAGACAGCCATGCAGCACTTGAAGTTGGTGCGCAACTTCTGCAAGATAAAGCTGTCTCTGGCGGCAGCGGTGGCTGCGCAATTGCACGATGTGGAGTGGGGCTTGGTGAACGTGCCTACCCGGGGTACAGTGGCGCCTTACATCAACGAACAGCTCTTTGCCGACTACAACGTGACGCTCCCTGAAAACACTACGCTGTATGAGAACTTGGAGAAGGAACAGGGCTTCTACGGGCATGTGCCTCGTACCGATGCCGCTTTCTACGGGAGCGCTACCATAAACAGCGACGACGATGTGGAGTGGGTGAGCGTGGACGAGCCTCTCTACTGCTTTGAGAACGAGGGGGAGGCGCGCAGCGAGGACTGGCGGGAGACTTCTATCCTGATGAGGGGAAAGAAGGGGGCGTCCACGGCGTATTCGTACTACCGCATTGCCTTTGTGGACCAGAGCAATGGCAACGAGCCTTACTACTTGTTGCGCAACATAGAGTACCTGGTTGCCATAAGCGAACTGAATGCTACGGGTTATTCATCGGCTGCGGAGGCGTGGAACCGTCCTGCGGGCAACAACATCTCGGGCGATACACAGACGTCGTCCTACCCTATCATCACCATCAATAAGTCGGCGTTGCGTGTGGAGTTTATTAAGAAGTACATAGTGTCGCCGGCTACGTTTACCATGTTCTACCGCTACGTGCCCGATGTGACGACGGGCGATGGCGATACGTACACGGCGAGCAACGATAAGGTGGTGTTTTCGTGCGACAAGAAGACGCTTACGGCGGGGACGGAATACAGCAATTATGCGTTCAAGAGTTTCTCGGTGGCGAAGAACGATTACAACACGAATTACCGCTTGGTGACGTTTACTCCGAGTGCCATAACAGGTGAGAGTGCGGTGACGACGACCATGCGTGTGGGAGTGGAGAACGAGAGCGATGTGTATCGCGATGTGACGTTTGTGTTGCGCCAGCGTTACTTGCTCAAGAGCATGTCTATAACGAAGGGGGACGATGATAACTCTTTTGTGTTGGGACTGAAGGTGCCTGCCAACCTACCGGAGGAGCTTTTCCCGTTGGAATTTACGCTGGAGACAAATCCGCTGTGTATCTATGCGGATGCAAACAGTGGTACGGTGATGAGTACGGAGAGTACGCAGGAGTCTATCTTGGGGAGCGACGAGACGTTCCAGTTTATCCGTCGTGTGTCTTTGGCGGACTACGAGGCGCTGAAGAAGGAGGATGGTTACCGCACCATTCCGTTCTACTTTAAGTTCAACGGGGTATCGCTAATAGCGGGTGCCAATGCGGTGTGGTTCGGTGTGTACAATGAGTATTTCTCCTGCGACCCGGAGGGGGATCGTTCTTCTACAACGGCTACGCCGCTCAAGCAGTCGTTCGTGGTGACGAAGAACGGTACGGATTCTTATTCGGTTTATTAAGGGTATGAACACAAAAAAAAGGGAGCCACTCTTCACAGAGTGGCTTCCCTACACATTTCTTTAGAGTGAAATTCCCCGCTTTACAGCGGAGTATCATTAAAAAATATAAAAAATGAATTTATTCCATCCACGCCTTTATTTTGGCGATGATTTCTTGTTTCATATCCTCGGGCATGTTGTCTATGCGGGCACGGTGGCTACCGGCGGGCTGAACGTAGATCTTGAGGTTCTCCTTCTTGGCATCGTTCAACCAGGTGCAGACACCGCTGGCACTCCAGGGGTCGTACTCTCCGTATATGTAGACCATGCGTGGGTCGTTCTTCTTGAGGAAGGATACGGTGTGCTTGTAGAGGCTCTTGTCGAACTTTAGGGTGGAGAGCTCTTGGGGCACCATGAGGCGACGCATGTAGTCGTGGGTATTCTTTACGGAGGTGTACTGCTTGAAGGGTTTCAGGTCGTAGCCGTAGTAGCCGAGCTCCTTGATGGCTTGCACGTTGAAGGCCAGGAAGGGGGAGTTGGGCTCAAAGTAGTCGGGCTCGTTGAACTTGAACATCTCTTCGCAGAGTTCCTGATAGCCGAGTTTGGTGACGTCGGGTATCTCCGATTTGGCGTTGTACCACTGCCAGTAGGCAAAGGAGTATTCCAGTACCCAGTAGTCGTATATGTCCTCGAGCGATACGTTGAACTTGTAACCACGGTTGTAGCATAGGGTCTTGAAGTAGGGCATGAGGTCGGCCTTGTGCTGCAAGAGGTAGAGCTGGAAGTCGCGTACTTGTTGGCGCATCTCGGGGGTGCCGGGTTTGTTGGCTATGAAGGGTTCGTGGCGTCCGTCTTCCAGTGATTTGTTGAGGGGCGCTACGTAGGGTACGGTCACGTCTACATCGTCGGGGAAGTAGGCGCGGTAGAACATGGAGGTCTGTCCGCCCTTACTGATGCCGGTGGCGAGCCACTTCTTGGGGTAGATGCTCTTGAAGGCTTCTACCACTTGGTGCAGGTCGTTCAGAGAGTTGAGGACGGTGTGATAGGTCCAGTCTTTCTTCTCGGGAACGGACTTGGCAAAGTAGCGGTACTCGCAGACGATGATGTTGGCATCGAGGTAGCGGGAGAGTTCTTCGCGATAGGCGGGTTTCTCGGCGTAGGTGGCCCAGTAGCCTTCGGTCACCACAATGGTGGGACGGTCGAATCCGCGGTGGCATACAAAGATGCGCTGGGTGAAGTTGCCGGCGGTGGAGTCTTTATAGTCTACCGGGTGTTGGAACATCACTTCGTATTTTTCTTCGAAACCGGCGGTGTTCTCCAAGGGGGTCACCTGCTTGACGGCTGCGAGTGCAGACATCTTATCGGTGAGCTCGCTGGCTCCTGCTACGAACGGTGCAAGCAGCAGCAGAGCTTGTAATATGTACTTCTTCATTGTTACAGTTTGTTTGTTTCTGCCTGCAAAAATACGATAAAAATTTCTTTCTGCCACATATTTTACGTACTTTTGCAGACAAAAATTAGAAAATGGGTTATGAGCCAGACTTCCAAAGGAATACTTTTAGGCATTGTATCGGCTGTGTGTTACGGTGTGATTCCGCTCTTTACGCTGCCGCTCTACAAGGTGGGGCAGGATGTGGATAGTGTGCTGTTCTACCGCTACTCTATAGCGGTGGTGATACTGGGGGTGATGATGCGGTTGCAACATCAGTCGTTCCGGTTGCGGCGATACCAGGTGGTGCCGTTGATGGTGATGGGGTGCCTTTTTTCGGTGTCTTCTTGTTTCTTGTTTACGAGTTATCACTACATGGATGGGGGTATAGCGTCGACCATTTTGTTTGTGTATCCGGTGATTGTGGCTATCATCATGGCGGTCTTCTTTAAGGAGCGGATAACGCCGTCTACGGCCATTGCCATAGTGCTGGCTACGGGGGGCATAGCGCTGCTGTGTCGCCCGGGTAGCGGGGCGAGGGTGCATCCGGTGGGGGTACTGCTGGTGGGGGGCTCGGCGCTCACGTACGCGTTATATATAGTAGGTGTAAACCGTTCGTCGCTGAAGGAGTTGCCGAACACGAAGATGACGTTCTATGCGTTGCTCTTTGGTGTGGTGTTCTATGCGGTGCGTCTGCAGGGGTGTACGCAGCTTATTGCGTTGCCCGATGTGAGGGCGTGGGCTACGGTGGTGGCGCTGGCGGTGTTCCCTACGGTGATTTCGCTGGTGACCATGGCGCGGGCTATTCAGTACATAGGCTCTACTCCTACTGCCATACTGGGGGCGCTGGAGCCGGTGACGGCGCTTGTCTTCGGGGCGGTGGTGTTTGGCGAGGTGCTCACGCCGCGTATCCTCTTGGGGGTGCTGCTGGTGATTCTGGCGGTGACGGCTATTGTGGTGGCGCCGGTGTTGATGAAGATTAGGAACAAACGTAAACGGTAAAACTTTATAGGGTCTTATTTGCCGAAAAAGGGTGAGTTGACGGGGTAAAAACCCCTCCTTTGGGGGTGAAAATGTATTTTTGCAACGAAAAATTTTGCCATGTCGCGGAAAGTTCGTACTTTTGCAGCCGATTAAGGATGGTTCCGTAGCTCAGTTGGATTAGAGCAACGCCCTTCTAAGGCGTGGGTCTTGGGTTCGAATCCCAACGGAATCACCAATAATGATAGGAAAACAGCTCTTTTTTCGAGGGGCTGTTTTTCTGTTAAATACAAGAAACAAAGAACAATTATACTCTAAGACAACAAAGGATTACTCAATCGTGAAACCTACGACGATTCTTACTTTTATGCTCACCGTGTTTCTTATGCTGGCGGTGGCTTGGTGGTTCTTCCCGGAAAACGGTATCAAGGTGGGGGATGATTTCACTCTACGGTTTGCCAATGTCCAACAGGACTTGAAGGGGAACAAGGAGGAGGGTGTCAACGTGGATGCGCTGCTGGCAACGGCGGAGCAGAGCTTCGAGGAGAGCCTCTCCAAGGACGATAGGAAGAACTTGGACTTCTTCCGTAAGTATCTTACGGAAAACGAGGAACGTATCTATGTTCCGAACAATGACTATACTTTTTTCGACCCTGTGTTCCGGGCGTTCGAACGGGCGGGCAGGGATACTTCGGTGGTGCGTGTGCTGCACTATGGCGACTCGCAGATAGAACTGGACCGCATCACGGCGTCGCTGCGTGAGAAGCTGCAGGAGCTCTTTGGCGGACACGGTGTGGGCATGGTGCCTGCGGTGGAGACGGTGCCTACGTTTTCCATAGACCAGAGTGCTGTGGGTAGCATCCGCAATTACATCGTCTACGGTAACGACCCGGAGTTGCATGCGGGACATGGTCGCTATGGGGCTACGGGCAAGATGGCGCGGGTGAACGGGAGTGCTACGCTGACGTTTGGCGAGCGCAACGATAACTATACGCAGCCGCGGGTGAAGGAGTTTTCACGTATCACGGTGCTGGCGGGCAATGCGAGCCGCTTGACGGTGGAGGTGCGCAGCGGCAATGTGAGCGAGACGAAGAGCATACAGGTGGAGAAGGGGGATGTGGACAAACTGGTGTTTGCCCTACCCCACCGGGTGAAACGGGCTTCGCTCCATCTGCAGGGTAGCGCGGAGATTTACGGTGTGCTGCTGGACGATTCGTGTGGTGTGGCGGTGGACAACGATGCCATGCGTGGGTGCTGGGGGACGGTGTTCACGGAGATGGATACGGTGCTGCTGGGCAAGACGCTGAAGCTGCTGAACACGAGGCTGATTCTGTTGCAGTTCGGTGGCAATGGTATGCCGGCCATCAACTGTCCGGAGGATATCTCGGTGTACACGAATAGTTTGCAGGAGCAGATTGATTTGCTGAAGCGGTTGGCACCGCAGTGTAGGTTCTTGTTTATCGGTCCGGCGGACATGGGTAAACGGGTGAACGGTGAGATGCAGACGTGGCCGTTGCTGCCGGAGATGAACGATTCGCTCAAGGCGTTGGCGCTGCGCAATCATCTGGCTTACTGGGACATGTTCCACGTGATGGGGGGCGAGAACTCTATGGTGCAGTGGGTGAACCACAATCCGCCGCTGGGGGGACCGGACTACATACACTTCTCCAACCGGGGTGCGGCGGAGATAGGTACTATGTTGGCGCATGCTTTCAATACGTATTATAACTTTTACAAGATTCGTAAGAGCATTCCGGGGGATTCGGTGCTGAACTTTATCCGTAAGAAACCGGCTGCTGTACACAAACCTATAAACAAGAACAAGAAATGACACTGACGGAATTATTGATACAATCTATAGGGAATCTCTTCTCTTTCGATGAGAAGCATCCGCTGCTCTTTACCCAGTTCTACTTCTGGGCGTTCTTTGCGTTGGTGTTTGCGGTGTTTGCGTTGATACGGAACCGCATACTGTTGCGCAATGCGTTCTTGTTCTTTGTGAGTGTGTTCTTTTACTACAAGACGAGTGGTTTGTTCACGCTGATTCTGTTGTTTGTTATCCTGTACTGCTACTTGGCGGGTAAGTGGATAGATCGTTGCAGCTCGCCGCGGGGTAAGTGGTGGGTGCTGGTGACGAGCATCGGGGTGAACTTGCTGACGTTGTGCTACTTTAAGTATGCTTACTTCCTGACGGACTTGGTGAACAATCTCTTGGGGACGAAGCTGGAGGTGTACGATTACTTTGCGGCGCTGGGCAACTTGCTGGGGGGCGACGGACGGTTCGACACGGGGAGCATCTTGCTGCCGGTGGGTATTTCGTTCTTTATCTTCCAGGCTATCAGCTACGTGATGGATGTGTACCGGGAGAAGATTCGTCCGGTGAAGAATGTGCTGGACTTTGGTTTCTACGTGAGCTTCTTTCCGCAGTTGGTGGCGGGTCCTATTGTGCGGGCCAATGAGTTTATTCCGCAACTGCACAAGAAATTCTTCTTGGGGCGCCGGCAGTTTGGCATAGCGGTGTTTTGGATTGTGAACGGCTTGGCGAAGAAGATTGTGCTGAGCGATTATATAGCGGTGAACTTCATAGATCGTGTGTTCGATAATCCGCGCTTGTACTCGGGGTTCGAGAACTTGGTGGGTCTCTTTGGGTATTCTCTGCAGGTGTATGCCGACTTTTCGGGCTATACGGATATAGCCATCGGTGTGGCCATGTTGATGGGTTTCTATCTGCCGCAGAACTTCCACTCGCCCTACAAGGCTACGAATCCGGGGGGCTTCTGGAAGCGGTGGCACATCTCTTTGTCTAAGTGGTTGCAGGAGTATCTGTACATACCTATGGGGGGTAACCGGGAGGCGTCCTACGGTACGTTTATCACCATAACGGCGATTGCGCTGATTGCGGCTTTCTTGAGTGGCAGTTGGTTGGTGGCTACGGGATTGCTGCTGTTTGCGGCGGTGATGGGCGTAGTGGGTAAACGGAGTGCGGAGAAGCGCAAGAAGATTACGACCAACTTGAACCGCATGAACACCATGTTGCTGGGTGGCTTGTGGCACGGGGCGAGCTGGAACTTCATGATATGGGGTGGACTGAACGGTATAGGCATGATTGTGTATCAGTTCTGGAGAGATTTCGGACCGGTGACGCGTGTGGTTGCGGTGGCGCTGGCAACGGCTCTTTTTGCGGTGCTGTGTTGCTACGTGCCGGCTCCGGGATATCGCATCGGTGTGGTTTGGTGTGGTGTCATCTTGTTGGGGGCTGTGGTGCGTTGTGTCTACAAGAAACTGGGTGGAAGGGCTTGTTTCGGTTGGCTGGAGCGGGCGTGGTCCATCTTACTGACGTTTGTGTTTATCACCTTTACGCGTTTGTTCTTCCGTGCGGGTTCCAACTTGAACCCGAAGGAGGCGAACGAGGTGGCTTGGAAGACGGCACAGAGCATGGTGGAACAGATAGGGTCGCCGTGGAACACGCAGTGCATACCGGATGTGTGTGTGGCGTACAAGAATGTGTTCTTGATGATTGTGCTGGGTATGGTTATCCACTGGTTGCCGGAGAACTGGAAGCGTCGTTATCGCTTGATGTTTGCGTCCTTGCCCCTGCCGGTGATGGCGGTGGCGGTGGTGCTCATTGTGTTTGTGCTGTACCAGTTTGTGACGGCCGATCTGCAGAAGTTTATTTATTTCCAGTTCTAACGGCTCTCAGGGAGAGGAGATAGAGGCCCAGGAAGGTGAGGAGACCGTTGAGCATGAGGAGCTCGTAGCCGAACCGATAGTCGGTGTAGGCGGTGGTGAGACGGTCTATGAGGTAGCACAGCAGGGGGGCTCCTATGGCGGGCAGCGGTACCCACTTGTCGCGGGGTTTCCTGTGGGTGAAGAGGCCGAAGGCGAACATACCCAGAAGGGGTCCGTAGGTGTAGGAGGCTATGGTGTAGATGGCGTCTATGACGCTCTTGTTGTTCAACAGTTGTATCACCCAGATGATGAGGACAAAGAGGATGGAGAGGCTCAGATGCACGCGCTTGCGACGACCGGAGTGGGACTGCGGACGTATGCCGAGGATGTCGACACAGAAGCTGGTGGTGAGGGCTGTGAGGGCGGAGTCGGCACTGGAGAAGGCGGCGGCTATGATGCCTATACTGAAGAGTACCAGGACGAAGAGGCCCAGACGACCTTCGGCGGCAAAGAAGGGTAAGAGTTCGTCGCCGGCGGTGGGGAGGGTGAGTCCTTGCTGACGGCCGAGGGTGAGCAAAAGGATGCCGAGGGTGAGGAAGAGTAGATTGACGGGAATGAAGGAGAAGCCGTAGGTGTACATGTTGCGACGGGCTTCGCGTAGGTTGCGACAGGAGAGATTTTTTTGCATCATGTCTTGGTCGAGTCCGGTCATGACGATGGTGATGAAGATACCGCTGAAGAACTGTTTAAAGAAGTTTTGTTTGGAGTGCCAATCGTCGAACACGAAGATGCGGTCGTGGCCGCTGTTGTGTACTACGGTGGGGAGGTCGGTCCAGCCTATGTTCAGGCGGGTCATCACTTGGTAGAAGATGAGGATGAGGGCGGCGAGCATGCAGAGGGTTTGGAGGGAGTCGGTCCAGACGATGGTCTTGATGCCGCTGCGGTAGGTGTAGAGCCAAATGAGGAGTACGGTGACGGAAATGGTGACGAGGAAGGGTACGTGGAGGGTGTCGAAGACGTAGCGTTGCAGTATGGTGCAGACGAGGTAGAGGCGTACGGCGGCGCCTATCATCTTGGAGAGGAGGAAGAAGGAGGCTCCGGTTTTGTAGGATACTCGACCGAAGCGTTCGCCCAGATAGCCGTAGATGGAGGTGAGATTGAGGCGGTAATAGAGGGGCAAAAGTAGGTGGGCTATGACGAGGTAGCCGAAGAAGAAACCTATGCAGGTTTGCATGTAGGTGAGGTCTATGACTTGTGGCATGCCGGGTACGGAGACGAAGGTGACACCGGAGAGGGAGGCGCCAATCATGCCGAAGGCTACAATGTACCAGGGGGATTGTCGGTTGCCGCGAAAGAAGGTGTCGTTGTCTTGGTGTTTTCCGGTTTTCTTGGCTATCCAGAGGAGGATGCCGAAGTACACGAGTACTGTCAGGAGGATTATCTTGCCCATTATTATTATCTATTTTCTAAAAAATCGGTGCAAAGTTAGTGTTTTTTTATTTTACAAACCTTATCATTGACTATTTTATCGTATATTTGCAGAGAATTAGAGTTACACTATACTTTTTTTATAAAAAACAAGAATGAAGCAAACAACAATTATAGCTGCCTTGGTGACTGCATGCGGTCTTTACACGGCACAGGCGGAGACGATGGAGACGGTGTTCTCGGAGCCGAAGGACATGACAATGGAGAGCAAGACGCAGGGGGATGGTAAGATTCATCTCCTGGACGAACTGGACTTGGCGGTGACGGGGGGGTCTACGGGTATCGGTGTGGAGCTTTCCACTCCTATCGGTAATTGTGTGCGGGTGCGTGTGGGTTACGACTTCATGCCTCGGTTCCAAAAGACCTTGACGTTTGGGGTGCAGATGGCGGACAACGATTATTCTCGTAAGTTGTACGAGACGGACCGGGAGGCGTACAACCAATACATGGCGGAGCGTTTCGATCGTATCTCGGGAAAAGTGAACAGCTTGATGGGACTGGAGCTGGACAATTCTATCGATATGCTTGCGAAACCTACCATGAACCACTATAAGGTGTTGGTGGATGTGCTTCCGTTCAAGAACAAACATTGGCATGTAACGGCGGGTTTCTACTATAGCTCTTCATCGACCATAGGCGAGGCGCTGAACTCTGCGCACGATGCTACGGCGCCTGTGGGGGTGGGTATCTACAATACCTTGATAGATAAGCTGAACCCTATGGTGAGCTACGATGCGGACTGGAACGAGTATTGCTTGAACTTCAACGGTAATCTGTTGTGGTACTCTACGGACGAGGAGAGTAGTTCTACGATGTATAGCTTGTGTGCGGCTGCATATAATAAGGAGTATATGGGTGTGAACATGGGTACCAAGATAGACGAGAATGGCAACGAGGTGGCGTACACGCTTTTCCCGGATGCGGACAATTCGCTGAGTGCAAAGATGAAGACGCGTCGCTTTAAACCGTACTTGGGCTTTGGCTACGAGGGTTCTCTGACGAAAAACAAGGAGGAGGGCTGGCGCATAGGGTTCGATTGCGGTGTGCTGTTCTGGGGTGGCAAACCGTGTGTGATTACGCACGATGGCACGGACTTGACGCACGATGTGAAGAACTTGCGTGGTCAGGTGAAGGATTATGTGAATATAGCGAAGGCTTTCGTGGTGTATCCGGCGGTAAGTCTGCGCATTTCCAAATCGTTGTACACTAAGAAGAGATAAAAAAAGTGGGACGCATGGTTGCGCCCCACTTTGCATCCGTGCTCCCCTATTGGCGGGGAACGATGGATGTGGTTGAATATAGGAAGTTCGGAGTATGTTTAGCGTACTTCGAACTTTTTTCCGTTTTGTATGTAGATGCCCTTTGCGAGACCGGTGGTGCTCGTGGTGTTCAGGCGCTTGCCGTCTATGGTGTAGAGGGCGGCAGGGTCTGTCGTAGGTTGTGCCGATACGTGCTCTATGGCGCTGGTAAGGTCGAGAGAGATGTTTGCGGCAGAACCGGAGGGTACGTTGAGGTAACCGGTGTTCATGGGGATGTAATCGATGTCGGCGGTTACGAAACCTAAATCGCCGTTGGGCAGGGTACCGAGCATGCGCATGGTTTCCTTGTCGTAGGCTACATGATTGACGTGTTTGGTGCCTTTATTTATATTAAAGTACACGCCCGTGAGCAGGTTGCCTGCGAGGCTCGTACCTGTGGGGGATTGCAGCTCCAGACGGTTGTCGGATGGGTTGTTGGAGGTGCACTCTATAATCACGGGGGTGGCGGCAGGGATGGTGCCTGTTATCTCCTTGAGGTTGCAGGCTATGCCGTTGGTATAGTTTACGTAGTAAGCCTTCATGCCCGGAGAGGCGAGGGTGAAGGAGTAACTTGCGTAATAGAGGGCGTAGTATTTGTCGTCTACTTGCAGGGTGGGTTGCACGCCTACATAGTTGTCTCCATCGGAGGTGATGGGTGTGATGTACCAATCACGGGTGCTGTCATCGTTGATCATGACGCGTCCTTCTTCGTCCGTGAAGTCGGTATCATCGAGATACACAATGGTGCCGGAGTCTGTTTGGTAGGCTCTCCAGACGGTGGGTGTGGCGCTGTTGCCCTTGAAACGGATGTAGTAGCCTATCAGTCCGTACATGTTGGCGCCTTGTGCGAGTATATTGTACTGTCCGCCGCCTACGGGTTGTACGTAGACTACGGTGGCTGCATCGCCAACGGGAATCACATTGGCCGATACGGTGATGAGGGCTGCCAGATCCACTGTGGTACTTTGTTTGTTCAGTTCACCTTTGTTGTCGATGACTTTCATATAGCGCCCTGTTTGTTTGTTCTGTATGCGATAGAAACCTGCGGTAAGCGTCTGTGCCGATGCAGAAAGCGAAGTGGCGAACAGACAGAGGGTTGCAATAAAGAATTTTGCTATTCTTTTTATCATTTGTTTAGGTGTATCTTAGTAAAAAGAATCCGATTTGCACGCCTGATTCATGGGAACAAGGGGATGCAAATCGGATTTAAGGGTTACATTGCTATTATTCTGCTATGCAGATGGCAACACGGTTCTTATCGTTCTCGGCGTAGGGCTGCTCCTCATCGCACTTGGAAATGGATGTGATGCGGCTCTTGGAGATGCCGTACTGGTTGACAAGAGCGTTGACAACGGTGTTGGCACGGTTGTTGGCCAGACGTTCGTTGATGGTGTGGTTACCTGTACCCTTATCGGCATAACCGGTTACGGTTACTTTTGCCTCGGGATACTTCTTGAGGTAATCGGCAACTTCTTGTACCTTAGACTGCTCGGATGCGGGAATCTGTACACTGCTGATGGTGTAGAAGATGTCGCGACGGAGCGGCTCACGCTTGGCCTCTTCCTTCTTCTCTACGGGAACGGGAACGGGCTTCTCTACGACTCTTTCTACCACTTTCTCTACTACCTGCGGTTTGCAGCATGGAGGAAGTTCGCGGGTCTTGTAGGTCTTGCCGAAGTTGTACTTGAAGCCTACCAATCCGTTGAAATACCAGTCGGCATTGCCGGCTCTCTTGGAGTTGTAGTGGTCGTTCAGTACGTTGGCATTTACCTCTACGCCTGCGCTCCAGTGGTCGCTGATGCGGAAGTCTACGTTTACACCTGCACGGGCTGCAAAACGGGTCTTGGTTCCGCTCCATACGTAAGCGAGGTTCTCGCTGAGGGAGCCGTTATAGAGGTCGTTTACGTAGTAGTTCTTGCCGGCTACTTCGTTGGCCTGATCGTTCTTGAAGGCGATGTTGGCGCCAATACCTCCGAAGAGTGATACGGTTACCAAACGGGTGGGGTTGTATCCGCAGAAGGCGTTGGAGAGGTTCATGGTTACATCTACCATAGGTGCGATGTAGTTCCAGTGCCACTTCTCGTTGATGTCGCCCATCTCTATGCCGCCTTTGCTCTTCCAGGAGTTAACGGAGAGACGTGCACCGAAGAGCTTGGAGAAGTTGTAACCTACGCCAATCTGTGCGTTGGGTGAAAGCAGGCTGTGGATACAGCTCTCACCGAGCGTGTACTGACCACCGAACTGTGCCTGAACATACCAGTGAGGGTTGAACACGTTCTCGGTTCTGGGAGCCTGCTCCTGGGCGCTTGCAGACAAGCAGCCCAGGACCATTGATGCTGATAATATAAGATTTTTCAGTTTCATTGCATTCGAATATTTAATTATTTAACTCTGATGTAATAGCATCTTCCGGCTACGTAACCGCTATAGTCGAGTGCTTGGTATGCTATCTTGTAAAGACCGGTTTCCTCTGCGTGGAATCCTACGCGTACGCACTTGCCGTCGATGACCTTACCGGTGTTGTAGGCGTCGCTGTTGCCTGCGGTGTAAGGAGCCCAGGAGTCGGTAGACTCGTTGTACTTGTAAACGGCTACGTACTTCTTGTATGCCGGTACTACGAGGTCGGCATCGTAAGAGGATGCGTAGAGAACGGCTTCTGCCTTACCGTTCTGGCTGTTGATAACAGACGGTGCGGTCTGTGAAGCGCTTACCTGACCGAGGGTTGAGCTGTTGCTGTAGAACAGTGCCGGCTGCAGGTAGGTGTTCGGGTTGTTTACAACGTTTTGTATCTTGGAGAGGAAGCTATTGAGTTTCTTCACGTAGGTGTTGTAAGCGGAACCTTCGAGCTTCTCCAGAACTTCGGAGATGTAACCGAACTTGTTCTCGATAACCTGGTTGATGGCCTCACGAGAGATAATCTGCTTCAGCTGGTCGGCGGTGAGCTGTACGGTTACGACTTTGCTCAATTCGAATGTTGACTTGTCGCTACCCTCCTTGTGTTCGGTGAGGATAATCTTAAGATCACTGAAGTCGATGGCTACGTTCGGAGTGATGTGAACGGAGTCTACCTTTGCGGTTGCAGTGATAGCGCCATCCTCTACAACAACTTCTACGTGACTACCGTCTGTGATGGTACCGGTAATCTTCTGGTTGTCTACGGTTACCTCGGTAGTGGTGTAAATGCTGTCCACCTTAACGGTTACGTCTTTTTTTACACCGGAGGCGTCAACTTCGACATCGAATAACATGTCGATAGGTACATCGATGGTGATAGTTCCACCCTCGCCGAAGATACTGTTGAACTCTTCCGTAGTGATACCTACGCGGGTGCTACTTACTGTGATACCGAACTTATTCAAGAGTGCCTCAAGCTCGGGAATCTGCGGCAACGTGATGTTGGCTGAGCTGCCCTGCAGGAAGCTGTAAGAAAGGCCCGGAACAGCGGTTGCTGCAATCTTGTAACCGGAGGTGAGAGTGTGCTTCTTGGCGTTGCCATCTGCATCGTAACCGGTCCAAGTGGCTCTTACTGCGTATGCCGGCAGGTCGTTGTTGGTCTCTTGGAATATCTCTGCTGCTACGGCGAGTACGCCCTTGGCTGCGCTCAGGTAGGAGCCGCTCTTGAGGTTGTTCAATACGCTCTTTGCAGATGACTTCAACTCGCTGGCGTCAACGGAAATCTTCTTAACGGCTGCGGGATCGGTGATGGTAGCATCGGTCTTATAGAAACCGGTTTCGGAACGTGAGTAACCGAAGGTGAGCTCTTTGTCGGATGACTCGAGCACGCTGAGGGAGTAACCCGGAGCGGCTTCGCCACGGCTGTTTACCAACTCTACGGACATGCCTTCGTAGTCTACATCGTTCGGGTTGACGGTGAGGTAGAGGCTACCTGCGTCCTGAACGAGGGATTGGTTGCCGTCTGCCGAGAAGGTGGTACCCGGGAAGGTGAGACCGCTAAAGTAAGCGGCATCGCTGGCATTGGAGAAGTATCCCTTTACCTTGGTCGGGAACTCAACGCCGTCGGCTGAGACAACGCTACCGTAGTGACCTGCCAGGATGAGTGAACTTGCGCCCGGAAGGTTGGCAGAACCGACAACCGGATTGGTGGTTTGCTCTACAAGGATAGAGGTTACCATATTGTCGAAGCTCTTGTAAAGGAGGTCTACGCGATTGCTCAACAGATTGTATTGCTTAATCAAAGACTCGAGGTCGGCACGCAAATTGGCGATGCTGTCCTTCATCTCTGCATTGGCTGCACTGAACAGGGCGTCTACTTCGCTCTTGGTGTAGTAGTACTTAAGGGTATCGGCTATGGCCTTAGCTACGATAGAGTCGGCGTACTTCAGGGCTACATTGTGGAGTGAATCGGCTTTTGCGCTGGCTGCAGATGCTTCTGCGCTGGCTGCGGTTGCCAAGTCTAATGCTTTCTTGAAGTCTTCGCTCCAGTCCAAACCGTGTGCGTAGTCGTAGAGGTCGGATACGGTACCTTCGAGGGTGGTTACTTTACCTTCGAGGGTGGTTACTCTACCGTCTATGATAACAACTCTGCCATCGAGGCTGCTGAGCAAGGTCTGAAGCTCGCTGATCAAGAGGTCGTTCTTGGTGAGGGCTACGAATACGGAGTCAGCCAATTCGTTGGCTCTTGCTTCTGCTGCATCGGCGGTTGATTGTGCCTTGTCTGCGGCTGCTTGAGCTGCCTCGGCTGCGTCCTTAGCTTCTTGTGCCAGGGTCTTGGCTGCTGAGATATTGTTCTCCAACTCGGTTACCTTTTGGTCGTACTCTGACTTGAGTACCCAGTCTTGCAATACACAAGTGCACTGCTCCGGAATGTCCAACTTATCGATGGCTTCCTGTATCTGGTTGGCTATCTTATCGCTGATGTTGGCATAGATTTTATCGTAGTCGGGGTCGGATTCTGTAGAACCGCCCAGGTTGCCGGCCTTATCGATGGCATCGGCTATCCACTGCTGTATCTCTGCCTTGTCGGCATCGGTCAGGAAGGAGTTGTTGTCACCCTTCAGTGCGTCCAGCAAATCTTCCAGAGAGTTTACGTTGCGCAAGAATTCGGGGACGTCGTCTGTCTTGAGGTAATCGGCCAACTTGGCGTCGATCTCCGGCCATGTAGGCAGACCATTCACGGTGTTTCCAAGGTTTTTTACGGTTCCTTCGAGGGTGTTCAAATCGCCTTCCAACTTGGTGACACGACCGTCGAGGGCGCTTGCCAAGCTGTCTTGCTTGTTTTGCAAAGAACCGAGGGTCTTCTCGAGTGTAGAAACCTGACTGGCAAGGGCGTCGTACAGTTTTGACTGCCCGTTAATCTGACTTTGCAGGCTTGTAATCTCATCCGCCTCGGTATCCTTACACGAAACGAATGTGCTCGCGGACCCTAATAACAAGGCTCCTATGAGCGACAAATTAATAATTTTACTTTTCATCGAGCTTAAAAATTAATTAGACATCAATAAAAATTTATTTATATTCTATATATTTCATTTTTCACAGATTGCCTACATTTCATCGACTTTATCTTGTATGTTGACTCACTGTTAAATTCCTTTGACACTACAAAACAAAGTTTCATAGCTCAAAAATCAAGGCAAAGGTAATGTATTTTTTGCAAAAGCACAAAGCTTTCCCTAAAAAAAGAGAAAAAAAATAGATAAAATATACCTTTTAGGACAATTTGTCGTTATTTTCTATAGAATATACATACTTTAGAATAGGTTTGATACGAGGATATATGAATTTTATAAGGAAAATTATACTGTTTGTGGTATTGTTGTGTGCGGTATGCGGACGGGCACAGACCAAGGTGACAATATCGGGTAAGATTGTGGATGATGACCATCAACCTATAGAGTTGGCGAGCGTGTACATAGAGGGTACTACCACGGGTACGCTGGCGGACTTGGGGGGTAAGTACAAGTTGCAGTTCGAGAGCCGGGATAGTGTGGTGGTGGTGTGTTCCATGATGGGATACAGGACGCAGAAGAAGACGCTGCGTAGACCTAAGGGGAGCATCACTATGAACTTTCACTTGCCTACCAACTATCAGGAGTTGGGCGAGGTGACGGTGAAGGAGGTGCAACGTCGCATGGATGGCATGGAGCGCTTGGATGTGGACAAGGCGAAGAATACGCCTTCGGTGAGTGGCAACGCTATCGAGGAGATGATCCAGATGCAGGCGGGTGTAAGTAGCCACAACGAGTTGAGCAGTCAGTACAATGTGCGGGGTGGTTCGTTCGATGAGAATAGTGTCTACATAAACGGTGTGGAGGTGTATCGTCCGTTGCTTATCCGGTCGGGACAGCAGGAGGGACTGAGCGTCATCAACAGTAGCATGGTGAAGGATGTGAGTTTCTCTGCGGGTGGCTATGGGGCGCAGTATAGCGACAAAATGTCGAGTGTGCTGGATATCACGTACAAACGTTTGCAGCCGGGGGAGACGGAGGGTTCTGTTTCGGCAAGTTTCTTGGGGGCGAGTGCCTACGTGGGTGTGGGCAAAAAGAAGTTCAGTTGGCTGAACGGTGTGCGCTACAAGAGCAATCGTTTTTTGCTGGGTTCGCTGGAGACGAACGGTGAGTACGATCCGAGTTTCTTGGATTATCAGACGTACTTCAGCTGGACGCCTACCAAGCGGTGGACGATTGATTTTATCGGTAATATTTCGCAGAATAGATATAAGTTTGTGCCGGAGAATCGGGAGACAAACTTCGGTACAATGAACGATGTGAAGAGCTTTAAGGTGTACTTCGACGGACAGGAGAAGGATTTGTTCCGTACGTTCTTCGGGAGTTTGCAGATAAAGCGACAGATAAACACGAATACGCAGTTCTCACTGTTGGGTTCGCTGTTCCACACGCAGGAGCAGGAGACGTTTGATATACAGGGGCAGTACTGGCTCGACGATACCAATACGCAGGATAACCTGGGTATCGGCACGTACTTGCAACATGCGCGTAACTATTTGACGGCCAAGACGGCGGCTGTCAAGGGGGTGCTCGATAAGAAGATAAAGGGGCACTCGCTGAAGGCGGGACTGGGCTGGAAGTTCGAGAAAATTGATGACAATACGCGTGAGTGGGAGATGCGTGATTCGGCGGGTTACAACATGCCGCGGGATCCGGAGAAATTGCAGCTTATCTACAACTTGCGTAGTATAAATAAGGTGAACAGTACGCGTATGGAGCTTTTTGCCGAGGATACGTATCGTTTCCAGTCGAAGGCGGGGGTGGTGCGCTTGCGCTACGGGGCTCGCTTGAGTCACTGGAACTGGAACGGTGAGTGGTTGTTCAGTCCACGTTTGTCGGTGGGTTGGGTACCGGCGGCCAACGAGAATTTCACGTTCCGCTTTGCTACGGGTGTGTACTACCAGACGCCTTTCTACAAGGAGATAAAGGATACGGTGACGGTGGATGGCAACACAACGGCACTGCTCAACAAGGATATCAAAAGTCAGAAATCACTACATTTTGTGCTGGGTGGCGACTATAAGTTCCGCATGGCGGACCGCATGTTTAAACTTACGGGTGAGTTGTATTACAAGAACTTGAGCAATCTCATCCCGTACAATGTGGACAACATGCGCATAGTGTACTATGGTGAAAACATCTCTACGGGTTACGTGGCGGGACTGGACCTGAAACTCTATGGTGAGTTTGTACCGGGTACGGACTCGTGGTTAAGCTTTTCGCTCATGAAGGCGCAGCAGAAGATAAACGGCAAGAGTGTGCCGCAGCCTACCGACCAGCGGTACAATGTGTCGCTCTACTTTACCGATTTCTTCCCGGGTACCGAGAAGTGGAAGATGACACTGAAACTTGTCTATGCCGATGGTCTTCCCTTTGGTGCTCCGCACAAGGGACTGGAGGAGCATGCGTTCCGTGCACCGGCGTACAAGCGTGCGGATATCGGTATGAGCTATCGTCTCCTGGACAACGAGAAGCATCAGTACACCGAGGGATGGAGGAAGAGTATCAAAAACATCTGGCTCGGACTGGATTGCCTCAACCTGTTGGGTACGAACAATGTGAGCTCTTATTACTGGATTACCGATGTAACAAACCAACAGTATGCGGTGCCCAATTACCTTACGGGACGACAGTTGAATGCTAAAATAACCGTTGAGTTTTAAAGAAATCACAAAAAAGTAGCAATAAGATTTTCCTATCTGCTACTTTTTTTGTTATTTTGCAGGTTAGGAACAGATAAATACATTATTAATATAATAAGGAGTAAAACAAAATGAAAGTATCACACATTGAACATTTGGGTGTTGCCGTTCCGAGCATAGAGGAGGCACTCCCCTATTTCACCGAGGTACTCGGTTTGGAACACTACGCTACAGAGGTTGTAGAGGATCAGAAGGTTAAGACCGCTTTCTTGAAGTGCGGCGAGGTTAAGATTGAGCTGTTGGAGCCGACTTCTCCGGAGAGCACCATCGCTAAGTGGTTGGAGAAGGGCAACAAGGGTGTACACCACGTTGCTTTCTGCATAGAGGATGGTGTTGCCAATGCACTTGCCGAGTGCGAGGGTAAGGGCATTCGCCTCATCGACAAGGCTCCGCGTAAGGGCGCTGAGAACTTGAACATCGCGTTCTTGCACCCGAAGACTACTTGCGGTATCCTTACCGAGCTCTGCGAGCACTAAGCCACAGACACACTAACGGTACAAAAAAAGTGGACGCACCCGGATTTCACATCGGGGTGCGTCCTTTTTATTATTAACCACATGTAGATGTCTACTTATATCGGGAGTAGATAACTTGCAAAGCTATCTCGTTGTCCTTACCGCGAACCAGTTTGGTACTGGACATGGCGAGCGACGGATTGACGGAGATGAGGTTGCTGGAGGAATCGTACGTACGAACCACCGGTATCATCACCACTTTGTTCCAATCGGGGTTCTCCTGCTCCCAGTTGGTATTGGCAGCCACACCTTCGGCACGCTCCTGCTTCATGGCCTTCACAATGGTTGCTATGTTGGTGAAGGTGTAGGTGGAGTCGTTGGAGGAGATGGTGGTGTAGATAGCCTCATCGGTATCCACCGTCTTGTTATCGGCAAAGAACGCCTCCATCTTGCTCTTACGAATCATCAGGATGGTGTAAGGCAATGCGAGGTCGTAATCGCTGCTTGTCTCGTTGAACGCACGGTCGAACACTACCTTTACGGAGTTTATCTCATCGTTGGCATGAGTACCGCCGCATATCTCCTTTACGGGCAACTCTACTTCGGTGTAGATGCCTGCGGGAGTCTTCATGTAGGTGCACTCTTCGTTGGCAAGAAGTTCGTTGACGGCTTCCTCATCGTTGCGCACCACATTGGTCTGCACCACCTCGGGGGTAGCAGCAAAACGAATGGCGGTATAGGCGGTATCGGCACGGGTCACGGTGATATCCATAACCACATCGGAGATGTAGGCCATACATCCGTCTCCTGCTTCCAACTTAAAATAGAATCCCGGACACACATTCTTAGCGAAGGTGTAGGAGTTGGTGAAGTAGGACGGGTTGTCGAAGTTGGCCTTATAGATACGTTCGCCAAAGGACTTGGGCAATGGTATGTTGATGTACTTCACATAGCCCGAAGTGTTCTTATCGTCCTCGGATACCGTTTGGTCGTCCAGCGTGTACACAGCCGATGCCAACGGTTGTGCAGGGAGCACTCCACCCGGCAGATAGGTAAGCGGGTCGAGGTCCGTATAATAATAGGTGTTACCCTGCATCACGTTGGTGGGATCCAATTCGTAGACACTCACCTTCATGGGAGCCAGGGAGTCGCCATAGAAAGAATCGTAATAGAGTCCCAGGCGGGCAGCGGTCACCCTTACATTCGTTGTATCCTCCAAGTAAGAGAGGAAATTAAAGTTATCCTTACAATAGAACTGAGTCAGGAACTCGGCCGTTACCGTACTATTGGTTTCCGGATCTGTCACTCTACCCAAATAGCAAGTAGAGGAACGCGCAATGGTAGCTCCGGCAGAAACCGAAGAACTCTTTGCGTACAACAGCGTATCCGAAATCGTCAGCACATCGGAATTCGAAATCAGCCCCAACCCTTGTGTTTCATCATCACAGGACACACACGCAAGCGCGAGCATCGCTAGATAGAAAATTTTCTTCATTCAAAAAAAGTTTGCATGCAGACGCATTATTCCGCATCCTCTTCCGGTGAGATTCCCAAAATCTGATTATAGAATGCGTCCACTCGTTTGTAATCATCGCCCTCCTTATACGGCAACGTAAGTACGTTCTTTGCCTTTGCGTATTCCATATAAGCTTCCGGTACGCCTGCCTCGGCCTGCACAACACCGTCGCTATAGTCTATGGCCAGGTGCATGAGGTCGTCGTACATGAAGGGCTCGTTATAAGCTTCTAACATATCTTTCGTCAGACTCTTGCATTCCAACAACTGCGGGAAGTTCTCGCCTACCGGTTTGGTAAGTGCGTTGTCGAAGAGGGAGCATACCACCTTGGTGTTCTGGAAACAGGGTTCGTCGTGGTAAGCCGTCTTTATGAACAACGGAACAATGGAACCTACCCATCCTTGGCAGTGGATGATATCGGGAGTCCAGCGCAGTTTCTTTACGGTTTCCAACACGCCGCGTGCGTAGAAGATGGCACGTTCGCCGTTGTCATTGTACTCCTCGCCGTTCGCATCGCAAGCCATCTGACGTTTCATAAAGTAATCGTCGTTATCGATGAAGTAGACCTGCATACGTGCCGCCTGGATAGACGCCACCTTGATAATCAGCGGATGGTCGGTATCATCGATTATGATATTCATGCCGGAAAGACGAATTACTTCGTGCAGCTGATTTCTCCGCTCGTTGATAACACCCCACTTGGGCATAAACGAGCGAATTTCACAACCCATTTCCTGAATAGATTGAGGTAAGTTTCTACCGGATTCGGCAAGCGAAGAGCCGGTTACATATGGTACCATCTCCTGTGAGATGAACAGAATTTTTTTTGCCTTCATATTTGAATTGCTAAATAACCGTGCAAAGATACAAAAAAAAGACGGAATAACCGCGAACTTCATCTATTTTAAAGGGCTTTTGTTCGCATTTTGGAGCTTTTTTGCTACTTTAAACCCGGAAAAAGTGCATTTAAAACACTCATTTTTTCATTTTATTCGGTTTTTTCTTCGCTATGTGACAAATAGTTTGTTATTTTGCACCGATTTTCGAAACATAACCGGACAAAGAAGAGTGTCCGAACAAAAGGAATGGAAGTATTAAAAACAATCAAAGAGCTTAAGGCTTCTCTTGAAAGGGCTCGTCTAGAAGGCAAAAAGATAGGCTTGGTTCCCACTATGGGTGCCTTGCACAACGGCCATGCGTCATTGGTAAAAAGATGCGTTGCCGAAAACGGTGTTGCGGTGGTAAGTGTATTCTTGAACCCGACACAATTCAACGACAAGAGTGATTTGGAACGTTATCCTCGTACTTTGGAGGCCGACTGCCAATTACTGGAGAGTATAGGTTGCAATATCGTGTTTGCACCGGAGGTGAAGGAGATGTATCCGGAGGAGGATACTCGTGTGTTTAGCTATCCACCGACGGACAGCGTAATGGAGGGTGCTTTCCGCCCGGGACACTTTAACGGTGTGTGCCAGATTGTGAGCAAACTGTTCTACGCTGTGGAACCGGATCGTGCTTACTTCGGGGAAAAGGATTTCCAACAAATTGCGGTGATTAAGGCGATGGTACGCGACTTGAAACTGAACGTGGAGATTGTTCCTTGCCCTGTCATTCGCGAGGAAAGCGGATTGGCAATGAGCAGCCGCAACACACTGCTGACGGCCGAGGAGAAGGCCATAGCACCTCGCATAGCACAAACGCTGTTTGAGAGCGTAGAGTACGCTAAGACACACACGGTAGCGGAGACGCACCATTGGGTGGTAGAGACCATCAATGCCGTGGAGGGTCTGGAGGTGCAGTACTATTCTATCGTAAACGGAGACACACTGGAAGATGTTACTTCATGGGAGGATTACGACTTCATAGTGGGTTGCATCACTGTTTATTGCGGTGCTACTCCTATTCGTCTGATAGACCACATAAAATACAAAGGAAACAAATAAACGATATATTGAAGTATGATGATTGAAGTACTGAAATCGAAGCTCCACTGTGTGAAGGTTACCGAGGCAAATCTGAACTATATGGGTAGCATTACCATCGACGAAGATTTGATGGACGCTGCCAACCTGATTGCCGGTGAAAAGGTGCAGATTGTAAACAACAACAATGGAGAAAGATTTGAAACCTATATTATCAAGGGAGAGCGTGGCAGCGGATGCATCTGCCTGAACGGTGCTGCGGCACGTAAGGTGCAGGTGGGCGACATCTGTATCATCATCTCTTATGCTCTGATGGATTTCGAGGAGGCCAAAACGTTTAAACCTACGGTTGTCTTCCCGGATTCTGCCAACAACAATGCTTTAGTGAAATAGGGCTTTTACACAGAAAAAGATAAAGAAATCCCCCGACGCATATTTCGCAATATGGTCGGGGGATTTTGCATGAGCTAAATTCTATTTTACTTGGCTTTCTTAGCGGCAACTTTTACCGCAACCTTCTCTTTCTTCGGCGCTTTCTTGGCTACCGGTTTTGCAGCTTCCTTCTTGGGTGCCTCTTTCTTGGGGGCAGCCTTCTTGGCTTCTTTCTTTACCGGTGCTTTCTCTGTTTTGGGAGCCTTCTCCTCCTTGGGAGCTTCCTCGGGGGCCAGGTCCTTAAGACGTGTCTGGAGCTTCTCTATCTCCTTATCCTTCAGCAGCAACTCGTCTTCCTGGTTCTTTATGGTGGTGAGCAGTGAGTTCAGCTCATCGTTGTCCATATCGATAGGATAGAGGTTGTTGACGCGGTTGATAAAGTCGCCCACTATGTTCATATAGTTGGTGAAGGCATCGTAGGGGGAATCGTAGATACCACGATACATGCCCACACTGTTCTGCTTGGTGGTCATGAAGCGGAAGTTGTTACTTGCCTGCAGATAGTCCCAGTCTTGCTTGATACGACGGTCGGTGCAGATGCGCACGCGGTCGGCTACGCTGTACAACTTATTGAAGGCTTCGCGCTGCATGCCGTTACCCAACCAGCAACTGGTGTCGCGCTCTTCGTCTACCCAGGATACCGGATAAGGAACATCCATTGCTCCTACAGACTCTACATTGTCGCAAATCTCGGACGGTGTAGAGAAGGTGATACCGCGCTGCTTTGCGCACAACGGCAGAGCCTTGAGGAACTCCAGTATGTTGGATGACAGCGGTTGGAAGATACCCAATGCACACAGCTCCATGAAGATATTGATAACCGGCTCCTCGTCCGGAGTATTGGCAATCCAGTCCATATAGGTATCGGCAAAGAGCGGATATTCGCTCCAGTTGGAATCGTTGAAACGCAAGCTGATATCGTCGCTCAACTTAAAGTCGCGCAACAACAGCTTGAGGGATGGGTTCAGACTGCAAGAGTAGATGTAGTGCGGACTCTTCCATCCCAGGATGTGCTTGGCTCCCTCTACCAACATGCCCTTGAAGCCCATATCGGCTACCTGAGCACCTATGTCGTCGGAATAAATCAAAGAGGAGTTACGCAGCACGCGCGGGGTCTGACCGAACAGCTCCTGCATGGCACGTGTGTGGCGCTCTACCTCCTCGCGGAAGCTCTCTTCGTTGGCGAGAGAAGACAAACCGTGAGAGTAAGGCTCGGCCAGGAACTCCACCTTGCCCGTAGCGCCCAACTCCTGCAACTTGGCAATCACCTGCGGAGCATAGTTCTCCAACTCTTCCATGGCACAACCGGAGATAGAGAATGCCACCTTGAAGGGGTTCTCATCGTCCTGCAACATCTCCAGGAGAGCCTGCAGTGCCGGCATGTAGGAACGCTCGGCTATATCCGTTATGCTACGTTCGTTCTCATAATCATCGTAGTAGTAATGATCCGTACCTATGTCGAAGAAGCGGTAACGTCTCAGGTGTACGATCTGGTGTATCTCAAAATACAAACATATAGTTTTCATTGTCTATTACTATTTTAACGGTTATAATAATTGGCGAGCGTACGGTCGTACAAGTCACGGATACGCTTTCCTACTTTCTCCCAGGTTATCTGATCCACCTCGGCTTTACCTTCGTCCTTCAGATAGGTGTAGAGCGACGGATAGGTGCAGATGGCGTACATGGCATCGGCCAGTGCGTGGATGTCCCAATAGTCTACCTTGATACACTTATCCAGAATCTCGGCACAACCGGACTGCTTGGAAATGATGGTGGGCACACCGCTCTGCATGGCTTCCAACGGAGAGATACCGAAGGGCTCGGAAACGGATGGCATGACGTATACATCGCTGTCGCGGAACACCTCGAACACTTGCTTGCCCTTCATGAATCCGGGGAAGTGGAAACGGTCGGCTATACCGCGCTGGGCTGCCAACTCAATCATGGCGTTCATCATATCGCCGCTACCGGCAAAGCAGAAACGGATGTTGCGGGTACGTTGCAGCACCATATTGGCGGCCTCAACAAAGTACTCCGGTCCCTTCTGCATGGTGATACGTCCCAGGAAGGTTACCACCTTTTCCTTGCGTTCCGATTCGGGCTTGCGTTGTGCCACGATATCTTGGAACTCGGGGTTGAGCGGATACACGGCGTTGTGCATAGCGAAGCACTTGGCCGGGTCCTGATGGTAGTGGTTGATAACCGTCTGGCGGGTCAACTCACTTACACACATAATGCAATCGGCATGGTCCATACCGTTCTTTTCTATACCATAGACCGTGGGGTTCACCTGACCTCTACTGCGGTCGAAATCGGTTGCATGTACGTGGATAACCAAGGGTTTACCGCTCACCATCTTCGCATGGATACCTGCGGGATAGGTCAACCAATCGTGTGCATGGATGATATCGAACTCTTCGGTACGTGCTACCACACCCGCTATGATGGAGTAATTGTTAATCTCCTCGTGCAGGTTCTTGGGGTAACCACCGGCAAACTCCATACAACCCAAGTCGTTTACATGCATATAATTAAAATCGGAATAGATGTGATCGCGCAGTTTAAAGTAGTAGTCGGGGTTCATGATATTGCCCACTCTGCTGTTCACATAATCCCAGTTCACATCGCGCCACGCAATAGGCACGGCATTCATAGCCACAATACGGCATGCCTGTTGCGGTTCATCGCCAAAGGGATGCGGCAAGCAGAGAACCGTTTCTATATCGCCCTGCGCCTTCAGTCCTTCGGAGATTCCAAAATTTGCTGTTGCGAGTCCACCAAAAACATGAGGAGGATACTCCCATCCGAACATCAATACTTTCATCTTTTTTCCTCCCGTTACATGGTTTCAAACTTTTCCAACATCTTCACCGTTCTCAGTATCTCGGCCACGTTCATGGCAAAGGAAACGGCACCGCGTCCGTGGAAGGGTGGGTTACCGTCGAACAGCTCGGGTATGGTTCCCAGAGCGTGGAAGAACATCTCCTCCTCGTAACCTGTGAGATGACGGTCTATAAAACTCAATCTACTACGCTTGTACACACGCAAGGTGGCTTCGAAGTAGAAACCGGCCAACCATGGCCATGCGGTTCCTTGGTGATAAGCGTAGTCGCGCTGTACTTGGTGACCCACATACATGGGGTTGTATCCACCGCTCTTGGGGCTCAACGTGCGCAAGCCCTTCGGGGTAAGCAACTCCTTGGTGCAAACATCCAGCACACTCTTCTTCTGCTCGAGGGTCAACGGAGAGTTCTCCAGTGACACGGCAAAGATCATGTTCGGACGTACATCCCACTCTCTATAGTCACCGTCTACATAGTCGTGCAGATAGCCGTATTGATTCAGGAAGGTAGCCACGAAAGACTTGCCCACCTTATCGGCCAACTGAGACATCTGTGCCTCGCCGGCTCTCTTCTCCTTCAGGTCTGCTATCTTCTCCACAAAGCGGAGGGCATTGTACCACAAGGCGTTTATCTCTACAATATATCCCGTTCTCGGCACAATCGGTTTGCCGTTGGCGGTGGAGTTCATCCAGGTTACCGGTTTCTCTTTACCATTGGTACTGAGCAATCCGTTCTCTTCGAGATGTAGGTTGGGATGCTTGTTGTCCAGTATATATTTAAGGATGTCGTGCAGTGCCTTTCCATACTTCTCCACACCCTTAGGCAGGGATACCATGTTGGAATACTGCTGTATACTCCATATAGCCCACAGAAGTACGTCCGGGTCTTCCACCTCGCGTACCTCTACGCTCAGCGGTTTGCCTGCCATCAGGTCATAGATGGCCTTGAGGCCCGTGTTCATATACTCCTCAAAGAGGGCGGTTTCGCCAATAGGCAGTGTCAATCCCGGAGCGGCAATAAACATATCGCGCGCTCTACAAGAGAACCACGGATAACCGGCCAACAGATAGGTTTCGCCGTTTTTCTGGTTCATGAACTGATGTGCTGCATTGGTAAGGCAGTGCAGGAAACCGTCGCGTGACACATGCACATCGAGTTCCTGTTTGAACGTGCTCTCCATCTCGGCCGGGTTCATATCGCGAACACCGCCACAGAACACTACGCTCTCGCCCTTCTTTATCTTGAACTCGAAGTAGCCCGGCACATAAAGATCCTCGCTGAAGGCGTAGCCGCGCTCCTGTTCTTTGGGATACTCTATGCCGCGATACCAATCGGGCGCAAAGACAAATTCGTTCGGTTTACTCAACTGCATGAACAAATCGGGATATCCCTCGTACATACACGTCTTGATACCGTTGTCCACCATGTGATAATCGCGGTTGAAACAATTGTTCTCGTACGTGTATTCGTCCACGCTGCGGAAAGCCAAGAACGGACGCAACCTTAGAGTTGTTTCAGAATGAGCCTCCAACAATGTATACCGTATCATGATACGATTTTCAAAATGCTGAAAAACCCTCTCCTTCTTCAACACAACACCTCCCACACGGTAAACCGTAGTGGGTACTTTGTCCCATTCGAACTCACGAATGTACTTGTGACCGTTGGGACTATAGTTATCGCCGGAATACTTGTGGAGTCCCAAGTTGAACTCCGCTCCATGCTGTATGACGGTCTCATCGAGCGATGACAAGAGCACGTGATTGCCCCCACCTAGTTTCTCTACCGGAACCACCAATAAGCCATGGTACTTTCTCGTATTACAGTCCAAGACCGTAGAGAAAGAGTAAGCACCCGAGCGATTTGTTCGAAGCACCTCCTTGCGGTGCGCTTCCTCCAGATTTGTCATCTGGGTTTTGTCAAATCTCAAATAGCTCATAGCAATACTTTAAGGTTTAATTACCAATTTATACCTTTACTCTCCCAAAGTTAGCGCTTTTTTTTTATTGCAGCAAATATTTAGTGAAAAAACATATCATTTTGCCACAAAAAAGTTATATTGTCGCTTTTTTTGCATAATATTTTGGCAATTTGCGAGATTCTTCGTATTTTTGCATACAAATAACGAGTGCAACAAGTTTATGGTAAGAAAAAGCATCACCAAACAGGAAATAATTGAAAAACTCTCGGACTTATGGACTCCCCTGAGCGAAGAGCAACGGGAAGAGGTGTGGGATCACATCTGCATCCACCACTATAAGAAGAACGAGAACATATACAAGGAGAACGAATCTCCTTATTTCATGATGTGTTTGTTGAGCGGTAAAGTGAAGATTTACATCAACGGCATGGGTGGGCGAGCTCAAATTATCCGCATGATTCGCGAGGGGGAGTACTTTGCGTATCGTGCCAACTTTGCGGGCGAGAACTACGTGACCAATGCGGCGGCGTTCGACTCTGCTATCGTGTGTGCCATTCCCATGACGCTTATCAGTAAACTTACCCAACAGAACCATGCTCTCTCTCTGTTCTTTATCCGTCAACTTTCCAAAGATTTGGGCATAGCGGATGCTCGCACGGTGGCACTGACACAAAAGCATGTGCGCGGCCGCTTGGCGGAGTCTTTGCTGTTGTTGAAGGAGAACTACGGTTTGGAGGAGGATGATTCTACGTTGAGCATCTATCTGTCGCGCGAGGACCTGGCGAGCTTATCGAACATGACTACAGCCAACGCTATCCGCACGCTTTCCAACTTTGCCAACGAACGTATCATTGCAATAGATGGTCGTAAGATTAAACTGATTGATCTGGAAGAAATCAAACGTATCTCCAAATCGGGTTAGGAGTTACCCGGGAATGATGAAGTTTAAGCATTCCTGCATCACTTTCACCTCTATGGGGCACTTGGCGCCTACCAGTATTCTGCCGTCGGCGCTTATCTTGGAATTGTTCAACTCCAACACATCTACCTTCTTGGTGCGGTAAGGAACCACGCTTTCGGCGCTGATAAACTTACCGGTAAAGAGCAACCACAATCCTTTAAAAATTTGTTTTACTTCGGGGTGGGCTACAATGGTCATGTCCAACATGCCGTTGTAGGGGACACCTCGCGGTGTTTGCCCGTAGCCTAGGGCGTTGCCTATGCAGAGGGTGGTTACCTTCTTATCGATGGTGGTTCCGTTGACACGCAACTTTACACGGTCGGTCATACGGCGGAAAATCAACGAGAGGGAACTGAGGAACAGTGACAGTATTTGCATGGTACGAAAACGATCCTTACGCGATTTCAGGGATTGAAGTCCTACCGTAAGCCCCACGTTGACACAGTTGATGAAGTAACGGGTGGCGGCATTACCGCTTCGGTCGGTGTAAGAGCATACGCCTACATCTATCTTGCGTACTCGGTGTTCCAGGAGTGCGTCTACTGCGGCTCTATAGTTATCCTCCTTGAGTCCCCAAAAACGTGCGAAGTCATTGAGCAATCCATTGGGAATAACACCCAGAGACATCTCTTGCTTCCAATCCACGCCCGATTCTATGATTCCGTTCAGTGCATAGTTCAGGTCGCGATCGCCTCCTACCACTACAATGGTGCGGTAGCCGTTGCGTGCCAACATGGTGGCCAATCGCTGCACGGAACCTCGTCCTTCGCTCTGCACAAAGTCGAATTCCTGTTTTTTCTCGTTCAGATACTTACGTATGTTGCTCCACTTCTTGTGGGCTACATGTATACCTCTCGACGGACAATAGATGATTCCCCACCTTGTATTTTCCATATCACTCCACACCTTTATAATATAAGTTCTTTATTTTTTCCACCTTCTCGACCATGGGGAGGGCGGCATCTATCTTGATGCTTTTCACACCACGTTTCTCCATGCCACGGAACCAGGTCATCTGGCGCTTGGCAAACTGATGGATGGCTATCTCTAGGCCGCGATACATCTCGTCGTAGGTGAGTTCGCCTATCACATACTGCGTCAGGAACTTGTATTCCAGTCCGTAGTAGATAAGGTCTTCGGGGGCGACGCCTCCGGCTATCAGTCCACGAACTTCGTCCACCATGCCGGCATCGAGACGTTCTTTGAGTCGACGGGATATTTTGGCTCTGCGTGTTTCGCGGTCTATGTCTACCTCTATCACCAAACTGTGTATCTCGGGGAAGGCGCGTTCTTCTACCGGCACCGTGCGGTAGTACTCCTCTATCTCAATGGCACGAATGGCGCGTTTCACGTTGTCCACATCCGTGGTGTTGTGCAATTCCTTGTAACCACGCAACATCTCGGTGAGTGTTTCGAGGCTTTCGCCTGCCAATCGGGCACGCAGTTCGGGGTTCTCCGGTACGGGCAGGAGTCGGTATCCCCGGAGTACGGATTCCACATAGAGTCCCGTGCCACCGCACAAGATGGGGAGGCGTCCCCTACCCTTCACCTCTTGGTAGGCTTGCAAGAAGTCGCGTTGAAACTCGAACACGTTGTACTTACTACCCGGGGCACAGATGTCTATAAGATGATAGGGTATCTGTGTACCGTTCACCACATAGTCGTCCAGGTCCTTACCGGTACCTAGGTCCATCCCTCGGTACACCTGTCTACTGTCTCCGCTGATAATCTCTGCGTCCAACTCGTATGCCAGAGCCGCCGCCAGCGATGTTTTGCCGGAGGCTGTCGGTCCCACTATGGTGACCATATCGTATGTCGATGTCGGTTTCATATCTACCCTTATGCTATAACTCTGTGCGAAATTACAAAAAAAATTGAGTATAGCCACAAAAAAGCGAACAAAAAAAAGGGCTGCTCCGCAGAGCAGCCCCTATTTCATCGAATCAAGTACTCGGAATTAACCGTTTACCTTCTTCATGTGTGCGATGAGCTCGAGAACCTTGTTAGAGTAACCGATCTCGTTGTCGTACCAAGATACAACCTTAACGAAAGTATCGGTCAGAGCAATACCGGCCTTAGCATCGAAGATAGAAGTGTGAGTGTTACCCAAGAAGTCAGAAGAAACAACTGCATCCTCAGTGTAACCCAGAACACCTGCCAACTCGCCCTCAGAAGCAGCCTTCATAGCAGCGCAGATCTCCTCGTACTTAGCAGGCTTAGCCAAGTTAACGGTCAAGTCAACTACAGAAACGTCCAAAGTAGGAACGCGCATTGACATACCGGTCAACTTACCGTTCAACTCAGGAATAACCTTACCTACAGCCTTAGCAGCACCGGTAGAAGACGGGATGATGTTGCCGGAAGCAGCACGACCACCTCTCCAGTCCTTCAAAGACGGACCGTCAACAGTCTTCTGAGTAGCGGTAGTAGAGTGTACGGTGGTCATCAAACCATCGGTGATACCCCACTTGTCGTTCAGAACCTTAGCGATAGGAGCCAAACAGTTAGTAGTACAAGAAGCGTTAGATACGAACTGAGTACCCTTAACATACTTGTCGAAGTTTACACCACATACGAACATAGGAGTAGCGTCCTTAGAAGGAGCTGACATAACTACGTACTTAGCACCAGCCTCGATGTGAGCCTGAGCCTTCTCCTGAGTCAAGAACAGACCGGTAGACTCAACTACGTACTCTGCCTCAACCTCGTTCCACTTCAAGTCAGCCGGGTTGCGCTCTGCAGTTACGCGGATAGACTTGCCGTTAACGATCAACTTAGAGTTCTCTACATCAGCCTCGATAGAGCCGCTGAATGCACCGTGCATAGTATCATACTTCAGCATGTATGCCAAGTAATCAACCGGGCAAAGGTCGTTGATACCCACAATCTCAATGTCGTTGCGGTTTTCCATAGCAGCACGGAAAACAAAACGACCGATACGGCCGAAACCGTTAATACCTACTTTAATCATTTTCTATTAACTTTTTAAAGGGTTAAAAATATATCTAGTCTCAATTTATGTCTTGTCATCAATACAACGGCACTACGCTCAGCCACAATTACACCTTTCTACCGTGGAACACGCCACTAATAGTATGAAAATCATTGCAAAAAGCAAAAATGTTACCGTTCTAATCATATTTCTTTCAGTTTAGCAGTGCAAAATTACAAAATTCTTTCTACTTTTGCAAAGCAAACAGCAATATTAATTCAAAAAATCTATGGGAAAAAGTAATTTTATCCAAGAATTCAAAGCATTTGCCATGAAGGGCAATGTGGTTGACATGGCTGTCGGTGTTATCATCGGCGGTGCGTTTGGCAAAATCGTGTCATCTGTGGTGGCCGATGTAGTGATGCCTCCATTGGGTTTGCTCATCGGTGGCGTGAACTTTACCGACCTTAAACTCACACTCAAGGATGCAGTTCCGGCTACGGCTACTACCGAGGCGGTGGAGGCGGTTACCTTAAACTATGGTAACTTCCTGCAGAACGTGTTCGACTTCTTGATTATTGCTTTGGCCATTTTCCTTATGATTAAGGGAATCACCAAACTTACAGCCAAGAAGCAGGAAGAACCGACTCCGGCTCCGGAACCTCCGGCTCCGAGCAAGGAGGAGTTGTTGCTTACCGAAATCCGCGACTTACTGAAGGAGCAGAAGAAGTAAAGCTTGCACTGTACGCTCTAAAGAAAAATCCGCAGGGTTTCCTTCAATGGAAAGCCTTGCGGATTTTTCTATGTTGTTTTTACTCCCACTCAATGGTTGCAGGTGGTTTTGAGGAGATGTCGTAGCATACGCGGTTCACTCCCTTTACCTTATTTATAATATCGTTGCTTACCTTTGCCATGAAGTCGTAAGGCAGATGTGCCCAGTCGGCGGTCATAGCGTCGGTGGAGGTTACGGCTCTCAGTGCCACGGGGTGCTCGTAGGTTCTTTCATCGCCCATCACTCCCACACTGCGTACGGTGGAGAGGAGCACGGTGCCGGCTTGCCATATCTTGTCGTACAAGCGTTCGCCGTCTTCGCAGATGTAATCCCACATGGCGGAGATGTAGATATCGTCGGCGTCTTGCAGGATGCGTACCTTTTCGCGGGTGATGTCACCCAGAATACGTACGGCCAAACCGGGACCTGGGAAGGGATGACGCTTTATGAGGCGCTCGGGCATCTCGAGCTGATAACCTGCGCGGCGTACTTCGTCCTTGAACAACCACTTGAGGGGCTCGCAGAGTTGCAGGTGCATCTCCTCGGGCAGACCGCCTACGTTGTGGTGGCTCTTGATAACCTTACCGGTGATGTTCAAACTTTCTATGCGGTCGGGATAGATGGTTCCTTGTGCCAACCACTTGGCATCGGTAATCTTCTTTGCTTCGGCATTGAACACTTCCACAAAGTCGCGACCTATTATCTTGCGCTTTGCTTCGGGATCGGTTACTCCTGCCAGGTCGGCAAAGAACTTTTCGCTGGCATCTACGCCTATTACATTCAGGCCGAGTCCTTCGTAGTCCTTCATCACCTGTTGGAACTCGTTCTTGCGGAGCATACCGTGATCCACAAAGATACAGGTAAGGTTCTTACCGATGGCTTTGTTGAGGAGTACGGCGCATACGGAGGAGTCTACTCCACCGGAGAGACCCAGGATAACGCGGTCGTTGCCCAACTGTGCTTTGAGTTCTGCCACGGTGCTGTCCACAAAGGATGCGGGGCTCCACTCTTGCTTGCTACCGCAGATGTTTACCACAAAGTTCTTCAAGAGTTGCTTACCCTGCAGGGAGTGGAACACTTCCGGGTGGAACTGTACACCCCACAATTGTTCTCCCTCTGCTTGATATGCAGCATTCTTCACCTTCGCCGTAGAGGCGATTATCTTGAAGTTCTCGGGCAGCGCGGTGATGGTGTCGCCGTGACTCATCCATACCTGTGAGTTTTCTTCAAATCCATGGAAGAGTGGGTTCTCGTGATCGAAGCTCTCCAGGAGGGCACGACCATACTCGCGGCTACCTGCCGGTTCCACGTTTCCGCCGTAGATGTAACTCATGTACTGGGCGCCGTAGCAGATGCCGAGGATGGGATACTTGCCTCTGATGTTGGACAGGTCTACCTTAAAGGCTTCCTTGTCGTACACACTATAAGGAGAACCGCTCAAGATGACACCTATCACGGAGGGGTCGTCATGGGGGAACTTGTTATAGGGTAAGATTTCACAGAAAGTATCCAGTTCACGCACGCGTCTACCAATCAGCTGTGTGGTCTGTGAACCGAAGTCCAAGATAATGATTTTCTGTTGCATTTCTTTGAATTTTGGTTTTGTACGGCAAAAGTACAACAAATTTCCGAGATATCGTGTTATTCGCTTAATTATTTGCCAAAAATTCTTCGGCTTGGGCCAGTGTGTCTACCTTTCCTACGTCCATAAGGTGCAAATCGGTGTGTACGTCGGCGTGTATCTCTACTTCGCTGCAGATGCTCAGGTAAAAGTCGATGATGGAGAATTTCTCCGGCCAGCCTTCGAAACGGGGGAAGAGTTCGGGGGAGAAGAGGTGTATACCGCTAAAGGCGTACTTTTCGCATTGCGCTACATCGAGGTCTTTGTAGGGGGATTTTACTTCGCCGGTCTTCAGGTTGGTCCATCCTTTTAGTCGATGGGTCTCGGGATCGAAGAGTAGGTAGCGTTGGGTCTCGCGAGGGCTCACTAAGAGTGTGGCGGCGTACTGCTTGTTTTTGGCGTAAAAGTCGGCCAGGTTGACGTTGCTCAGTATATCTACATTGTGTATCAAGAAGGGGGCATCGCCTTGCAACAGCGGTGCGGCTTTCTTTATGGCGCCTCCGGTTTCAAGGAGTTGTGCTGTCTCGTCGCTAAAGTGTACCGGTATGCCGAAGTTCCTTTTTTCTTCCACGTATTGGTAGATTTGTTCGGCCAGGTGATGTACGTTAATGACGAGTTCCGTGCATCCACTTGCCAGGAGTTTGTCTACCACGTGTTGCAACAGAGGTTTCCCGGCTACGGGAACGAGTGCTTTGGGCATGGTGTCGGTGAGGGGGCGTAGTCGGGTGCCGAGTCCGGCGGCAAAGATCATTGCTTTCATGCGTCTCTATACCTTATTATATATATAGGGAAGATTTAGATTTCGTAATCTACGCAAGCGCGATCGGTTTTATAGTCTTTAAGCAGTGCAGCGCAGGCTACGTGAGCGGGGTGTACGGCATAAGCTTTCACATCGTCCAGGGTGTCGAACTCGCTATAGAGTGCTATGTCCCAGGTTTCACCTTCGTTGATATTCACGCCTACTTCCACCTTACGCAAGAAGGGAATGGAGGCTGGCAAGGCCTCGATACGTGTTTTAAACTCTTGTGCCACCTGTGCACGTTCACTCTCGGGTTTCGCTGCATCGAGTCGAAACATTACTATATGTTTTACCATAATTCTTTTTATTGCTTTATTTTTAGTGCTGCGAAGTTAGCAAAAATTTCGTCTTCCTGCAAGCAAAGGGAAAAGAAATGTGTGGTGGGAGTAAGAAAAGGGCTCATCTTCCTACGATGCAGATACATAAAAAAGGGACACCACCATAAACACACTCACGACCTCCCCTGGCGTGTACCTCAAAACACGAAAACAGGTATATATTCAGGCAAATTATGTTATGCCCCTCTCTCCCACGCATCAATGGTGCGCTTCTCCGTAGAGAAGTTTATACCAAGTTTCACCAATTCCCTGCCATCCATAGCAAACGGGACGGCATACTGCTTCGCCTCAATCTGCTCCAGTGCCGCCTGCGGAGTGGAGTCCAATTTCACCTCTATTATATAAATGACTCAAGTTTCGGATTTACGTAATTCATTTATTATCAATTGTATATCCATCCACATGTAGGGACGTACCCCAGGTGCGTCCTTAAAGAAACGGGCTCAAATG
>CAZUTW010000004.1:0-47060 GCA_964623295.1 uncultured Bacteroidaceae bacterium | reverse complement strand
CCGGTCTTGCCAAGGTACTCCCCACCTTTGCTACGCGCGTACACACCAACCAGCGCAACGGCTACTGGGTGGTGAAGAAGGACTAATTCTTCCCTAAAAGTCGGCGGAGGAGCGTGAGAACGCAGACGATGGTGATGGCCAAAATGAGTGCGGCAACCGGGACGAACCAGAGGAGCGTAGCGGTGCCGGCAGCGGCGTTGTCCAGCGTGAGGGAGAGACTCGGCTGATAGGAGGAGGGGTAGAGCGCTATGCCGTCGACGATGAGGATGAGGGAGAGGCCTACCATGAGGAGGGTGCCGCCGGTGAGCGACCAACGGAAGGCACTGTTGCAGAACATGCGACGGAAACTCTGTCCCATGCCGGTGAGGATGCCGAGGATGCCGAGAAGCAGCAGAATGAGGAGCCATCGGTGGGAGATAATCTCACGGAAGAGATAGTGAGGGAGGAGACCTATGGTGTCGTCCTGCATGCCGTAGCCCTTGACCATGACGATGCGGTAGGTCCAGATGCCCATGACGAGGAGGCAGGCGAAGGTCTCCGTGCGAAAGAGGGGGCGCCAACCGCGGTGGAACTGTTCGCCGCTACTGACGCTGCGGAGCAGGTAGAGGAACCCGAGATGGCCGGTGAAAAGCATGTAGAAGAGGCCGAAAGCAAGGTTCCAGGGGTTGAGGAGTATGTCGAGTCCGCAGGAGTTGTTGGTCCAATAGAACTGGTATAGATAGAGTCCTTGGAACTGTGGGTCGTAATAGTAATGAGCCCCGTTGAAGAAGGTGGCCAGGAAGGTGCCGAAGAGGAAGGGGGTGACCCAGGCGAGGACGCCCTGCACATAGATGTAGCCGGGGAACCACTCGGTGAGCACGTTGGCCGACTGCAGGAGCAGGAGTAGGAGGAAAAGGAGCCAGAAGAGATACCCCGCGGAGAGAAGTACCGCGCCGAGCCACGGAAAGGCCAGCGGCATGAGCAGAAGTGTGAGGATGAGCGTGAGCACCATAAACTTGCTCAAAGGGCGCAGACGTCCCAAAAGCCAGCGCATCTTGTTGTGATCGCGCAGGAGGAAAAGGTGTCCGTAGACACCCTGAGTGAAGAGGGTGGCGGAGAAGAGGGCGGTGAAGAGGGTGACGATGATCCACGCCAATATGCGGAGTAGAGGGGCTGAGAGTATCATTTCTGAGTGTAATTACGTTGTTGCTTTAAATAAATAAGGAAAAAGAGGGCTATGACGGCGTAGAAGGCAATCATGGATTTGACCAGGTAGGTCAACGGGGGGTAGTAGTGCCACTGGGCGATGGAGCACTGCGTGAGTTGCTCGTGTACCACCCAGGGGGCGTCGGCACGGAAGTAGAGCCACAGAAGACTGCCGGAAACGGCCATGGTGGCGAGGAGTCCGGTGGTGAGCCCTATGCCGGTGCGGCTGCGCTCGTAGCCGTTCACAAGGGTGAGGAGGAGCACTACCAAGAGTGCATATAGGTGTATGCGGGAGGCATAGTAGAGGGCATCCTCGTCGGGCAGGTATTGTCTTGGTTCGGCGTAGGCCGCGTAGCCCATGGTGGCGCGGTGCTGCTCAAAGTGCGCCTTGCTGCGGGTGACGGCGGGGAGGTTGTTGAACCGTTTGCCGTTGACGTAGTTGACGGGATCGAGGATGGTCTTGCGGGCGGTGTCCCGGAGAACGGGGATGACGCGGAGAGCGGCGTAGCGATAGTAGGGGTCGGCCTCGATGGCAGCCGCTGTGTAGGGGCGTTCCTCGCGTTCGTTCTGCAGGAGTCGGTAGTCGAGTCCGGCGCAGGCCACGAGGATAAGGAGCGTAATGAGCACGCGCTGTCCGTTGCGGCGGGCGGGACTGAACATGCTGAGCAGCACCATGCCGCTGAGGGCGGAGGTGAGCAGGAGTTGGGTGCTGCGAAGCCAGGCGGTGGGGTTGCCCAAAACGGCGAAGTAGTCGTCTACATGATAGGAGAGGGTAGCTATGTCGAACCGGGCGCCTACGGGATGGGCGCACCAAGCCTGAGCACCTATGAAACTGCCTGCCATGAGCAGGAGACCCGTGAGCATGAGCCAAAGGCGGAGGGTGCGGAACTGCGTGCGGCGCCGACCGCCGGTGAAGATGGGGTTGACGGTGAGAAGCAGGAGTCCGAGGGTGCCCGTGAGTAGGAAGGGGGCGAGGGGCTCGGAGAGATACAGAAAGAGGGTGCCTTGGGTAGCCGCACCCAGTACGATGCAGAGACCGAGAAGGGTGGCAAGGGTGCCGGTGAGGTAGAAGAGGATGTGTCGCCAACGGGCGTACTCATCGGTGCTAACCTGAGAGGGGAGGAGCGTCTGACGCAAGGTGAAGACGAGGCTGCCCCCCAGCGTGATGGGGAAGGCGGTGATGAGGAGTGCGTGGAGCACGGTGAGGATGCCTTGGGTTTGTTCGGCCAGGGTGGCATCGGGTTGTGGGAATTGTATCATCGTTTGGTTCCTTTTTCTTTGGTTTCGGACTACAATATTACTGCTTTCTTTTTAAATGGGGGTGTTTTGAATCGCTATTTATCGTTAAAAGGGGGAAATATCCGTCTTTTTGTTACTTTTTTGGCTTATTTGTGAGTCACATTCAAAAGATTTTGTACCTTTGCTCAACTTTCAAAACAAAAAATACGTCTATGTTTGCAAAAGAGACTTACATACAGCGCCGTGCCGAGCTTAAGAAGAGAGTGGGCAGCGGCTTGTTGCTCTTTTTGGGCAACAACGAGGTGGGTATGAACTATGCGGACAACGGTTATACGTTCCGCCAGGATTCTACGTTCCTTTACTATTTCGACTCGGATTATGCGGGTTTGTGTGCGATCATCGATATCGATGCGGATAAGGAGATTATCTTCGGCAACGAGTTGACGATCGACGATATCGTGTGGATGGGTATTCAGCCTACCATCCGTGAGAAATCGGAGTTGGTGGGTGTGGAGCACACGGCTCCGTTGGCCGAACTGCCCAACTATCTGGCGCGTGCCAAGAAGGCGGGACAGACCATTCACTATTTGCCACCGTACCGCGGCGACAACCAAATTCTGTTGCAGGAGTTGCTGGGCATTGCTCCGCGCGAGCAGGCTGCGAAGGCGAGTGTGCCGTTCATCATGGCGGTGGCGGATATGCGTAACCATAAGTCTGCCGAGGAGATTGAGGAGATAGAGAAGTCTGTGGATACCTCTGTGGATATGCACGTGACGGCGATGCGCATGGTGCGCCCGGGTGTGACGGAGCGCGAGGTGGCTGCAGCGATTACACGTGTGGCGCAGAAGGGAGGTGGTGAACTGTCGTTCCCGATTATTGCGAGTGTGAACGGACAGACACTGCACAACCATATACAGATAAACACCATGCAGGAGGGACAGATGATGTTGCTGGATGCGGGTGCCGAGGGCAAGAGTCACTATGCGGGCGACCTGTCGAGCACCATGCCGGTGGGCGACCACTACACGGAGCAGCAGAAGCTCATCTACAATGTGCTGTACAATGCGCACATGGCGGCGGTGCATGCGCTGGCGCCGGGTAAGAACTTCCGCGAGGTGCACTTGACGGCGGCGGAGAACATAGCTGCGGGCTTGAAGGACTTGGGTCTGGTGAAGGGCGATCCGCGTGAGGTGGCAGAGTCGGGTGCTTATGCACTGTTCATGCCGTGTGGATTGGGTCACATGATGGGTCTGGATGTACACGATATGGAGAGCTTGGGCGAGAAGTATGTGGGCTACGGCGGTAAGGAGAAGTCAACGCAGTTTGGCTTTAAGTCTTTGCGTCTGGGTCGTACGCTGGAGCCGGGCTTTGTGTTTACCATGGAGCCGGGTATCTACTTCATACCGGAACTTATCGATAAGTGGCGTGCCGAGGGCATGTACACGGAGTTCCTGAACTACGAGGAGATAAACAAGTGGCGTCACTTTAGCGGTATCCGCAACGAGGAGGACTACTTGATTACGCCTACGGGATATCGTCGCCTGGGTCACAAGGTGAAACCTATGACCATAGAGGAGGTAGAGGCTCAGAAGGGTCTCGATCCGTTCGATTTGTAATTCATGAAAGTTAGTCATAAGAAGAGAAAAGCACCGTCTCCCCGGGAGGAGAGCGGTGCTTTTCGTTATTATAACGAACTCTAATTTTATCCGTTCATGCTGGCCAGGAACTCCTCGTTGTTGCGGGTGTTCTCCATGCGGCTCTTGACGGTCTCCATGGCTTCCAGCGGATTCATGTCGGCCAGGAACTTGCGGAGAATCCACATGCGGTCCTGTACGGTCTTCTCCAAGAGGAGGTCGTCGCGACGGGTGCTGGAGGCAATGATGTTGACAGCCGGGAACACGCGCTTGTTGCTGAGGGCGCGGTCGAGCTGCAACTCCATGTTACCGGTTCCCTTGAACTCCTCGAAGATGACCTCGTCCATCTTACTACCGGTATCGATCAACGCGGTGGCGATGATGGTGAGAGAGCCACCGCCCTCTATGTTGCGGGCTGCTCCGAAGAAACGCTTGGGCTTGTGGAGTGCGTTGGCGTCGACACCACCGCTCAATACCTTACCACTGGCAGGGGATACGGTGTTGTAGGCACGCGCAAGACGGGTGATGGAGTCGAGGAAGATGACCACATCGTGACCGCACTCTACCATGCGCTTGGCTTTCTCCAGTACAATACCGGCTATCTTGACGTGGCGCTCGGCGGGTTCGTCGAAGGTGGAGGCGATGACCTCGGCATTGACGGAACGAGCCATATCGGTAACCTCCTCCGGACGTTCGTCGATGAGGAGCATCATGAGGTAAGCCTCGGGATGGTTGCGCGCAATGGCGTTGGCAATATCCTTCATCAAGAGGGTCTTACCGGTCTTGGGCTGTGCCACGATGAGGGCACGCTGTCCTTTACCGATGGGGGCAACCAAGTCTACTATACGGGTGGAGAGGCTATCGCCACGACCGGTGCAGAGCTTGAACTTCTCGTCGGGGAAGAGCGGTGTGAGGTGCTCGAAGGGCACGCGGTCGCGCACTTCGGCAGCACTGCGGCCGTTGATCTTGTTGACACGTATCAGCGGGAAGTACTTCTCGCCCTCTCTCGGGGGACGAACGGGGCCTTCCACAACATCGCCGGTCTTGAGTCCGAAGAGCTTGATCTGGGAGTTGGACACGTAGATGTCGTCGGGAGAGGAGAGGTAGTTGTAATCGGAAGAACGCAGGAAACCGTAACCCTCCTGAATGATCTCCAGTACACCTTCGCCGGTGAGTTTCTCACCGAAGTCGTAGACCGGCTCCTCTACGTGAGGACGTGCCGCCGGAGCATCGTGTGCCTCGTGGTTGTTGGCCTGAGACTCCACAATCTTGGGAGCTGCGTTGATGTAGCCCTCCTCTACGTAGTGAGAAGAGTCCTCTATGGGGAGGTCTTCGATGATGATGAAGTCCTCGTCATCGTCTATCGCGGTAGCTTGTGCGGGTGCTTCTGTTTCCGTCTGTGTTTCCGCTCCTGTCTGTGCCGTAGCCTCTACCTCGGAAGTCGCTACCTCCGGAGTCTCTGCCGGGGTGGTATCCTGTGCGGGAGCCTCGGCAACCGGTGTCTCTACGAAAGGTAAGAGATCCTCGGAAGGAGCTGCGGGAGTTTCCTCCTCGATACCGTTTTGTGGTTGTTCCTCCCCGCTATCGGGCACACTCTTGGCCCACTCACGACGGAGTTTCTCCTTACGCTGTTGGCGCTCCATGGCGGCAGCAGCCTTCGCCTCGGGAGACATAGGGGGTCTTCCGCGTTTGCGTTTCTCGGGACCGGCGACAGACTCGGGCTTCTCCTCCTTGGCTTCGATAAGGTCGGCCACCTCGGAAGGGTCTTTAAAGATAGATACCGGAGCTATGGGCAGACCGGTAGGCATGCCGTTCTTGACGTCGAAGTTTTCGCCGTTCTCTTTGTTGGCTGTATAAACACGGCTGGATTCCTTTTTGGAAACACGTGTACGCGGTTTCTTGGGAGAGGATGCGCCTGCCTGCTTGGCAGATATATTATAGGCTTCCATGTCTATAATCTTATAGATGATGTCCATCTGCGTCATTGAATCGTTAACCTCAATCCCCATTTCGCGTGCAATATCCTGAACCTCAGCCAGGGTCTTGCTTTGCAATTCACTAATATGCATAAAAAATATGAAGTGATTGAATTATTAAAATCTTTCTTGGTGCCGACAAGTACGACGTAATCGTATCGCTCTAGTGGAGAGTGGATTAAAACACGTTGATTTGTAAATGCCGGTTTTAGTTGGTGCAAAGTTAGCGCTTTTTTTTATTTATACCATGCAATGGGGCGTTTTTTTTGGAAAAATGTGTAATTTTTCTGCTTTCGGCATGTGTATTACAAGTTTTTGGCGTAATTTAGCTCCTCGTTATTCATTATATATATAGTATATGGCAGTTGACAAACCCGTCCTGCAGGTGGACGGTCTTACGAAACTTATAGGGGCTCGTGTGTTGTTTGACAATATTTCTTTCGGTATAGCGGAGGGAAAACGGGTGGGGCTTATTGCCCAAAACGGCACGGGCAAGAGTACACTTTTGGGTATTTTGTGCGACGAGGAACCGTACGATGCGGGTTCCGTGGTGTTTCGCAAGGACTTGGAGGTGGGCTACTTGCGGCAGTCGCCTTCCTATCCGGCAGATTTTACGGTGCTGGAGGCGTGTTTCTACCACGGTAACTCCACGACGTCGCTGATTAAGGAGTACGAGGCGTGCTTGAATACGCCGGGGCATCCGGGACTGACGGAGCTGATGGAGCGTATGGAGTGTGAACAGGCGTGGGACTATGAGCAGCGGGCAAAGCAGGTGTTGAGCCAGTTGAAGATAACGGATTTTGACCAGCGGATAGGGGAACTGAGCGGTGGTCAGCTGAAGCGTGTGGCGCTGGCGAATGTGCTGATTTTGGCGCCGGATTTGTTGATTCTGGATGAGCCGACAAACCACTTGGATCTGGAGATGATTGAGTGGTTGGAGCGTTACCTGGCGAAGAGCAATCTGACGCTGTTGATGGTGACGCACGACCGTTATTTCCTGGACCGTGTGTGCAGCGAGATTCTGGAACTGGACAACTGTAGTATGTATAGCTATAAGGGAAATTACGAGTATTTCCTGGAGAAACGTCAGGAGCGGGTGGATGCGAAACAGGCGGAGATTGCGCGGGCGAACAACCTGTATCGCACGGAATTGGACTGGATGCGGCGCATGCCGTGTGCACGCGGTCACAAGGCGCGCTACCGCGAGGAGGCTTTCTTTGAACTGGAGAAGGTGGCGAAGCAACGAACGAACGACCGAAAGGTGACGCTGGAGGTGAAGTCGGAGTATATAGGCAACAAAATATTCGAGGCGGATTATCTGTGTAAGTCGTTTGGCGACCGGGTGATACTGAAGGATTTTTATTACAATTTTTCTCGTTACGAGAAGATGGGTATCGTGGGCAACAACGGTACGGGTAAGTCTACCTTTATCAAGATGTTGCTGGGACTGGTGAAGCCGGACAGCGGTAAGATAGTGGTGGGCGAAACGGTGCGTTTCGGTTACTACTCGCAGGAGGGACTGCAGTTTGACGAGCAGACGAAGGTAATCGATGTGGTGCGCAAGTATGCGGAGTACATAGACCTGGGCGGCGGTCGCAAGATGAGTGCCATGCAGTTCCTGCAGCATTTCTTGTTCACCCCGCAGGAGCAACAGAGCTACGTGTATAAGTTGAGCGGCGGAGAGCGCAGACGTCTGTACCTGTGTACGGTGCTGATGCAGAACCCCAACTTCCTGGTGCTGGACGAACCGACGAACGACCTGGACATAGTGACCTTGCAAATACTGGAGGAGTATCTGCGCAACTTTAAAGGGTGTGTGATTGTGGTGAGCCACGACCGCTACTTTATGGATAAGGTGGTGGACCACTTGTTGGTGTTTCAAGGACAAGGGGACATCCGCGACTTCCCCGGAAACTACTCTCAGTACCGGGAGTGGCAGGAGGAGAAGGAGCGTCGCGAACGAGAGGCTGCAGCCGGACGTACGGCGGTGGCAGCGGCGCAAGGCACTCCGAAACAGAAGGGGGCGGAACGTACGGACGGTCGTACGCACGAGGAAAAGAACCGCCTGACCTACATGGAGAAGAAGGAGTTTGCCGCACTCACGACCGAGATAGAGGCACTGGAGACGGAGAAGAAGGAGATAGAAACCCTGCTGTGTGGCGGTACACAGTCGGTAGAGGAGATAACGGCGCAGAGTAAGCGGTTGGCGCAGATAAACGATGCGTTGGAGGAGAAGGAACTCCGTTGGTTGGAGCTCTCGGAAAAAACGGAATAAAGAAAAGGATTATGGACAAGGAATATATAAAGGCCAAAGGTGTGAAGTTGCTCCGTACGGGAGCGATACGCGCGTTGCTCCCGGTAGCGCTCTTCCTATTGCTGGACGGGCGGTTGGCGGCGCACACCTGGTGGTGGGGCGTGGCAAGTGCGCTGACGGGAATCGTGGCGTTCTACGGTTATCGTGCGGCGAAGCGAGCCCGTTTGCGGTTGTCGAACATCGTATGGATGTTGCTGTTTTGCGTGGGGGGATACCTCACGGGCATGCGGTGGCTACCTATCGTGGGGATTATCGTGTTTCATGCGATTGTGGAACTGGACTGGCCGGAGCGGGTGCGCACCGTGGTGTTGTCGGTGTTGCTGCCCTCCATCTGCGGGTGGTGGGCTGCGTTGGTCTGTTCGTTTGCGGCGCTGCCCATCCGTAGGTATCTGGAGACGCAGTGCAAGTGGCAGGCGTTGGTGGCGGTGTTCCTCATTCTGTCAACCTACGTGGCACTGGCCGTTTTCCGCATCAAGCGCATCTTGTTGCTACCGCTGATGGCGCTCGCCGCCTGGTTGTTGTTTTAAGAGATATAAAAAAGCCCGATAGCAATATCGGGCTTTTTGTTTTCTTCTGTCCTACTTAGAAAGGCAGGTCATCGTTGGCTGCGGGAGCCGCAGACGCATCGGGAGCCGGAGCGGTAAACGGCGTAGCTGCGGGCGGAACCGGAGCAGCGGCAGCCATAGGATCGCCGGCAACGGCAGCACCACGCTCCACCTTCCATGCACGGATGGAGTTGAACCAACGACCGTTCCACTCACGTGCATCGATGTCGAAGGATACGGTGAGTACCTCGCCAATCTGGATGTTGAACTGTGCTATCTTGTCCTCGCCGAAGAGGTCGAACACCATCTTGCGGGGGTATTGTTCTTGCGTTTCCAATACATACTCTTGCGACTTCCAGGGGGAACCTGTTCTTGCTGAAACACCGCCTCTGGGCTCCAGGACGGCAATGATTTTACCTGTTAATTCCATATTTTCTAAAATTCTAATGCTACAAAAGTACAAATAATCTGCCGTATTCCCGAATTATTTCCTCTTTTTTTTGCGGAATCGCCCCTTTTTTTGTATTTTTGTCCTCTAATAATAATAAATACTTAAACAAAAAGAATAGACGATATGAAGTTTGTAGTATCCAGTAATATCTTGACAAGCCGTCTGCAGGCGATTAGTAAGTTTGTGAGCAGCAAGAATACGTTGCCGATTCTTGATTGCATCTTGTTTGAACTGAAGGGGGGCATGTTGTCCCTTACGGCATCCGACGGCGATAATACGGCCGTTACTTCCCTGGAGCCGGTGAGCAGCGAGGGGGAGGGTGCGTTCTGTATTCCGTGTCGTAGCATCCTTGATGCGCTGCGCGATATGGGCGATCAACCGCTGACGTTCAAGGAGGATAACTTGGCGCTGGTGGTGGCTTATCAGAACGGTAAGTACAACATGATTGCGCAGTCGGCGGAGGCGTATCCGTCGCTGAAACCTATCTCAGGGGAGGCGACTACGGTGAACATACCGGCGGGTAAGTTGCTGAACGCTATCAACCGTACCATCTTTGCTTCGTCGGTGGACGAGATTCGTCCGGTGATGAGCGGTATCTACTTCGATATCACTCCGGAGTATACGACGATTGTGGCTACGGACGGTCGTAAGTTGGTGCGTAACCGACTGTTGAGCGTGAAGGGGAACAGTGCTTCTTCTTTCATCTTGCCGAAGAAACCGGCGAACTTGGTGCGTTCCATCTTGACCAAGGAGATGGGGGATGTGGAGATTGCGTTCGACGATAAGAATGCGGTGATTCGCCTGGAGGACTACGAGGTGTACTGCCACTTGATCGAGGGTCGCTATCCGAACTACAATTCCGTGATTCCGCAGAACAATCCGTACCATGTGACGGTGAACGGTGGCGGTTTCATGGGGGCGCTGAAGCGTGTATTGAACTTCTCCAGCAGTACCTACCAGATTAAGATGGAGGTGAAGCCGGGTATCATAGACTTGTCGGCAAAGGATATCGATTTCTCTACATCGGCACAGGAGAAGATTGCGTGCGACTACGAGGATGCTGCCATCAAGATAGGCTTTAAGGGTTCTTTCCTGGTGGATATGTTGAACAATATAGGACAGAAGGATGTGGTGTTCGAACTGGGTGATCCGAGTCGTCCGGGTATCTTGCGCCCTGTGGAGCAGGAGGAGGACGAGGACTTGCTGATGTTGATTATGCCAATGATTCTGAACGACTAAGAGACGGGGCAATGAAACTGAACTTGAGCAGACCGATTGTGTTCTTCGATTTGGAGACAACGGGGGTGAACGTGAGTACGGACCGCATTGTGGAGATATCCTTGATTAAGGTGTTCCCGAACGGCAACGAGGAGACGAAGACCATGCGTATCAATCCGGAGATGCATATCCCGGAGGAGGCGAGTGCGATTACGGGTATCACGGACGAGGATGTGAAGGATTGTCCTACCTTTAAGGAGGTGGCTGCGGATGTGGCGAAGATGCTGGAGGGAGCTGACTTGGGCGGATTCAACAGCAATAAGTTCGATATACCGATGCTGGCGGAGGAGTTTATCCGCGCGGGACTGGATGTGGACTTGTACTCGCCGCTGAAGGTGGATGTGCAGAACATCTATCACAAGTTGGAGCGCCGTACGTTGGTTGCGGCGTATCGCTTCTACTGCGATAAGGACCTGAATAATGCGCACTCTGCGAATGCGGATACGCGGGCTACCTACGAGGTGCTGATGGCGCAGTTGGACAAGTATCCGGAGTTGGAGAACAACGTGGAGAAGTTGGCAGAGTTCTCGCGCATGAACAGCAATGTGGACTTTGCGGGACGCTTTGTGTACGACGAAAACGGAGTGGAGGTATTCAACTTCGGTAAGTACAAAGGTCGTGCGGTAGTGGAGGTGCTGAAGCGCGACCCCGGTTACTACAATTGGATGATGCAGGGCGACTTCGCGCTGAACACCAAACGCGTGCTGACGCAGATACGCGACCGCGCAAATACGTTAAACGGATAAACACGAAGATGCTGAAAGGAAAAAAGATTGTACTGGGTATCACGGGAAGTATAGCGGCCTACAAGGCGTGCTATCTGATTCGTGGTCTCATAAAGGCGGGTGCCGAGGTGCAGGTGGTGATAACACCGGCGGGTAAGGAGTTTATTACGCCGATTACCCTCTCGGCGCTGACGAGCAAACCGGTGGTGAGCGAGTTCTTCTCGCAGCGCGACGGTACGTGGAACAGCCATGTGGACTTGGGACTGTGGGCGGATGCTATGGTGATAGCACCGGCTACGGCATCGACCATCGGTAAGATGGCAAACGGGGTGGCGGACAATATGTTGATTACAACCTATCTCTCTATGAAGGCGCCGGTATTTGTGGCGCCGGCCATGGACCTGGATATGTTTGCACACCCCTCTACGCAGAAGAATTTGGATACGTTGCGGAGTTATGGCAACATCATTATAGAGCCGGCGAGCGGCGAACTGGCAAGTCACTTGGTGGGCAAGGGTCGCATGGAGGAGCCGGAGAAGATTGTGCAGGTGCTGGACGAGTACTTTGACGAACAGTTCTACAAGAGCTCTCCCCTGTGCGGTAAGCGGGTGCTGATTACGTGCGGTCCTACGTACGAGAAGATGGATCCGGTGCGTTTCATCGGTAATTACTCATCGGGTAAGATGGGTGTGGCGCTGGCGGAGGCGTGTGCTCGACGGGGCGCGGAGGTGGAACTCATCTGCGGTCCGATACAGTTGACAACGGAGCATCGACGCATACACCGGACGGATGTGGAATCGGCACGCGAGATGTACGAGGCAGCGACGGGGCGTTTCCCGGAGTGCGATGCGGCTATCTTGTGTGCGGCGGTGGCCGACTTTACGCCGGGAGAGGTGGCAACGGAGAAGATAAAGCGGGAGGGGAACACCCTGACGCTGACGTTGCAACCGACGCAGGATATAGCGGCGGCGCTGGGGCGCATGAAGCGACCGGACCAACGGATGGTGGGCTTTGCGCTGGAGACACACCAAGAGCGGGAGCATGCCTTGCTGAAGTTGCGCAAGAAGAACTTGGATTTCGTGGTGCTGAACTCGCTGAACGATAAGGGGGCGGGCTTCCGGTGCGATACGAACAAAATAACCATCTTGAGCGAGACGGAGGAGCGGGCTTTCGAACTGAAGTCGAAGCGCGAGGTGGCCGAGGATATTGTGAATGAATTAAGCAATAAGTGGTAAGATAATATGTGTTGTACACGTGGTATAAAGTGGGTTCAAGGTCTGCTGTTCGCAGGGGCACTCCTATGGGGAGGGCCGCTGGGGGCGCAGGAGTTGAACTGCAAAATAACCTTCAATACGGCGAAGATTTCGCAGACCAAGAAGAATGTGTTCGAGACGCTGCAGCAGGCGTTGACGGAGTTCATGAACCAGCGGAGCTGGACGGAGTACCAGTACCAGCAGAACGAGAAACTGGATGTGAACTTTACTTTTACCATAGATGATTATAAGGAGGCGGACAACTTGATGACGGGGTCGGTGAATGTGTCGTACAGCCGACCGGTGTTGTACTCTTCGTATATGTCGCCGTTGTTCAACTTTAGGGATGGCAACGTGACGATTGTGTATCAGGAGTACGATAAGTTGGAGTATCGCGACGATGTAATAGACAACAATCTGTTGGCGACGATGGCGTTTTATGCGTACTTGATTATCGGCTTGGATATGGATGCCATGGCACCGCTGGGGGGCACGGATGTGCTGCACAAGGCGGAGGATGTGGTAAACAATGCGCAGAGCTTGGGGACGACGGGGTGGAAACCGTTTGACGATAGCAAGAACCGATATGCGTTGATCAACGATTATCTGGACGGTTCCATGGAACCGCTGCGGAAGCTGATGTATACGTATCACCGTAAGGGATTGGACGTGATGGCTACGAGTGCGGAACGTGGACGATTGGCGGTGAGCGAGGCGTTGCCGCAGTTGAAGGAGGCTAAGGGAAACAAGCCGATGAGCTACTGGCCGGCGTTGTTTACGGAGATTAAGAAGGACGAGCTGGTGAACATCTACTCCGGGAAGGGTACGGCCAAGGAGAAGGAGGAGGTGTACAACCTGCTGTGTGCGCTGAATGCGGCGCAGACGGCTTCGTGGGAGAAGATCAAAAAATAAGCATTTAAGGGGATGATACAGTCGTTACATATACAGAACTATGCGTTGATTGAGAAGTTGGACTTGGATTTGCAGTCGGGCTTCTCGGTGATTACGGGTGAGACGGGTGCCGGTAAGTCTATCTTGTTGGGAGCTATCGGTTTGCTGCTGGGACAACGGGCGGAGACGAGGGCCATCAAAAAGGGGGCGTCGAAGTGTGTGATCGAGGCGGTGTTCAACCTGTCGAAGTACCACATGGAGACTTTCTTCGAGGAGCACGACCTGGAGTTTGAACGGGGGGAGTGCATCTTGCGACGGGAGGTGACGGCTACGGGCAAGAGTAGGGCGTTCGTGAACGATACACCGGTGCCGGCGGCGCTGCTGAAGGAGTTGGGGGAGATGCTGATTGATGTGCACTCGCAACACCAGAACTTGCTGCTGGGCAAGGAGAATTTCTTGATCGGTGTGGTGGATACGATTGCGGAGGACCGTGCGGAGAAAACAGCGTTCGAGGGGGCGTATCGTGCGTACCATGGGGCGCTGAAGGCGTGGAAGGAGGCGGTGGAGGCACTGCGTACCAACCGCGACGAGGAGGACTACCTGCGGTATCAGCTGGAGCAGTTGCAGGAGGCTGAACTGAAGGAGGAGGAACAAGAGGAACTGGAACAGGAACTGGATACGCTGACGCATGCGGAGGATATAAAGCAGATTCTGTATACGGTGGAGAACCTGATGGAGGGCGACGAGGGGGGACTGGTACAACAGGTGTACGAGTGCCGCAAACAGATGTCGTCTATCGGGGCGATGTATGCACAGAGCGAGGAGTGGACGGAGCGTCTGCAGAGTGCGTACTTGGAACTGAAGGATATAGCCAACGAGGTGGGGCGCGCGGTGGATCGCGTGAACTTCGACCCGGAGCGCTTGGCTTGGGTGAACGATCGTTTGAATACCATCTATAGTCTGGAGAAGAAACACCGGGTGCAAACGGTGGCGGAGTTGTTGGCGCTGCAGCAGTCGCTCGAGGAGCGGATGGAGCGTATGGACAACGGCGACGAGGAGATAGCGCGCCTGGAGGGGGAGAAGGATGCTGCCCACCGGGCGATGATGGAGGCGGCGGACCGACTGAGCAAGGTGCGCCGGGAGTGTGCGGGACGGATAGAGACGCAGATGATGGCGTATCTGGTGCCGCTGGGCATTCCGAATGTGAACTTCAAGGTGGATATAGCTCCGAGGGAGGAGCCGGACAGTACGGGTGGGGATAAGATTTGTTTCTTGTTCTCGGCGAATAAAAACGGGGTGTTGCAGCCTTTGAGTTCGGTGGCTTCGGGGGGCGAGATTGCGCGTGTGATGTTGTCGCTGAAGGCGATGATTAGCGGTACGGTGAAGTTGCCTACAATCATATTCGATGAGATAGATACGGGTGTGAGCGGTAAGGTGGCGGAGCAGATGGCGCAGATGATGCAGACGATGGGGTCGCAGAACCGACAGGTGATTAGCATAACGCACTTGCCGCAGATTGCGGCGTTCGGGCAGCATCATTACAAGGTGTATAAGGAGGACCTCGAGGAGGAGACGGTGAGCCACATCGTTCCGCTGGAGGGGGAAGCGCGCGTGGAGGAGTTGGCCCACATGTTGAGTGGGGCGCAACTGACCGAGGCGGCGATAAACAATGCAAAGGAACTACTAAAACAGCATATTAAGAAATGAGAAAAATCTATATGACTCTGTGCTTGTTGACGTGTGTCGTGGCTACGATGGCTGCGGGACTGAGCAAGGCGGGTAAGTACAAGAAGGCGGTGTTTACGGTGACTACTTACGGGGCCGACGGTAAGGAGTTGGGCTCGGGACTGGGTGTGTACCTGGATGCTACGGGTAAGGCGGTGACGGCGTACCACTTGTTTGTGGGGGCGTGGCGTGCCGTGGTGACGGATGCGGACGGTAAACAGCTGGAGGTGGCTACCCTGACGGGGGCGAATGAGTTGTACGATGTGATTACTTTCCGGGTGAACGGAGTGAAGAAGTCTGCGACCTTGCCGGTGGCGGGGGTGGAGGCTGTGCCGGGTGCCGAGGTGCAGGTGTGGACGGAGAAGACGTCGAAGAACGGTGTGACGGCTACGGGTACGGTGCGGAAGGTGGATCGTTGCGGTGGCGAGGATACGACGGCGCCGTACTATACGTTGACCATGAGCGATGACGGTGGGGTATCGGGCAGTCCGGTATTCAATTCGGCCGAGGAGTTGGTGGGTATCTACCAGGAGGCGGCGAAGCGTAACGACCGTAGGGGCTATGTGTTGGGGTTGTCTTTCTGCAAGGAGTTGACGACGAATGCTTTCTCGGCTACCTCGAAGCCTTTTTCTGCGGTGCACATACCGGTGGCGCTGCCGGAGGATTTGTCGCAGGCGGAGTCGCTCTTGTATCTGGTGGCGGGTTCGCAGCCGCTGGATACGGTGATGTATAAGCAGTATATGGAGCAGATGGTGACGCAGTTCCCGGGGGAACCGTCGGGTTACTTGTCGCGTGCGGCGTTCTATGCGGTGCAGGGCAACAAGGAGGCTGCGGAGAAGGATATGACGAGTGCGCTGAAGGTGACGAAGAAGGCGGATGAGACGAATTATGAGTGTGCGAAGATTGTGTATTCGCATGCGTTGTTGCATCCGGAGGATTCGCTCACGCGCTGGAGCTTCGATCGTGTCATAGGTCAGTGCGATGAGGCGTATGCGAAGAATCCGCAGGTGTTGTACCGTACGTTGAAGGGGAATGCGCAGTATGCAAAACACGATTATGCGGGGGCGTATGCTACGTATCGTTCGTTGTGTGACGGTGCGGAGGCATCGCCGGAGTTGTGGTTCTATGCGATGCAGGCGAAGAAGATGATGAATGCGCCGGTGGCGGAGCAGTTGGAACTGGCGGACAGTGCGGTGAACTGCTTTACGAAGCCGTATCGCAAGGAGGCTGCACCTTATATATATATACGCGCGGGACTGCGGAAGCAGGCGGGCTTGTATCGTGAGGCGGTGAACGATTACACCGATTATGAGCACTTGTACTACGGTTCGCTATCGGCTCGTTTCTATTACGAACGTATGGAGGCGGAGACGGAATGCCGCATGTATCAGCAGGCGATAGACGATGTGACGAAGGCGGTTTCGATGGATGCGGAGAATCCGGAGTATCTGTTGGAGAAGGCTTCGCTGGAACTCCGGGTGAACTTGCTGGAGGAGTGTCTGGCGAGTTGTACGCAGTTCCTGAACCGGTGGACGGAGTATTCCGATATCTACCGGGTGCAGGGGGTGGCTTTGTGCCTGAAGGGGGACAAGGTGGCCGGAAGAAAGGCGTTTGAACAGGCACGGGCGTTGGGAGATGCGACCGTGGATGCGTTAATAGAGAAATATGGACGTTGAGAGGATGGTGAAGCGGATTCGTGCTACCATAGCGAAGCACGGACTGTTTACGGCTACGGACAAGTTGTTGGTGGCGGTGAGTGGGGGTGCGGACAGCATGATGCTGCTGCACTTTCTGCATGCGGAGGGGTATGCGCTGGAGGTGGTGCATTGCAACTTCAAATTGCGTGGCAAGGAGTCGGAGCGTGACAAACGTCTCGTGTGCGATTTCTGTGCCATGCACCATATTCCGCTGAAGGTGTATACCTTTGAAACGGTTAAATATGCCCGGGAGATGGGTATCAGCATAGAGATGGCGGCGCGCGATTTGCGCTACGATGCGTTCCGGCTCCGCATGAAGGAGACGGCGTGTACGCGTATTGTGGTGGCGCACCATGCGGACGACAATGTGGAGACGGTGCTGTATCACCTCATACGGGGTACGGGGTTGCACGGTCTCACGGGCATGGCGTACAAGAACGGTGATGTGGTGCGTCCGTTGCTGGACATCAACCGGGAGGATGTGATGGCGTACGTTAAGGCGCATGGGGTACCCTATGTGGTGGACAGCAGCAATCTGGTGGACGATGTGGCGCGCAATAAGTTGCGCTTGAACGTGATTCCGGAGATGGAAAAGATCCTTCCGTCGGCGGTGCGTTCCATACAGGCGGCCATAGGTAGACTGCAGGAGGCGGAGGAGTACTATCTGTTGGGGGTGCGTTCGGTGCTGGACAAGATAGTGACTACGGAGATGAAGTATGACGGTACGGTCATGGAACAGCGTATGTCCGGGGCAGACTTGCTGCAACGGCCGGCGCAGATAACGTTGTTGCACGAGTGGTTATCGCCTTATGGGTTCAACGAGGACCAGTTGTCCCTGATTTTGAAGAACTGGGAGGGTGTTTCGGGCAAGTTGTACGAGAGTGCCACACACCTGTTGCTGAGGGACAGAAGACGAATGATTTTGCAACCGAAACACGAACCGATGCCGCGTACCCTAAAGGAGGTGCGGGTCTTTAACAAACCGTCGGGTTATGTTCCCCCGCTCGATGGCATGCACTTTGCCATGGATGCGGACCGTGTGGACTTGGTGGGTTCGGAGTTTACGACGCGCTTGTGTAGGGAGGGAGATTCTTTTATCCCGTTCGGTATGAAGGGGCATATGTTGGTGAGTAACTTCCTGACGAGTAAGAAGTACTCGTTGTTTGACAAGCGCCACGTGACGTTGCTTTGTTGCAGCGACACGATTCTGGGCGTGGTAGGGGAACGAATAGATAATCGCTACCGCATACGCAAAGAGACTCGGAGAGTGATAGAATTTACCTTTGACTAATTGTTTATGCCTTCGGAGAGGTTACGGGGTGCTCGAAACAGAAGCGGGCACCGCCTTTGTAGGCTGTGTCTACGTAGACGGAGCCGTGGACGAGTTGTGCTATCATGTGGCAGATGTGTAGTCCCATGCCGATACCTTTCTTGGAGTTGGCTACCATGTGAAAACGTTGAAAAACAGCATCTTCTTCCCCTTTCGGGATGCCTCGTCCCGTGTCGGTAACGCTGAAGAGTACCGAACGGTCGCGCAGGATGTATCCCAGGGTGATGTGTCCTTTTTCGGTGTATTTGCAGGCGTTGGTCAGGTAGTTGGTGAGTACCTGGGCCAGGCGCTCTTCGTCGGTGTAGAGTAGGTATTCCCGGTTTTGGTCGGGTTCGTAGTGTATCTGTACGCCGGGGGCTACGCGACTCTTGATACTCTCCAGTACGCGGTGGCAGAGTTGGTGTATGTTTACTTGGCTGTAGTGCAGGGTGTAGGAACCCGATTCGAAGTTGGATATGTCGAGTACGTCGTTGACGAGGGTGACCAACATGTTAGCGTTGCTTTCTATGAGGTCTGTCATCTCCTGTTTCTCCTCCTCGCTGAGGCTATCGGCCATCTCGCCGTGCAGGAGTTCGTTGAAGCCGGCGATGGCGTTGAGAGGGGTACGTATCTCGTGATTCATGTTCTGAAAGAAGAGCGATTTCATCTGTTCCGCACGTATGGCTTTGTCGCGTTCCTTCTTGATTTTGGCGGAGCGGTACATCTCGAAGAGGGTGTATGCGCCCATTAAGAGGAGAAACAGGAGTCCTAAGGCGATGCCGTAGGAGATGATCATGCGGTTTACCTCGCCGGCGAGTTCGTTGGCTTCCTCGTGTTGGCGTTGCAATCGTTTCTTGAGGGTGTGTTCTTTGCGCTGCTGTCGCCAGTTGCGGTTTTGGAGTTGCAGTTCTTCGCGGTTGAGGCGGTTGTTGTCCTCCTCCTGTTGGAGCCGGAGTTCCATGTTGAGACGGGCGAGTTCGGCGAGGCGTTGTTTCTCTTGTGCTTGTTGCAGACTGAGTTTGTCGGCCTCGTTGGCGATGGCTTCGTTCTCCAGGTCAACCTTTCTGTAATCCAGTATGTTGGTGTACTGGTCGAAGAGAGGAGAGAGGTCTACCTTGCGCAGTTGGGTGAGTTGTTGTTCGTACTCCGTATAGTATTTAACGGCGTTGGCGGTATCTTTGAGTGCCGTGTAGGCCTGTCCCATCTCCAGTGTTCTGCGCAGGGGGGCATTGCCCACGGTTACTTTTTGGCGTTCTTTGAGTGCCTGTTCCCATTCGCCCAGGATGAATCCTTTGTAGTAGAACTGTGCCAGGTGGTAGGAGGAGTTGACGGCGTTGCTCCACACCGAACTGCTGCGGTAGTATTGTTCCAAGAGTTGCATGTTGCGGGTGGCCACCTTGCGGTCGCGTTGTGCGCAGGCGTTGATGGCCTCCATGGCGGTGATTTCTACTTTGCGTTCGAAGTTGCCGTTGGCAGCGTTCTTGGCTTTCTCGAGATATTTCATACAATCGTCGTATGCCGCCATGTCGAACAGGCAGAGGGCTATGCGTCGGTAGGTGACGTAGCTGTTGGAGTGGGAGAGTCGTTCGTATTCCAAGGCCTCGGCGTAGGTGGCGATGGCGAAACCGTAGAGGGTGTGTTCCTGGAAGAGACGTCCGATGCGTTGGTAGCAGCGAGCCACGTCAACGTAGGATTTGTTCTTACCGGAGTTTCGTATTTGGTTCAGGAGGTCGTTCACCTCCTTCTCTATGGGTTTGGTACGGTCCACCAACCGTTCGTCGGCGGTTTGTGCTTTCAGGGGGGCTATGCCGATGCTTAATATGCTAAGTAAAAGTATAATTCTTCTCATGCGCAGGCTTCTTCCTTTTTGGGGTGACAAATGGATTTCAACGGAATCTTGAAACAGAGAACGCATTCGTTGGGTTGTTCGGTGGATTCCGTGTAGAGGGTGCCCTTGAACAGACGGGCTATGAGGACGGCGATACGTATGTTGCCGTTGTTGTCGAGCAGGGTGTCGTGCTGTGATTGTTCGTGCGATTTGAGTATCTCGTCGGCGGTGCGGCGGGTGTGTTCGTCCTTACCGGCATAGCGTATCCGGAAGATGCGTGCATCGGCGGGGCGCTGATACTCCAATCGGATGTCGCCCCGACTGTTGCGGACAGCGTAGGCGGTGAGGATGGAGAGCAGTTGTTGCAGTCGTTGATGGTCGGAGTATAGGGCCTCGTCATCGGGGATGGAGACAACGATACGGTGGTGTTCGCTGTCGGTTCCGGAGGTGAGGGTTACGGCATCGATGAGGCTGTGGAGGTTGAAGTCGGAGTAATAGAGTTTGTAGGTTCCGCTTTCCAACTTACTTATATCCAGCACATCGTTGACCAGTGTGGTGAGGAGTTCCGAGTTGGCACGTATGTAGCCGGCAATCTTTTTCTTCTCCGCATCGGAGAGATCGTTGGCTACTTCGCTGTTGAGTATCTCGTTGAATCCCAGTATGGCGTTGAGGGGGGTGCGTATCTCGGTGCTCATGGTGCGGTAGAAGAGGGTCTTCTCGCGGTCGGCCTCGTGGGCTTTGGCGTTTTCCTCCCGGAGCTGTTTGAGACGTGCACGGGTGTAGACAATGACGAAGATGCTGCAAACGATGAGGATAAAGATGAAGATGGCGGTGAACACAATCTGCACTCTTTGTTTGCGCAGTTGGAGAGCCTCTTCGCGTTCGCGGAGGGTACTTTGTTGGGCTTCCAGTTCCTGTTTGTTCTTCAGCTTCCGTGTCTTGGCCGCCTGTTCCTTACGGTCTTGTTCCATCTGTTTGTTGCGCAGGTGTTTCCGGGCGAGTTCCAACTCCTGTTGCTGCATGAGCATGAGCAGTTGGTTTTGGCGCAGGTGTGCGTCGGCCAGGGCCAGTGTGGTCTTGGCTTTTTCTATACTGTCTTTGCGCTGGGCTTGTTGTTCGCGTTGCCGTTTGTCGGTGCGGTATTGCAGTATGATGTGTCCCGCCTCGTATTCGTTGCTGCTTTCGTATTGGCAGATTTTCAACAGATTAGAGAGTTTGGCATCTCCGGCGCTCAGCAGGTTGCGTACGCGGTAGATGGGGAGAGTCATATCGGGAACGGCGTATATGTTCTTCCAGGGGGTGCCGTTGAGGCGTGCCCGGTAAAGGTCGCGGATGGATTGGAAGAAGAGCACATCTTCTATTTGGTCCTCGAGGGTATATACATCTTTTGCCGCCAGTTGGTACCAGTAGGTGGCTTCCTGACGGTTGAACTGTTCTTTGGAACAGCTGTAGAGCAGTGCCATGTGGTGGGAGAGCGTCTTATAGTTGTCGGAACTCTGCGGATCGTCCATGGCCTCTCGAACGCACTCTATGGCTTTGTCGAACTCCTGCAGTTGGTAGTAGGTAAAGGACATGTATTCATAGAGGAAGGCTATGCCTCTGTAGTGTGTATCTTTGCAGTACTTGAGGGCTTGTTTGTATTTGTACAGGGCAAAGCGGTAGTGGCGGCTGTAGTAATAGATGTTGCCGGTGAGTATCTTGCTGTAGGCTATGCCGTGCTGGTCGTTGCGTCGGATGGCTTCTTGTTGGTAGGCGTTGAGCTGTAGGAGAGCGGCTTCGTATTCCTTTCTACTTATGTAGTAGTTGATGAGGTTGTCCCAACTGCCGAAGTAGTATTGGGTGTAGGGGGTGGAGGCGCAGAAGGCCTTGGCCTCGTCTACGGCCCGATGGAGGTTGGAGGAGTCTTGTTTGGCGCAGTAGTAGGCGGTGCGTTCGTAGTATGCGAGGCACTCTCCCTTGAGGTCGCCTTTGCTGTGGGCCAACCGGTAGAGGGTGTCGCAGCGCTGCAGGGTGCCGTCCAGGGTGATGCGGTTGTCTACATACACAAAATAATTGTAGACTTCGTCGTTCAACTTGTATGGGTTGTTCTGGGCTTTGACGCCGATGCATACAAAGAGAGTGACGAGGCCTAAGAGTAGCTTGAGGTATCGTTTGTTTTCAGTAATCATTTCATAATCCCTACGTGTAGATAAGGTGTTGCAAAGATAGGGGGATTTTCGGGATTGAACAAATATTAAGAAGAAAAAATTAAAAATTTTTCTTACGACAGAAGGTCGTGTTTTCTCATAGTGAAAAAGAATCCCCATTCGGCGACTGTTGGCGTTCGAATGGGGATGGATGTAGCGGAGGTATTTCCTCCGTGCGGGGTTATTTTCTTCTTCTTTTTTTACCGCCTTCGGATTTTTGTTTCTTTTCTTTCTTGGGCGATTTCTTCTTTCCCTTGCGTCCGTAGCCGATAGATACGGGGGCGGGCTTGGACTCCTTGGCGGGAGTGACGATGGGGGTTCCTTGTTCGTCTACGAGCTGGAAGTCGAGGGTCTTGCGCTCCAGGTTCGCGCGCGCTACCTTTATATATACGGGGTCGCCCAGGCGGTAGACGTGTTTGCGCTGACGTCCGCGGAGGCAGTAGTCTTTCTCATCAAATACGTAGTAGTCGTCGTCCAGGTCGCGCAGGGGTACCATGCCTTCGCACTTGTTCTCCGTCACTTCAACGTAGAAACCGAACTCGGTGACGCCGCTGATGGTGCCGGCAAAGACGCGGTCTTTCTTATCGCTCATGAACTCTACCTGCTTGTACTTGATGCTGGCACGTTCGGCGCTGGCTGCCAACTGCTCCATGACGCTGCTTTGTTCGCAGAGTCCTTCGTACTTTTCGAGACTGGCGGTTCTACCACCGGCAGCGTAGCGGGTGAGGAGGCGGTGTACCATGAGGTCGGGATAGCGACGGATGGGGGAGGTGAAGTGGGTGTAGTAATCGAAGCCCAGTCCGTAGTGACCTATGTTGTGGCAGCTGTACTTGGCTTTCATCATGCACTTCAGGGAGATGGTCTCGATGAGGTTTTGCTCTTTCTTGCCCTTGATGTCGCTCAACAGTTTGTTGAGGTTCTTGCTGACCTCGGCTTTGGTGCCGGTGGGGCGCAGCTTGTAGCCGAACTTGGTGATGAAGGCGGCCATGTTCTCGAGTTTGGTGGGGTCGGGTAGGTCGTGGATACGGTAGGGGAGTACCTTGGGTTTCTTGTTCTTGGGTACTTTACCGATGCTTTCGGCTACGGTGCGGTTGGCGAGCAGCATGAACTCCTCGACCAACTTATTGGCGTCTTTGGATACTTTGAAGAATACGTCTACGGGTTTGCCGTTTTCGTCGATGTCGAAACGTACCTCGCAACGGTCAAAGTTGATGGAGCCGTTTTCGAATCGTTTGGCACGCAGTTGCTTGGCGATGCGGTTGAGCATGAGGAGCTCTTCGGCAAAGTCCTCGGCGGTCTTGGTGGTGGGGTGGTTGGGGTCGCCCAACGTAGCCATCTTATCGCCGGGTTGTTTGTAGTCTTCGGGAGATGCCTCGCCACGGTCCTCGAAGAGTTTCTGAACCTCCTCGTAGGTGAAGCGGCGGTCGCTGCGTATCACGGTGTGGGCAAGGTGCCAATCCTTTACTTCGCCCTTTTCGGTAATCTTGAAGATAACGCTATAGGTAAGCTTATCCTCGTCGGGACGAAGAGAACAGATCTTGTTGCACAATCGCTCCGGCAACATGGGGATGGTGCGGTCTACCAGATAGACGCTGGTGGCACGCTTAACCGCTTCCTTATCGATAACGGAGTTCTCCGTAACGTAGTGACTGACATCGGCTATGTGGACACCCACCTCCCAGAGCCCCGGTTTCAGTTTGCGCATGGAGAGGGCATCGTCGAAGTCCTTGGCATCGCGCGGGTCGATGGTGACGGTGGTCACGCCACGGAAGTCCTCGCGGCGTTCTATCTCCTCTTGCGGTATCTCCTCGGGGATGCGGTTGGCGGCGTCTTCTACGTTCTTGGGGTATTCCAACGGCAAACCGAATTCCGCCAGGATGGCGTGCATCTCGGTGTTGTTGTCGCCGGCGACACCCAGTATCTTGGTGACTTTGCCGATGGGGTTCTTGGAGTGTTCGGGCCACTCTACAATCTTGACGATGGCCTTGTCGCCGGTCTTACCCCCCTTGAGGGCGCTCTTGGGGATGAAGATGTCGTTGGCGAGGGTACGGTTTTCTGTGGTGAGGAAGGCGAAGTCGCGGCTTACCTGCAGGGTGCCTACGAAGTCGCGGTTGGCGGGTTCGATGATTTCCGTCACCTCGGCCTCGCGCACGTGGTTGCGGCGACGTGCCATCATACTAATCTCCACCAAGTCGCCGTCCATGGCGTGCATGGAGTTGCGCTCGGCCACCAGAACGGGTTCTCCCCCGTCGATGGGTTCTACGGTGTTCTTGCCGTTGCTCTTGCGCCGGAAGATACCTTGTTGTATGTGTCCGTCTTGACTGAGTTTATAGGTGTAGGGCTGCGTCTCCTTGATGAAATCGTCGGCGGCGAGGTCCTCCAGTATATCCATAGCCAGGAGTTTGAGAGGGTGGTTGGTGAGTTTGAGCTCTTGAAATATCTTCTTGATACCGTATGCGTCCGTGGGATGCATTTGGAACAGGGTGACGAGTTTTTCGGTCAACTGCACCTTGTTCATGTAAGAACGGTCTTTTTTAGTGGCTTTTCCCATAGCTTACTTTTTTATGTTCTATCGGCAAAAGTAAGCATTTAATTCGGATATCCCACGAGTTTTTGAATAAATTTGTGTTAAACCTCCTTTATCGTGCGTTTTTTGCGCGTGTAACAGAGTTGTGCGCAGAAAATGCAGATGCTCCAGGAGTATTCTACCCAGAGGAAAAAGAGGGGGATGGCGGCGAAGGAGCCATAGATCATGTTGTAGCCGGTGAGCCATACTTGGGCACGTATGTAGAGGTACTGCATGAGGGATAGCGTGACGCCGGCGAGGCACCCGGGCATGAGGACACAGCGCCAGGTGACGCGGGTGTTGGGGATGAATCTATATATAATAATGAAGAAGAGGGTGAGCAACAGAAGGGGGGTGATGAGTACGGCGCGCTCCAGACCGACACTGAGCCAACTGATGTCGTCGACGCTGCGTGCCAGTATGACGGAGAGTAGACTGAGAAGGTAGGAGAGGACGGCCATGAGGAGGAAGAGTATGACAAAGCAGGTGTAGTCGCGGAGCATGCGCCACCAGTTGCGCCCCTTGACGTTCCAGATGACGTTGAAACAGCGTTCTATCTTCTTGACAAGGGAGAACACGGTGAAGAGCATCATGACGATGCCGGCACCTATGATGTAGCTGTTGCGGGTGTTGGCGAGGTAGTTGTTGGTGAAGGTGACGAGGGTGTCGGCTACGAGGGGCTGGGCTTCGAGGGTTTCGCGGAGCCATTTCTCTACCAGATTGTCGAACCCGAGGGTGCGGGCTACGCCCAGTAGGAGGGCGAGGAAGGGGACAATGGCGGTGAGCGTGCTGAAGGTGAGCATGGGTACTTCGTTGTCGAACATGCCGTTGTAGGCAAAGAAGAGTTGGCACGTGTGCCAGAATTCACGGCAGCGTGTGCGGACTCCTTCGCCGAGGTGGTTCCACAGGGTGCGGCGCAGGAGGTCTATCATCTTGTATACTCTTCTGTTCATCATGGCCACAAATGTACGCATTTCTTCGGAATCGTAAAAAGATTTTGCGAATAAACCTACATATACGGTAAAAATAATGTATCTTTGTGGCTCTAATTAAGAATAGAACGGTAAGATATGAAGATACTGATTACGGGGGCAGCGGGTTTCATCGGGAGTCACCTGGTGGAGGAGGCGCTGGCTCGTGGACTGGATACGTGGGCGGGGGTGCGTAAGAGTAGTAAACGTACGTTCCTGACGGATTGTCGTATCCGCTTTTTCGATTTGGATTTTGCGAGTGCCGAACGTATGGAGGCGCAGCTGTTGGCGGCGAAACGGGAGTTTGGCGGCTGGGATTATATTATCCATGCGGCGGGGGTAACCAAGTGTTTGGATAGGGAGGATTTCTTCCGGGTGAACACCGAGGGGACGCGTTTGTTCGTGGATACGTTGCGCCGTTTGGAGATGGTTCCGCAGCGTTTTGTTTTCGTGAGTTCGCTGAGTGTGTACGGGGCGATTCGCGAGGAGGCTTCCGGGGAGGCGCAGGCGCCGTGGCATTATCTGCCGATACGGGAGGAGGATGTGCCGTGCCCGAATACGGCGTACGGCAAGAGCAAACGGGAGGCGGAGCGGTACTTGGCTTCGTTGCCGGATTTCCCGTACGTGGTGCTTCGTCCCACAGGGGTGTATGGGCCTCGCGAGAAGGATTATTTCCTGATGGCTAAGAGTATACAACAGCATACGGACTTTGCCGTGGGGTATAAACCGCAGGAGATTACATTTATCTATGTGAAGGATTTTGTGCAGGCTGCTTTTGCTGCGTTGACGCGGGGAACCATCGGTAGAGGGTACTTCTTGAGCGATGGTGCGGTGTACAATAGCAGTACGTTTAGCGATTTGTTGCGCGAGGAACTGGGGCATCCCTGGTGGATTCGTGTGACGGCACCGTTGTGGGTGCTGCGCATCATCTGTACGGTGATGGAGGCGGTATCGCATGTGACGGGTAAGATGACGGCTCTGAACGGGGATAAGTACAATATTTTGAAACAGCGCAACTGGCAGTGCGACATAGAACCGGCGCGACGGGATCTGGGGTATGAGCCCGAGTATCCGTTGGCACGGGGTGTGAAGGAGACGGTGGCGTGGTATAAGCAGGCGGGATGGATAAAGTAAAGCATTTCTTGGGTTCTTTGGCTCGGGTGGATTCGAAACGGGGAACGGGACTTTTGCCGGCGGAGATGGCGATGATGTGTTATGTGTTGTTGACGTCGGTGGTATTGGTGTGTTTTCCGGAGCGGTTTGAGTCGCTGACTTCCATGGCACTGCAACGTGTGGGTATCTTGTTGGTGACGCTGGTGCTGTGGCGCTTGTATGTGTGGCGCTCTTGTAGGTTGCTGGAGTTGCTGCGGGTGTTGTGGCAGGTTGCGTTGCTGAATTATTGGTATCCGGAGATTTTCGAGTTCAATAAACTGCTGTTCAATGCCGACCATGTGGTGGCGGGTTGGGAGCAAACGTTGTTTGGCGGTCAACCTTCGTTGTGGTTTAGCGAGGTGTGTAGCGCTCCTTGGTTCAGCGAACTTATGAACATGGGGTATTTTTCTTATTATCCTATGATAGTGAGTGTGATAGCCTTTTATTTCTTTGGCCGATACCGACGTTTTCAACAGGCGTTCTTTGTGGTGATGGGGGGCTTTTTCCTCTATTACCTCATCTTTATATTGTTCCCGGTTTCGGGTCCGCAGTTCTATTTCAAGGCGATTGGTGTGGAATCGGCGGCAGCCGGTGTGTTCCCGGATTTGGGGGATTACTTTACGACGCACTTCCGTGCGGATAGTGTGTTGGATTACATGCTCCCGGCTCCGGGTTGGGAGGAGGGTTTCTTCCGTGGCAGGGTGGTTTTCGCTCAGTTGTCGGGGGAGCGTCCCATGGCGGCGTTTCCGAGTTCGCATTGTGGGGTGAGCACTATCTTGATGTGCCTGGCGTGGCAGTCGCGCAGCAAGAAACTGTTGGCCATCTTGTTGCCGTTCTATGTATTGCTGGTGTTCTCCACCGTATACATACAAGCGCACTATGCGGTGGATGCCCTTGCGGGTGTCATCTCCGGTGTGCTGTTCTGGAAGCTGTTGAGCTACGTGTTTGTTCGCCGTTTCGGCGATTGAGTCTATTTTATCTTTGAGGTTTCGGCATTTCGGATGTTCTGCTTACTGCGCAAGAAGGCTTTGGCGGAACCGAAATGGAGATACATATCGAGACGTACGGGAAGGTGGTTGGCATCGTCTGTTACCCAGAAGGTGATAACTTCCTTCTCTTTTTTATTTTCGTATTCTACAAACGACCATACCATGCAGCGGTAGCTTTCCTTGGTGCCCTCCATCTGGAAGGTTTTCTTGCCTCGGTAGATGAGGGTTTGCTTGGAGGTGTTGTCGCCGTCGGCCATCATGAATTGTATCTTGTCGCCCTTCTTGTAGTCTTTTCCGTCGAAGGAGCGGGCTTTGAGGAGCATGCTGATCATGTCGTAGACGCAGTCGGTGTAGCTGTTCTTGATGGTGGACACCTCGCCGTGGCGGTTCCGGTAACGCTGACGAAGGTTGACGTGTTTGTTGGCGTAGTTGTACCAAACTTCGTCGACGGTATAGCGGCTGCCCTCTTCGGCACCTTTGCGGTAGTAGAGGGGTACCATGTCGCGGGTGGTGTAGCACTTAAGGGTGTCGCGCATGACAAAGAAACGGTCGGCATCCTTATTGCCGCGCGAGATGAGGCTGCAGCGGTAGGCGGGGGTGCCGTTGTAGGTGGTTTCGTAGGTGGTCATGGTGGCGTTTCCTACCTTCACCCATACGAACTTCCAGTTGAAGTAGAGGTCGTAGATGAGTGTTTCGCCCGATTTAAACGCTTTGTTCTCTTCGGGACATTGTGCACTTGCTATGAGGCTGACCAAACATAAGAGTAAGGTCGTTAGTTTCCGTTTCATTTCTTCTTGTTCTTTTCGCGCTCGGCGTTTTTGTTTTGTACGGTCTTTTCTTTATCTGGCTTTTGCTTGGTTATCTTCTCCGGCTTTTGTTCATAGATAGGTGTGGAGAGGACGTTCCAGGTTTGCTCTATCTCCCAATCGGCTTTGAGGGCCAGTTCGTTGGGGTAGTAGTAGACGGCTTCCGCTTGTCGGCGTTCGTCGTAGTTGCCGGTGTCCCAGGTGCGGTTGCCGTTGTTGTCTACGAAGAGACGCAGGTAGTAGGTGGCGGGAGTGATGTAGTAGAACTCGGCCTTACCGTCTTCTACCCGGATGGTCTTGACGACTTTATCGTTGCTGTCCATGAGTTGGGTGTAGGCGGTGTCGGTGCGTTCCAGGGGTAGGTTGACGTTGACAAAGAGGGTGGAGAACTCGGACATATCGCGTACCTTTATGTTTACGTCGATGGCGTCGCTCACCAATCCGTAGATGCTTTGTATGGCGGTGCTGTCTACCTTCAACTTATACTCCTTGCCGGGTTTCCACTCTGCGTAGAGCATGAGGGAGCGGTGGTTGTCGTCGGTGGGGAGCAGCAGGTAGGGTTCCTCTATCCACGTGGTGTCCTGCTTGGTGAAGAAGTGGAACTTGGTGGAGTCGAGTGCGGCGTAGGGTTCCTTGAAGGTGATGGGTATGTTCTGGTCGGGCGCAATGCTACCGGAACGTACGCTCACGTCGTAGTTGGGGATGGGCATTTCGGGGATATCCTCGTTGTTGCCCTCCTCGTCTTCCTCTTTGCCGCGAGCCTCTTTACCTTCGCGTTTCTCTCGACGGTTCTTACGCTTTTGGTCCTTTTTATACTGCTTTATCCACTCCTCGCGTTCCTCGGCCTGCTGCTTGAGCATCTTGGCACGGGTGAGGGAGGAGACAATCTCCAACGTATCGGTCATGCTGATGGGTTGGAGTAGGGAGTCGCATCCTATATAGGTCATGGCGATGGCCAGTGTGTCCATATAGTAGATGGCGGTATCTTTCACCCAGTAGACGAGGGAGTCGTTGTCGGGGTTGTGCTCTATGACAAAGGCATCGCGCTCGTCGAAGTTGAGGCCTTTGATGATGGGTAGGGAGTCGGCTTTGCAACTGAAGAACAGTTTGAATTGTTCCATGGTGGAGCGTTCCCACTTTATGAAATACCGGTTGTTTACCTCTTCCGTAAAGGCTTTCAGCACGATGTTGTCGGGATAGAAATGGGTGTAGGGGATGCGACGGATGGAGTCGTAGTGGGTGCTGTCGCGCCACACGGTGTCCATGCGTACATCGGGTTTGCTGGAGCAGACGATGCTGTCGGGGTTGAAGGCAATTTGTTCGCTCTTTTGGTCGAAGAAGTAGTTGCCGTTGGCATCCTTGAGGGCGTATACTCTGTACTTGCGATCGCCGTTGATTCCTTTTATGCGGAACTTACCGCTGCCGTCGGTGCGGGAGACGCGTTCGAAGGCTTTGGTGGTGAAGGCGGTATCGTTTTCGTCGGCGTAGGTGTGCAGACCTACGAGCAGTCCTTTGATGGGTTCCAGGTTGGAGGCATCCAGAACGTATCCCGAAATCTCCATGGAGTCTATTTGTTCTCCGGTGGAGAAGGTGTAGGTATATTGTCCCATGGGGTTGCCCTCGTTGTTGTCTACGATGGCATCGGAGAAGTCGACGGTGTAGGTGGTGTTGGGTTGCAGGGTATCTTGCAGGTTTACAATGATACTCTTACCGGAGGTTTTTATCTCCGGTGCCTCCAACTGTGGGGGCGATACTACCACCTTATCGTTGGCGTTCTCCAGTTTTATGTATTCATCGAAGCGAAGTACTATCTTCTTGGAGGTGGAGTTGACGGCTCCCTCGACGGGCGTACTGCCGATCAGTTTCGGGGGTATCTCATCGTAGATACCTCCATCGGGGCTACCAATATTGGCGCAGCTGTACAGGGTGATGCACAGGAGCAGAGTGACCAACAAGTCTATAAGTCGCTTCATATGTAATTGTCTTTTGTTCTTATGCTTCCCGGTTGAGTTCCAGGATTTCGTCTATGTAGGTGCGCTGGTTGCTGAGACGGGGTATCTTGTGTTGCCCGCCCAACTTACCTTTCTGCTTGAGCCAGAGGTCGAAGAGTCCTTTGCGTGCCTTTACGATTTCCAGTGGCTGCAGGGTGATGTTCTTGTAGCGCTTGGCCTCGTAGTCGGAGTTTATTTCCTGGAGGGATTGGTCCAGTACCTTGGCAAAACGCTCCAGGGAGTCGGGTTCAACGGCAAACTCTATCACCCACTGGTGGCGGCACTTGGCGTTGGCATCCATAAACACGGGGGCTGCGGTGTATTCCAGTACTTGTGCTCCCGTTTGTTCGCAGGCGCGCTTGAGTCCTTTTTCGGCGTTGTCTACTATCAACTCTTCACCAAACGCGTTGATAAAGTGTTTGGTTCGTCCGGTGATGACAAACTTGTACGGGTCTTTCTGTGTGAAGCGTACCGTGTCGCCTATGAGGTAACGCCACAGACCGCATGAGGTGCTGATGACCATGGCGTAGTTCTTGTTCAGCTCTACTCCGTTGAGGGGTACTATGGTGGGGTTCTCCTTGTCCAACTCTTCCAGTGGGATGAACTCGTAGAATACGTCGTAGTCTATCATGAGCAACATGGCGGGGTCGTTGGGGTCGTCCTGCAAGCCAAAGAAACCTTCGCTTGCGTTGTAGGTCTCCATGTAGTGCATGCGGTTGCTTGTGATGAGTTGCTTGTACTGCTCGCGATAGGGGGTGAAGGCTACTCCTCCGTGGAAGAAGACTTCGAGGTTGGGCCATACCTCCTCGAGGTGGGTCTTACCGGTGAGCTCCATGACGCGGTTCAGCACGGAGAGCATCCAAGAGGGGACGCCGCTCAGATTGGTGACGTTGGCGTGCATGGTTTCGCGAGCTATGCGGTCGCGCTTTATCTCGAAGTCGCTGAGCAGTGCGGTTCCCTTGCAGGGAACGCGTACGAAATTGACCAGCGGATGGATGTTTTCAATCAAGATGGCGCTGAGGTCGCCCACAAGACTGTGGGGTAGGTTGTAATTGGACGCATGACTGCCGCCCAGAATGAGTCCCTTGCCGTCGAACATGCGACTTTCGGGATGGTTGCGCAGGTAGAGCGCCACGGCATCCTTACCACCGGCATAGTGGATGTGCTTGAGACCGTCCTTGCTGACAGGTATGAATTTGCTCTTGTCGTTGGTGGTGCCGGACGATTTGGCGTACCACTTAACGGTGCCCGGCCACAGCACATCGCTTTCACCGCGACGCATGCGGTCTATGAATCCCTTCAACTCCTCGTAGGTGTTTACCGGTGTGTTTTGGCAGAACTGAGTGTAGGAGGTGCTGTCGGAATACTGATGCTTGCGTCCCCACTCGGTATAGTGAGCCCGGGTAAGCAAGTGGTGCAGGGTTTTGGCTTGCAGTTCGGCAGAGTTCTTTTCATACTGTTCGATCGCTTTTTGTCTGCCCACAAAAAGTTTCCCGATATATTGCGTCTTGTTCATTGTATATTTTAATTAAAAGCCTCTTCCTCGGCCGCGGCAATGATGTCTTCTTTGCTCAACTGACGCATCTTTACGGATACGTCGGAGAAGTCGAAGTCTTCATCGTTCGTTTCTGCGGGAGTGGCAGGCTGTGTCTTTTGTTCAGCGACCTCGGTGCGGGGTTTGCGGTTGGGGCAACGTTTGCCGCTGTCCGCTCTCTGACGGCGGGGGGCTGCGGCGGTTTCTTCGGTTGCCTTCGTCTCCTCTACGACCGGTATGCTTATGGGTTGTTCCTCCATAGCGGTGCGCTGTCCCTTGACGGCAAAGATGTTATCTACCAACTTGGGATCGTTTTTCATCTTTTTGAGCGTAATTTCCGCTGCCTTCTGTTGACTCTCCTTCTTGGAGTATCCCGTAGCGGTGGCACAGACAATCTTCTCTACCAGTACTTGGGTCTTGAACATGGGGGAAGCATCTTTCTTGTCTACGCTCTGTTCCAATAGATTAAACTCTATGTTGATGCGGTTTTTCTGCGACCATTCCAATAGCTTACTCTTGAAGTTTGTCTCTTTGCGAGCCATATCCTCTACATTGACAATCTCCTTCAAGATGCGGCCACGTATGAAGAAGGTACACATGTCGTAGCCACGATCCAGGTAGATGGCACCAATCAGGGCTTCGAAGGCATTGCCGTTCATGTAGCTGTTGTGCGACATCTTGCGGTCGGTGGATACGATTAATTTGTCCAGTCCTATCTTTACGGCAATCTTTCCGAGTGTCTCGCGCTTCACCAGATTGCTGCGTGTGTTGGTCAGGAATCCCTCTTTTTTGTCTTCAAAATGGTGGTATACCACATCTCCTACAATGGCGCCGAGGATGGCATCGCCCAAAAATTCCAGGCGCTCGTTGTTGATGCGGTGTCCTTTATCGTCCTTTACCCCCGATGAACGGTGCAACAAGGCTTGTTGGTAAAGGCTGATGTCGTGGGGATAAAACCCCAATATCTTCTTCATGGAAAAATAAAGCTCCTTGTCCTTACGGAAAAAGAGCCTTATTCTATCCATTGTATTTACAAAATGTATCACGACTTATTCTGCGTACTTTTTGAAAATTACACATGCGTTGTGTCCGCCAAAGCCGAACGTGTTGCTCAGAGCTGCACGTACCGTACGCTCTTGTGCCTTGTTGAAGGTGAAGTTCATGTTGTAATCAATCTCCTCATCCTTGTCATCTTCCTCGTGGTTGATGGTGGGGGGAACGATGTCATTCTTCACTGACAAGATACAAGCCATGGCCTCTACAGCACCTGTAGCACCCAGAAGGTGACCGGTCATGGATTTGGTGGAACTGATGTTCAATTTGTATGCATGGTCGCCGAATACCTCCTTGATAGCCTTGGCCTCGGAGATATCGCCAACGTGCGTAGAAGTTCCGTGAACGTTGATGTAATCAATTTCGTCCGGATTCATTTCTGCATCCTCGAGTGCGTTCTGCATCACCAACTTGGCACCCAAACCTTCGGGGTGAGATGCGGTTATGTGGTGTGCATCGGCAGACATACCGGCGCCGGCCATTTCGGCATAAATCTTAGCGCCACGAGCCTTGGCATGCTCCAACTCTTCCAGAATCAAGCAGCCGGCACCTTCACCCATGATGAAGCCGTCGCGACTGGCACTGAACGGACGAGAAGCGTGCTGTGGATCGTCGTTGCGGGTTGACAGTGCGTGCATGGCGTTGAAACCGCCTACACCACATGGCCAAATAGCCGCTTCGGAACCACCGCTTACCACTACATTTGCCTTACCCAAACGAATCAGGTTGAATGCGTCTGCCAATGCGTTGCTGGAAGATGCACATGCGGATGTGGTGGTGTAGTTGGGTCCGTGGAATCCGTACTGTATGGAGATGTGGCCGGAAGCGATGTCCGCAATCATCTTGGGGATGAAGAACGGATTGAACTTGGGACCTTGCTCCTCACCATGCACTGCATAGTAGCCGGCTTCCTCTTCGAATGTATGAATACCTCCGATACCTACTCCAAAGACAACACCTACACGATTCTTGTCGATGGTATCCAGGTCCATGGCTGAATCCTCAATAGCCATCTTGGCGGATGCCAAAGCGTACTGAGTGTACAGGTCCATCTTGCGGGCCTCTTTACGATCTACATAATCGGCTGCATTGAAGTTCTTAACCTCGCATGCAAACTGGGTCTTGAAATTGGAAGCATCGAAGTGTGTAATAGGTCCGGCTCCGGATACACCTGCCAGCATGTTCTTCCAAGTTTCCTCGGCAGAGTTTCCCAGCGGGGTAATGGCTCCGATACCTGTTACAACTACTCTTTTCAATTCCATATGGTTGGTATATGGTTTGATTACTTCTGTGCGTTCTCGATGTAAGAGATAGCGTCTGCTACGGTCTCGATCTTGCTAGCCTCGTCGTCCGGAATAGTTACGTTGAACTCCTTCTCGAACTCCATAATCAACTCTACGGTATCCAGAGAGTCAGCACCCAGGTCGTTGGTGAAGTTTGCTTCCGGAGTAACCTCAGACTCCTCAACACCCAATTTATCTACGATGATAGCTTTTACTCTTGATTCAATTTCTGACATAGTTTTGAATTTTTGATTATTAATAATTTCGTTATTTTTCAATTTTGCCTGCAAAGGAAAAGAAAAATATCGTTATATGCAAGTATTTAGCCAATTATTTTGCATTTAGTTGCACAAAAGGGGGTATATTGTGTACTTTTAACCGACCTTTCGGTATGAAATACGGTTTAATATGCAACTTTCTACTTGCTTAACCCCATTTTTCTCGACGCAGGGGGTAGTTGCCGCGCAGTTCCTCAAAGAGTTGGGGTTTCAGTTTCAGCTGATTGCTGTCTCTGCGGGGGTCGTACAATTGCAGTATATTTTCCTCGGGAACGGGGGAGGGTACGAGACTTTCGGGGAGCGCGGGGGCTTCCATAAAGTGCGGTAGGGGCTTGTGGAAGTATTCGCAGAGGGCGGTTACGGCCATGCGGGTGGCGTTGGCTTTCCCATCGGCGGAATAACCGGCTATGTGGGGGGTGCCTATATATACCTTATTTAATAATTCGGTGTTGATGTGTGGCTCGTTCTCCCAGGTGTCGATGATGGCAATGGGGAGGGTGCCTCGGTTCAGGGCTTCGAGGAGGGCGTTGTTGCATACTACTTCTCCGCGACTGCTGTTTATGAGTACTTTGAGTCGGGGATTGTCCGTGAGGTAGGCTTGGTCTACCAGGTGGTATGTGGGGTACTTTCCTTCGTGTACCATGGGGGTGTGGAAGGTGAGTAGGTCGCAGCGCCCTTTCAGCTCTTGGAGGCTGTGAAAGGGGTATTTGTCCGGAAGAGGGTTCCGGGGGTCTCGTTCTAGAAGGGGTGGGTCGCAGAGGAGTATGTTGAGGTGGAACTCTTCGCATACTTTAAGGACTTGGGTTCCTACGTGTCCCACGCCTACGATGCCTATGGTGAGGTCGCTCAGATGAAGGTCGCGTTCGCTCTGTAACAGGGTGAAACAGGAACGTATGTATTGGGCTACCGAGGTGGCGTTGCATCCGGGTGCGTTGCGCCAGGTGATGCCTTGTTGGGCAAGGTATCGTGTGTCTAAATGGTCGAATCCGATGGTGGCTGTCGCAATGAATTTTACGCGGCTTCCCTCTAGTAAAGCTCGGTTACAACGGGTACGTGTACGTACTACCAATGCATCGGCATCTGCTATGAGTGCCGGTGTGAAATCGGTTCCCTTACAGTATACTACTTCGTCGGCAACCTCTTCTATAACCCCTCGTATGAAGGGGATTTTGTCATCAACTATTACTTTCACGATGCAAAGGTAGTATTTTTTATCCTATATCTGTTGGCTGGAACGAAAAGTTTTACTAATTTTGCGGCATAAACAGACAAAAAATGACTTTTAGTGAACTTTGTAATCCTATATTCGAACAGAGTATACGTGATTACCACGTGCAGGACCATGTAGATACCCCTTGCAAGAATCCATTTGCAGCGGGCACGATAGAGGCTTGTCTTTACACGAAGAACTGGATTGATACCGTTCAGTGGCATCTGGAGGATATAATTCGTGATCCCCAGATTGACCCGGTGGAGGCCTTGGCGTTGAAGCGTCGTATAGACCATAGTAACCAGGATCGTACCGACTTGGTGGAGATGATTGACAGCTATTTCTTGGAGAAGTATAGCCATATAAAGGTGTTGGATGGGGCTACCATCAATACCGAGAGCCCGGCTTGGGCGGTGGATCGTCTTTCGATTCTGGCGCTGAAGATTTACCACATGCGTGAGCAGGTGGAGCGTGCCGATGCGAGCGAGGAGCACAAGGCTACTTGCGGTCGTAAGTTGGAGGTGTTGCTCGAACAGCAACGCGATCTTTCTACGGCGATCGACCAGTTGATTGCCGATATCGAGGCAGGTCGTAAGTATATGAAGGTGTACAAGCAGATGAAGATGTACAACGATCCTTCCACCAATCCGATTCTTTACGGCGGCAGCAAAAAATGAAAGCAAATATTATGATTTTCCGCTTTTCCGCTTTGGGGGACATTCTTATGACTATCCCGATAGTGGAGGCTTTGGCGCGTACTTACCCGAATGTGGAGATTACCATGGTGAGTCGCGATTTCGTTCGACCGCTTTTTGAACATCTTTCGGGGAATGTTCACTTTATAGGGGTGGATTTTAAGGGGCAGTACAAGGGCCTTGTGGGGTTGGAAAGACTTTACAAGCGCCTTGTGGAGGAGGAGCCTACGCACATAGCAGACTTGCACGATGTGATACGGACGAAGTATCTTCGCATGCGTTTTCAGTTGGCGGGATATTGGGTTCATAGTATTAATAAGGAGAGAAAAAAGAGAAAAGAATTTTTGAAGGCGGATGTAAAATTGCAACAAAAGACATCTTTTCAAAAATATACGGAGGTGTTCGAGGCTTTGGGGTTCCCGTTGCCGAATCCTTCTTTTACTTCGATTTTCGGTGAGGAACGTGGAGATTTGAATCTCCTTGCCGAACCGTACAGGGGTATTTTGAAGGAGGGACATGCACAACAGATGCGTCTTGTCGGTGTGGCACCTTTCGCAGCACATGAGGGAAAAATCTACCCGTTGGACAAGATGGAAACCGTGGTTCGTCTGCTGGTGGAGGATAAAAAGAATAGAGTCTTTCTCTTTGGCTCCGGTAAAAAGGAAAACGAGGTGCTGGAGGGGTGGAGCAAGAAGTATGCGGGTGTCACCAATATGACCGGTGTGCTGGGTTCTTTGTATCGCGAGGCGGTCTTTATGAGTCATCTCAACGTGATGGTTACCATGGATTCTGCCAACATGCATTTGGCGGCTTTGACACATACGCCTGTCTTGTCTATTTGGGGTGCTACGCATCCTTATGCGGGTTTCTTGGGCTGGGGTCAGTCCTACGATAATGTTATCCAGGAGGATATGCCGTGTCGACCGTGTTCTATTTACGGTAGCAAACCTTGTATCAAGGGGGATTTCCCATGCTTGAACGGCATTGCACCCGAGAGAGTGGTGGCTCGTGTATCGGAATTTTAGTATGGAGAAGTTGTTTTATTACACTACTGTGCCGGAGATAGAGGCTTTCTCTACTATGAAGGGAGCGGTGCTTCCTTATCCGGTGATTCAACCGCACCAAACACATCAGGACAAAATTGTGGCGGTGGATAATCCGAATCTTACGCGCGAGGACCTGGAAGGGGTGGATGCTTTGGTAACCACACTCGAGGGGGTGGCGATAGGTGTGCGGTCTGCGGACTGTGTGCCGGTGTTGCTCTACGATCCGGTGCATCGTGTGGTGGCAGCGGTGCATAGTGGTTGGCGGGGTACGGTGCAGTGGATTGTGGCGAAGACGCTTCGCTTGCTGGAGAAACAGTTCGGTACGTCTACTTGCGATGTTCAAGCGATGATTGGTCCTTGTATCTGTAACGATTGTTTCCAGGTGGGGCCGGAGGTTGTACAGGCCTTTCGAGAGGCTCTTTTCCCGGAGTTTATCTTTTCTTATCGTGAGCCGGGTTCTGTCGATGAGCCTATGAAGGAGGGGCATCATATCGATTTGGTGGAGGCAAATGCTTGGCTGTTGACGTCGCATGGGGTGCTTCCGGAGAATATTACGCGCAGCGGTGTTTGTACTTACAAGGATGAGCGTTTCCCGTCGGCGCGCAGAGAGAAAAATGTAAAGTGTGAACGTATCATCAATGTTATTCGATTGAATAAATCTTGATGTAAAATATTCTTTACAAAGAACGTATAAGGGGAATGGATGGCAATATCCGTTCCCCGTTTTTGTTTATAGGGGTTTGTTGTGTGATAAAATGTAAAACGTATCGTCTTAAAATAAGACAAAATCTTAATGAAGTGTAAATGTTTACGGATTGTGTTTTGCGGGTATCTTTGTTGTATCTATTTGTAGTAAAGTGTGATATGAACTTTATGTGGAGATTTTGTTAGACGAAAGATTATCACAATTTATGAAAAATAAGAAAGAAAACGTTCTTTTTCTTTGGTGCGGAAACGAAAAAGTTGTAACTTTGTCCCCATAAAGAGACAAGAATCTTGTGGAGAACGAGATAATTTGTTGAAACTTAAATGAATAGACTGAGTGCATGTGCACCGAACCGCTTCCCGCAGAGTGGTTTACGGGCGTATTGTACGAGAGAAGGACTTTTGCAGTGAGTATGGTGACAAAGAAATATAATGTCTTTTGGCTCCTCGGAGTAGTCCTCTTTGCTCTTATAGGTTTGGGTTTGTACAAGCTGAAACCTGCGAGGCCGAGGGGAGGGGACATTCTCGTCATCTGGCCGCTCGATGAGAAGGAAAAGGTCTATCAAAAGTGGAACGGGCAGTTGGAGGACTCGCTCTTGGCCAATAACCTGGATGTGAATGTTCACTATCTCTATCTGTCTTGGGATATGGGGCACAAGGAATTGCGCCGTTTCGAGATGTTGCGCGATACTTTGCGCCACTTGGAGGCGCGTGGACAACGCCCGCAACTCATTCTAACCTATGGCGATATGTCTACTTATGCGGTGGCGGCCAACCCTTATGGCGCTTTCCGACAGATTCCGGTGGTGTTTTTCGGTACACACTTTCCTAACTATGAAGGACTTAAAGAACGCTTCCATAAAAACATGACGGGATTGGTAGATTCCGTGCACATAAAGCAGAATCTTGATTTGATAGACGATGTTATGCACAAACGTATGGTGGTGACACAGTTGGAGTGGAGTCTGAATTGGTGCGATAGCTTGTTGCGCAAGTCCTTCGACGAACAGATGGAACAACTCGACACGACGGAGTACTTCAATATGATGAAACTCGACAAGAGCGGTAGACAAATACAGGCAAATTACGGTAAAAAGATGTTTTATGCTCTGTCCGTTAACTCCCCCGATTGCAACTGGGGCGATAATGGACAGGGCTTTACTGCCGATTTTAGCTTTTCGGGACGTAGCCACACGGTGACGTTGCAGACAAAATACGATTATTATTGTTACTCCAAACACATGGATGAGCCGTGTTCGCTCTTCTTTACTACGAAACCGCAGCATTTCGAGACCAACGATAGTTGCGCGGGTGGATATTTCCCTATGTTCCGAACAGAGTTGCACGAGGCTATTCAGTACTATGTTGTTCCTATCCTCAAAGAGGGTATGCAGCCGTGGGAATTGCCGGTAAGGCAGCATAGCATGGGGTATTACATCTCTTGGAAGGCGTTCCGTAATTCGCACATGCGGTTGTCGGACTTGCCGGACTATGTTACGGTGTACAACGTTACGTTCCGGGATCGTTATCCATTGTTGGCGGGATTTCTCTTCCGCATGCTTTGCTTTGCTATCGGCATCGGTATCATGTTGTTGCACTATGTGTTCTATCGCGAAAGTATGCGGTTGGCCAAGCAGAAGGAGATGCGTAGGCGACACAATCTGGAACTCATAGAGCGCAAACGTGAGCTAGAGGTGATGCTCTCCAACTCGCAGACCATCACTTGCAGGTCTCTGGATGACAGTATCTTGGTAACGCACTCTTTGCGTCCCGAATATGCGGGACATACGTATCGTATATCTTACGAAGAGGCAGCACAGTGTATCGAAGAGTTCTATCGTAAGAAGGTTTCCGACATCATGCGTACGGATAAACCGGGCAATTATGCGGTGCAGTTCCGAGGTATGTTCTTTACCGAGGTGGCGCACTGGTACGAGATGCGTATGAACGTGCGGGAGACGCCCAACGGATTGGTGAAGTCGGGTATCGTGGTGGTGATAGATGCCATCAAAAAGGAGGAGGCTATGTTGCTGGAGGCGCATCGACGTAAACTGAATGCTCAGGAACGCGATAACTTTATCAATGAGATGAGTCACGAGATTCGAACACCGCTGAATGCTATCGTGGGCTTCTCGCAGATTCTTACAACACCGGGTATGGAGGTTACGGATGAGGAGTTCGAACAGTTCCGCGAGATTATAGAGAGCAACAACAAACGATTGTTGAAACTTATTGAGGATATGCTTACCATAGCGCACTTGCGCAATGCTTCCGTGGCGTTGCACTTCCGCGAGGTGCCGGTGCAGGATATGTTGGATAAGATGCTGGACGACTTTGGAAATGAAGCGAGGGAGAAGGATGTAACCCTTTCTATCGACAAGGGACCGGATGGTACGTGCGTGTGGGTGGATCCTACGGCTTTCGAGGTGGTTCTGAGCAACTTGGTGAGCAATGGCGTTAAGTTTACCCACGGCGGTGGTAGTGTGACACTTGGATGGAACGAAGACTGTGAGGCTGTGTATGTGTACGTGGCGGATACCGGTATCGGCATTGCTGCCGAACATATGGATCTCATATTCCATCGTTTCTTTAAGGCCGATCCTTTTACTACCGGTTCGGGCTTGGGACTTTCTCTTGTGCGTGAGTTCCTGGGCCAGATGGGGGGCGAGGTGAATATACAGAGTGCGTTGGGTAAGGGTACCCGCGTGACGGTAACAATGAAAAAGAAGGAACAACATGGAGAGACTGAAGGCTAAACATATTATTGCCGCGGTGTTGCTGTGCTTCGTTTTCGGTGCACTCACGGCTTACAGTACACGTAGCATGGAGTGTCGGGATATCTATGTGCTGACGTGCCTGTCGGGGCGTCGTAGTATCTTTGTTCATGAGTCGTTGCGCAAGGTGCTGGATGCGGAGTTCGGTGATCGCAATAGATATCGTCTTACGTATGTCAACCTGGATGCGGGGTTGGAGGATTCTACGGTGGTACCTCGTTTGAAGGAGGTGCTGGCGGGGATGAACTTGAAGGAGAGAAAGCCGGACTTGTTTGTGGTCTACGGTGATTTCTTGTCGGTGGCTCTGGCGCAGGATACTTCTTCCTTGTTCCGTAAGACACCAACGCTGTGTTTGGGCGTCATCTATCCGGAATACAATGGCATCTTGATGAATCGGGGCAATATCACCGGTTTCAAACTGGATGTGGATGTGCGTGCCAATCTCCAACTGATGAAGGATATGAAGTGTGAACGTTGGGTGGTTACGAGTTTGGATACGGGATATATAGACGATTATTTACGTCGTGAGTTCCGTCGCGATTTGGACTTGGCAAAGAGTGATTACCGCTTCAACGACGATCTTTTGCACCCGGATCACTATCAAAGTAGGTCGGCGCGCGATACGTCGGTGATTACGCTCATTCCTATCTGTACGGTGGATGAGTCGTTGAACTATACCAACCGTGCCGAGGGAAAGGGCTTTAGTTGGAGCCGCATGTTTTGCTGCATGAATGCGCAGGTGACGTATGTGCGTATGAAGTCGGACCCATTGGCGGACAATGCTTTCAAGTTGTCTTTGGGACGTTACTATGCGGCTGTACCCGATTTCTTCGATTCGGGCGTAATCGATTTTATGAGCGTAAATGCCGGTGGTTACTTTTGTCCGTTCAGTGAGATGGCAAAGGAGGCGCATCGGGTGGTCGATGGCATCCTCTTCTCCAATCTTTCGCCCAAGAGCATTCCGTGGGGAATCCATAAGAACGATTTTTGGTTGGATTGGAAGGTGATGCAACATCTTTATCGTTATGCTTCCGATTGTCCGTCGTATGTCCATTTTGTGAATCTTCCCTGGATGTATCGTTCTCCTGTTCATTACTGGACGTGGAATACGGGACTGCCTTGGTTCTTGTGTGTCCTTCTTTTGGTGGGGGCTTTCATACCGGTGCGAATGTATTGGGTTCGTAAACGGATGGAACGCAATATAGAGAAACAAGGGCGTGAGGCCGAGGAGGTTACGGGGCTCATGACGGATATCATGGCGGTAACGGGTGCGTATCTGTGGGGATTGGCCGATGGACGTTTGTCGCTGAACAATCTTTCGGTGCAGTACAACGATATAAAGCGTAGCGAGGTATCTTTGCAGGTGTTCTATCGTTATTTGCACGAGGAGGATGCGCACAAGTTGCAGGAGCTATTGCAGACTTCTACCGATGAGGTGAGCGAGATGGAATTGGCGATGATTAGTCCGCTGACGGGGCGCCGACACTATTTGCATGTTTGTGTCAGTAGGGTGCACAATGTGATGGGGAACCCGTATGCTTCGGGTATGTTTTTTGTGATTGACCGCAGAAAAGAGCGGCAGAGGGATATCCGCGAGGCGTACGAACAGGAAGAAAAATCGCATCTAAAGGAGACGTTCCTGGCGAGCATGGGACACGAGATCCGTACACCGTTGAACGCTATCGTGGGGTTCTCGCGTGTGCTTATTGAGGAACGTAACAATCTGTCGCAAGAGGAGTTATCTTCTATAAGCGACGTTATCAACAAGAACAACGACCAATTGCTGGAGTTGCTCAATGGCGTTATAAACTTCTCGGTGGAGGCAGAGAACAGCATGAAACCTGTGCTGCAGGAGATAAATGTGGCAGGGTTGATGGATGAACTTTACATGACGCATAGTGTGATTGTTCCTTCGTACTTGAGTTTTAAGTTGGTGCGGGGCGATGCCGAAGCATGCATCATGTCGAGTCGTACGAGCATGCGCCAGGTGGTGTCCAACATGATGAACAATGCGTGCAAGTTTACCAAAGAGGGGAGTATCACCATGGGCTGGGAGGCTACGGACGATACGGTTTGTATCTACGTGGAGGATACCGGTGTGGGTGTGAAGGAGGAGGATAAGGAAAAGATATTTTCAAAATTCTATAAGACAGATAGTACGACCGAGGGGGCCGGCATAGGTTTACCGCTTTGCAAGAAGTTGGTTACGGGTATGGGTGGCACCATCGGTGTAAAGAGCACCTATGGTAAGGGATCGCGTTTCGAGGTTCGATTGCCAAGGGTGGAACGGAAGCACATCCTCGCGTCCGAGGTTTCCTGAAGAGGGACTGTTAGAATCGATGTGACCCCCGTGTGACGCGAGATGTAGGTTGTTTTAGTTGGGTAACTGGGGTGTACTTGGCGTAAAAGTTGGGTACACCCTATTCTTTTTATGGGGTTGTTTTGTTGTGGGTGCAAAATATAATTTGTACTTTTGCACGGTGACGGGCGTGTGACTTTCTTTCGCTTGTTACACCTTATTATATATAGAAATATGAAGAGTACAATTATATCTCCCGAGAGAGACCCCATGGGGCAGGCAATAGCGGATTGCTTTTATCATCGCGACACGGCAAAGCTTCGTGTCCTATCTCCCGATTTCGATGAGGATGAGATGCCTCTCGATACCCTTTTTCGCACTTTCACCGAAATGCCTTCGCTGGAGCAGCGTGCTTTGCGCGAGGCGCAGGGGTGCATATTGGATGTAGGTGCGGGCAGCGGATGCCATGCATTGGCACTGCAGGAGATGCACAAGACGGTGACGGCGATAGATATTTCGGAGTTGTCGGTAGAGGTGATGCGGGAGCGTGGCGTGGAGCGTGCCATCGCGGTGGATCTTTTTGATGAATCCTTTGCAGAGACGTTCGATACCATTTTGATGCTTATGAACGGTTCGGGCATTATAGGTAGATTGTCGGAGATGCCTCGTTTCTTTGCTCGCATGAAGCGCCTACTGCGTCCGGGTGGTAGTATCTTGATGGATTCCAGTGATTTACGCTATCTGTTCGAGGAGGAGGACGGTAGCTATATGATAGATTTGGCCGATGAGTACTATGGTGAGACCACCTTCCAAATGGTTTATCGCAACTGCAATGGTTCCGAATTCCCATGGCTTTACATCGATTTCCAAACGCTCTCTCTCTACGCCGAGGCCAATGGCTTTCAAGCGGAATTGTTGGAGGAGGGTGAACACTACGATTATCTGGCTCGACTGACCGTAAAGGCATAGAATTCTTCCTTTTGTTTGAATTTTCGTCTCCTTTCCGCATTTTTTTCAAAAAACATTTGGAGTGTATTGAAAAATACTCTATTTTTGCGCTATCAAAATGATATCATATATGAATCATTTATGGCGAGTTTTTAAGTTGAATGTTAAATGTTTAAGTTGAAATTAGTATGGAGACAAATGAAAAAGTAATTTCAAAAGAGAAGGATTTCTGTGATAAGACACACAACGGCTTTGCTATGCTGATTGTTTGTTTGATAGTATTCCCGCTGATTATGGCTGCGGCTACCTATTTCTTGTACGAGGACTATGTCGATGTAGCAGGTGGTATAGACGGTGTTCTAATCTTGGTGGACATCATCTTGTTGTGCGGTTTCCGCATACAAGAGCCCAACGAAGCACGTGTAATGGTGTTTTTCGGTGAGTACCGCGGCACCTTTCGCCGTACCGGTTACTTTTGGGTGAATCCGTTTATGAATTCCAAATGTGTGTCACTTCGTGCTCGTAACCTCGATGTGGATCCTATCAAGGTGAACGATCGTGTCGGTAACCCCATCCTTATCGGTATGATGATGGTTTGGCGACTCAAAGATACCTACAAGGCTATGTTCGAGATTGATGCACAGACGCTTGCGGGCGACAATGTGAATGTAGGGAAACGCATGAAGGCCTTGGAGGACTTTGTCCGTGTTCAGAGCGATGCAGCCCTGCGCCAAGTGGCCGGCCAATATGCCTACGATAACGAAGGTCGCGAGGAAGATGAACTCACCTTGCGTGGTGGTGGCGACGAAATCAATGCTCAATTGGAACATCAACTGACGGAACGTCTTACGATGGCAGGTATCGAGGTGGTTGAGGCTCGTATCAACTATATAGCTTATGCTCCGGAGATTGCGGCTGTCATGTTGCGCCGTCAGCAGGCAAGTGCTATCATTTCGGCGCGTGAAAAGATTGTAGAGGGTGCTGTTTCTATGGTGAAGATGGCGCTGGACAAACTCTCCGAGGAGGAGGTGGTCGAGCTCGACGAGGAGAAGAAGGCTGCTATGGTGAGCAACTTGTTGGTTGTTCTCTGTGCAGACGAACCGGCACAGCCGGTTATCAACTCCGGTACGTTGAATCACTAAAACAGCTGGGCAAACTTTTGTAACAATACTATGGCAAAGAAAGATTCGATAAAGAGTTTTGTTTTTCGTGTCGATGCCGAAACGATGGACGCTATTGAGGCGTGGGCTGCCGATGAATTTCGTTCTACGAACGGTCAGCTGCAGTGGATTGTTACGGAGGCATTGCGCAAAAGCGGAAGATTAAAAAAGAAAAAGCGCTCTTTGAGGGAGCCTCCTTCCGAGAAGGAATAATACAAAGATGGATGCACCTTGGTTGGCTTACTTTTGAAGCTTTCCAAGGTGCGTTTTTGTATTCTGTGAATATGCTTCCACTGCTTCCACTTTTGCTTATTATCAATGAGTTAAATAGTGCGTTTGCTTCCACTCGTGGAGGGCGTGGTTCCACTTTAGGGGAGCGCTTATGCTTGAGTGTACAATCTTCTTGTCGATAGAAAAGACGGTTGGTGGAAGCGTGGAAGGTGATGCGCTTGTTGTTGGCTTTTATGTAGCCTGAAGGAATGTTTGCGGTGTTTAAACTGTTGATAAATATTTACAATCTCAGACTTTAAGGGCGGTGACAGGGGGGTGTCACCTATAAGTGTGCTGATTCTCAATGCGTATGACAGGCTCGTGACAGGTTGACACCATTTTCGATTTTTCTGCATTTGGTGATAGGGAAGTGGTGACAGGTACTATTTAAAGATATGAATATCAATGCGCGTGACACGTAAAGGATGTGCGGTGAAAACCTCCTCTTTCACGCGTTTCACGGAGTAGGTGTCACCATTATGATGCTTGTTTCCTGCGAAAATATTATACAAACGTGTTGCGCTGAAAAAACAGCGCGCAGAAAATTCTTTTTCTAGGTTATTTCTTATGTGTTTCCGGGTAGGAAATGGAACAAAACCAGGTGCGTTTTATGTGGTGTTCAACCTGTTCTTTCTTATCAAATTCTCACGTTCCTTCATTAACTCCTCAAACGTTTTTGTGTAAGATCGTGCTTCGATGCTGTCCGCTTGGGGGCGTGACCATCGCGTGTACTCCATCTGGATAGTTCATGGATACATATTATTGGGGAGGAATCGAAGACTCTTTTTGTCGTCGGATGAATGTGTATTTCTCTTTTTGCATGGGAAGGAAGGGAAAAAATAAAAGAACACACAAATGTTTTTCGGGATTATTTTGAGAGTATATCGAAACAAGGTGCGAATTCGGCTTCTCATTCCCCTAAGAATGCTGCAGAGCGTTGTTTTCGCGCGCGCGTAAATATGAAAAGGTGAAAAAAGTCGTTAAGTTCTCAAAATCTCTTTCGAAGTCTGTAGAAGTGTAAAAAATGCGTGTTTTCTTTCATTTTTCTTGCGGAAATGCTTGCAGATTCAGATTTTTGTCGTACCTTTGCATCC
>CAZUTW010000003.1:0-51116 GCA_964623295.1 uncultured Bacteroidaceae bacterium | reverse complement strand
TCACTTCACCATAATACTTATGTGGCATCTCTAAAAGCCCTCTTCCCGAATCCGTTAAGAACGGGATTCGGGAAGAGGGTGAGTATCTATAGGTAACTTAGTTCTGAAAATCACTTAAACAGGAGGGGCGCCAGTTCGCGGAGAGAGCGTCTCCATGTGAGGAATTCGTGAGCTGTTCCGGGAGAAACGTAGCTTACGGATGGGATTCCTGCGGATTGTAAATCCTTCGCAGCCTTGATAACGGCAGACGGATATTCCTTTTCACCACAGCTCATAAAGATAAGCTTCGCTTGTTCACGATTCGTAATCTCGTTTGGCGTGTATGTGCCGCCGGAGAGAAGTGCATAGTAGTCGAAAACCTCCGGATAGGCAAGGGTCAATTTGTGCGTTTCCATACCTCCCATGGAGAGACCGGCCATGGCGCGATGTCTCTTGTCGGCTTTCGTCCTGAAGTTTGCATCTATGTATGGAATAAGATCCTGTACCATGACTCGTTGGAAGATGGTGTAGTCGTATTCGTCGGCATGTCCCCAACGCACTTCGTTGATGAGGCCATAGGTCATGACTATGATAAACGGCTCGCATTTACCGTCGGCTATGAGGTTGTCCATAATCAGGTTTGCATGCCCCTGATGCGTCCATGCCGTCTCGTCTTCGCCCCATCCGTGTTGCAGGTAGAGTACGGGGAAACGTTTCTTGCCGTCGTAAGTAGGGGGAAGGTAGACAAAGGCACGTGGTGTTGCACCCGCCCAGTGCGGGTTGTCGGCCGGTGTGTTGGGAGAAGGAAACTGCACCTCCACCACCTTGCCGTGTGGTACATCGCGAACCGCATAGAAATCGGCATCGCTTGCCGGAATCTCTATGCCGCTTTCCCATCTGCAGGAACCATAGTAGTTGTTGGCGCCCGGGTCGTTGACCACGGCACCATCTACGGTAAAGTGATAGTAATGGAACCCCTCGTCCATGGGACCATCGGTCGTGCCGGTCCACACGCCATCCTTTCCTTTCTGCAAAACCGTACCGCCGGAACCGCCCAGTCCGAGGCTGACGATTACCGATTTAGCATCGGGCGCGTAGAGACGAAAACGAGCGTATCCTTGAGAATTCACCATGGGGTAGGGTTGACCGGGTTGGTTTTTGACAGATGGCTTGAAGTCTTCCGCTACGTTTTGTGTGTCGTTATCGGGGTTGAAGTTCTTGATGAGATAATAGACGTTCTTGGGGCGGAAGTTTTTGTCGAACGGCAACGGATAATTGTCTACTCCCACCCACGAGTCGGCATCGGAAAGGTTCCAGAAGGTGACGTTTGTGATGATGTCCTTGTGGCGACGCATCACACGAAACAACTTTGTGTACTCCGCCTCTTGCAAGGTGCGTTGGTATGGAGGCACCTCGCCGCCACGTCCTCGGCTAAACTGTAGTTGACCACCCATCTGCTCGTTCACGCGAACATCCAGTTCCGTAATCTGTACCTCGTCCACGAGTTCTGCGTATTTCTCTATAGCCGTCTCGAACAACTCGGCGCTCGGCCCGTAAATATTGTAGTGCCCCTGCATGCCTATGCCATCGATGGGAGCCCCGGCAGCCTTCATCTTGCGCACCATCTCGTAGATGCGATTTCGTTTGCCCGGTTCAAAAGCATTGTAGTCGTTGTAGAAGAGTTTGGCCGTAGGGTCGGCTTCGCGAGCGTATTGGAAAATCTTTACGATGAACTCATCGCCACAAAGTTCCAATTGGCGCGTTTTGCGGTAGGGGTTACCATCCGGAGTCCCTCCGTCGGAGATGGCCTCGTTGAGCACATCCCATGCATATACCACATCCTTGTATCGGTTTACTACCGCATGTATGTGTTCGCGCATGCGCTTATAGAACACCTCTTTGGATACAGGTTTCCCCTGTTTGTCGGTAAACATCCAGTCGGCGAATTGAGCGTGCCAGCAGAGGCAATGTCCACGCATCTTAACCCCATTGCGCCGACACCAATTGGCGATGCTGTCGGCCGGTCCCCAGTTCCAAACGCCCTCCGCCGGGTGAATCATGCCGGGTTTCATATCGTTTTCTGCCGTCACACTGTTGAAGTTCCGCTTTACCAGTGCCATCTGCTCGGGCGACGCCAGATTGCGCATGTTTAGAGCTACGCCCACAGAGAAATAGTTGGCATACGTATCTTTGTAACCGGTAGTGTCTATCGGTGCCGACATCCATCCGGGTTGAGCCCAAAGGGGAGTGCTAACGAGGCAGGACAGCAGTAGGAGTGCCCACGCAAAGAGGATTTGTTTCTTCATTGTTGTATTATGGTTATTCATTAATATATACGTTTCTTCGTCCGAAATATTGTGTGTCCTATCGAGGAACACGCTTCCTGCGAAGGTTGTGACAAAGATACAATGAATCTCCCGCTTACGAAATGCAAATAGGAAACATTTCCTTGCAATGGTTCAAAATTGAATGTTTTTGTTTCAAGGAGCGGTTTGCTACATACGCAAAGATGTCTATTGGAACACCACCATAGCCCACTCTCCGTTGGCCGATTGAGAGGATAGGTGCAGACCTTGTGCTTCGGCAGTAGCGCTGAGTTCCGGTATGTCGGTAGTATAGAACCCACTCATCAGGATGCATCCACCGGGACGCAGAGCCGCGCGGAATCGAGCAAAATCCTGCTTCAGGATGTTTAGGTTGATGTTGGCAATCAACACATCAACCTGTTCCTCGGCATAGGCTCCGCCATCGACCAGTACGCTGCTATCTCCCGTAACCACTTGCAGATTACGTACGTTGTTGAGCTGAGCGTTGAGCTGTGTGTTCTCCGTACTCCACTCATCTATATCGTAGGCCAGCACCTCTTGTGCTCCACGCAGGGAAGCCAATATCCCCAAGATGCCGGTACCGCACCCGGCATCGAGCACACGTTTACCCTCCAGCGGAAAGTTTAGCAATGTGTGAACCAACATGGAGGTGGTTTCGTGCGTGCCGGTACCGAAAGCCAATTGCGGACGAATGATGATATCGTACTCCATGGGTTGTACATCGGTATGTTCCGTATCGTGGATGACACACCTATTGTCTATATAGACCGGTTTGAAAGCGTTCTTTTCCCACTCTTCGTTCCAATCCTTATCTTCCGCCTCTTGCAGATGATAGCTTATCTCCACCCCCTTCATGGGGAATTGTGCCAAACTCTCTTGCATGGCAAATCCGTTCCACAGAGACTGTTGGCAGTAGGCGGTAAGTCCTGTTTCGGTAGTTACAAAACTCTCACACCCGGCATCGGCAGCCAAGGCACTCAAAATATCGCTCGCCACGTCGGTATACGGCGTAATGGTGAATGTAATTTCGAAATATTTCATAGGTGTATCAATAATCTACTGCAAAGCTACTATAAAAATGGCTCTTTTCCATCTTTTAGGTTCAAAAATGTGGCGAAAAGAGCAAAAGTTTCATGTTTTTGCGAAAAAATAGGGATTTCCCCACATCTTTTCGGGGAATTTCCTTTTACAAACGCTCAAAGGTGATTAAATTTGCATCAAGAAACAATAAAAGTGGCATTTATGAAGGCGAACAATTTACTTTTGGCTATGCTTCTGTGTCTCCCGATGGGGGCCATGGCACAAGTAGACGACCTCTACTTTGTCCCGAAGAAGAAAACTGCTACGCAGCAAACTACGCAACAGCAGCAAACAACAACGCGTACGTATACAGCTCCTACGCGATCAACCTACAGCGGTACATCGGCATACAACGATGGTACTTGGTGTGATGAAGATACCTACAACCGTCGCCCCGGATGCGGCGGAACCGTGGTTAAGGATACCGCAGCACAGGCGGTAGACGACAATATCTATTACGATGGAACCGATGATGGTTACTATTCCGGACGTGTACTGCGCTTCCGCGGCGCTCGTTGCGGTGTGCCTGTTTCCTCTCCGCTCTATTGGGAACTTCGTTACGGTCCTTATGCATACTATTGGGATCTCTACGACGATTTCTATGGCTATTATCCCTACTACTATGCCGGATGGTACTCTCCCTATTACGGATGGGGTTGGAACTGGAACCTCGGTTGGGGATGGAGCCTCGGTTGGGATCTAGGCTGGGGCTGGGGCCTCGGCTGGAACTGGGGCTGGGGACACCATCACCACGATTATGGCTGGGGACACGGCGGCGGTATAGCCGGAAGACCCGGTGCCGGTATGGTGGGCAGACCCGGTGCCGGAGGCAGCTATCGTGCCGGCAATGCTGCAATGCGTGGCGGCGACGGATACTCCGTTGGTACACGTGGAGGTTTCAACAGCTCCGCTTTCCGTGGTGGACGTGGGGTACAGAGCTCCGACAGACAGGTGCGTTCCGGTAACAGTGTATCCCGTAGTGGTTACAACGCCGGTACACGTTACAACAACAATAGCAATGGTACCGTACAGGGTAGCAGTTCGCGTAGTACCGGTACACGCAGTGGTAACAGCTCTTCTCGCAGCAACTTTGGCGGCGGTAGCAGCACCGGACGTAGCGGCGGTAGCTTCGGTGGCGGCGGCTTTGGTGGTGGCAGTCACGGCGGCTTCGGTGGCGGAGGTAGCCGTGGAGGCGGCGGTGGTGGCAGACGATAAGTGTGTGCACTACAGCAAAATAAAGTAATCATATAAATATAGAAGTATATATGGAAAAGAAACAGTTAGCATTGGGTTTGCTATTTTTATCTATAGCTTCGCAGGCACAAACTCCATACGAGGCAGAGAAAATTTCTTCGCTCGATCTTACGGGAACGGCTCGTTATGTGGGAATGGGTGGTGCTATGAATGCTCTGGGTGCCGATATGTCGGTTGCCGGAACCAACCCGGCCGGTTTGGCTCTGTATCGTAGGGGGGATGTCTCTCTGGGTGCAGGTTTGCTGAGCGGTGCGGAACAGAACGACTTTGAGCATCATTCCAGTACGCAGGTTCTGTTCAATCATCTGGGCTTTGTACAAAGCTACAACTTGGACGATGGCGATGGCCTCCGCTCCGTGGTCTTTGGCTTGCAGTATCAACGTGTAAAGGATTTCAATCGCAATGTCTTTGCCGGTGGAAGTACCAACGGAACCACACAGTTGGGACAGTTTGCTTACCAGGCTGCCGGTAACTTGGTGACGCCGGGTAGCAGTGCTGCCGAGAGTGCCGGACTTACTTGGCAGGATGAGAACGGACAGTGGTATTACGATAATAGCTCCGAGGCATCGGGATCTACTTACCAGTCCAACTCCAAACAGTGGGGTGGCGTCTCTCAGTACAACATAAATTTCGCTGCCAATATCAGTGATCGTGTTTATTTGGGTATCAACGTAGGTCTGAACGATGTGAACTACCATTCCTATAAGGAGTATACGGAGTACATGCCGACCGGAAACGAGAACTATGCTACGGCTACCGAACGTAGCATCTCCGGCGTGGGTATACAGGCCGGTTTCGGTATTGTGGTACGTCCTATCGAGGATTCTCCCTTCCGCTTCGGTCTGTCTGTTGTAACACCTACCTATTATGAGTCGCTGAAGGCGCGTACCACGCACGAGCTCTATTGCGATGGTAAGGTCTACTTTGATGATTATGCACAGAGCGCACGTTTGGACAACTACGAGTTCAACCTGAAGACTCCGTGGCGTTTCAACTTGAGTTTGGGACATACGTTTGCCAACCGCTTGGCGGTAGGTGCAGAGTATGAGTATGCCAACTTTGCGAAGAACAAGATAAGTTATGGTGATTCCTGGGATGGTTACGGAGATACGGATCCCGACGATGCCTTGAACTGGAACAACGAAGATGTCTTGAAGTCTGTACACACCTTTAAGCTGGGTGCCGAGCTCTCCCTGCTGCCCGAGATGAAAGTGCGTGTGGGTTACAACTACGTAAGCGGTTCTACCTATAAAGACTCCTACCTGAACACCGATACGCAGAGCGAGCTGTATCGTTACTGCTATCCGGAGACCGATTTTACCAATCTCTCCGCTATCAATCGTTTGACCTGCGGTATAGGCTTTGCCTTCGATAGAATGTACTTAGATATGGCATATCAGTACCAGCATCAGACCGGTAAGTTCTATGCATACGATGACCAGTATGCCTCTTCCGGTAGCAAGTATGTATCTTACTTGTCCCCCAAGAGTGTAGACTTGAGCAAGCACACCTTCCAGGTAACATTGGGATACAGATTCTAAAACAATTATATATAGCAAGAAAGAGGGCGGACAACCACTGTTGGATTGTCCGCCCTCTTTATGCTTCTTAAGTCTTTCTACTTAATGTCAATCTCTTCCTTCATGTCAATCTCTCTTCCCTGCGAATCGCGAAATTCGTATTGCAGGAATGCGAGCTCCTGACTTGGTATTACGCGAATACCGAGGCCATACTTCATGGTCCATTTCAGGCGGATAGACAGAATACCTTGGTTCAGGTATGCCGCCACGTAAGGATGTACATAGAGTGTAAACTTCTTTATGTTCAATCGGTTTACAAGCATGTCAATCTTGTTCTCCAGTGTGTCGGTAAACAGGAAGCTCGATTTTATAACCCCCTTACCATGACACGTAGGACACGTTTCATCAACATGGACATCCATAACCGGACGGACACGCTGCCGTGTAATCTGCATCAATCCGAACTTGCTCAGAGGTAATATGTTGTGGCGTGCTCTATCCTTCTTCATGTTCTTACACATGCGCTCATAGAGCTTTTGCCGGTCCTCTGCCAGGTTCATATCAATGAAATCGACCACAATGATACCTCCCATATCGCGCAATCGTAGTTGTCGTGCCAACTCATCGGCTGCTCCAAGGTTCACTTCCAGTGCGTTTGCTTCCTGTCCGTTACCGTCTTTGGCGCGGTTACCGCTGTTCACGTCCACTACGTGTAGTGCTTCCGTATGCTCAATTACCAGATAGGCACCCCTTTTGTACGACACCGTTTTTCCGAACAAGCTTTTGATTTGCTTTGTGATGGAAAAGTTGTCGAAGATAGGAAGTTGTCCTTTATACTGTTTTACAATGCCTGCTCTGTTGGGTGCAATGAGCGTTACGTAATCTTTAATCTCCTGATAAACACCCTCATCGTTTACGTAGATGTTCTCGTAAGAGGGGTTGAACAGGTCACGTAATATCGCCACGGCACGGCTCGTCTCTTCGTAGACAAGTTTGGGAAGCTTGTCGGCTTTTTGAGCGGCTTCGAGCGCATCGTTCCATCTTTTGGTCAGAATACGGAGCTCACTGTCCAATTCTGCCACCCTCAGTCCCTCGGCCACCGTGCGCACAATTACACCCATGTGCTTGGGGCGTATACTCTGAATAATCTGTTTCAAGCGTGCGCGTTCCTCGCTCGATTTTATCTTGGAAGACACGGACACCTTATCGTTGAACGGTACCAGAACCAAATAACGGCCTGCGAACGATAGTTCTGCCGTGATGCGAGGTCCTTTGGTAGAGATAGGTTCCTTTACAATCTGCACCAGGATTTCCTGTCCCTGTTGTACGGTTGTCTCTATGCTTCCTTCTTTGGGGAGCTCCGGCTGCTTGACAGCTTTATTGGTAGGGTAGAGGTCTTTTTTGTTGCTGAGTACCTGCTTTAGATACTTGGCATACGAATTATAGTTGATACCCAAGTCAAGATAATGAAGAAAGGCACTACGTTCGTAGCCCACATCCACGAAGCAAGCATTCAGACCCGGCATGAGCTTCTTGACACGTGCCAGATAGATGTTGCCCACGGAGAACGATTCCGTTCGCCCCTCTTGTTGGAGTTCCACCAAGCTTTTATCCTCGGTGAGGGCTATGGAAATCTGCTTTTCTTGTACGTCTACGTACAATTCGCTCGTCAGTTCTTTTTCTCCAGTATCCATTTTATTGTGTATTTGTAAAAACAAAGAACAAACTCAAAGTGCGATACCGCCCTCTGAAAGTTTGTTCTTTATACAAGCGTAGAACTCAAAGAGTCGCTTTATTTGCTCTTATGTCTGTTCTTTCTCAGTCTTTTTTTACGCTTGTGAGTAGACATCTTGTGTCTTTTCTTTTTCTTACCGCTTGGCATAGTTTCTTATATTTATGAGTTAATAAATTATGAAATTACTTTTCTTCCCCCTTGATTTCAGCCATGAAAGTCTTGGCCGGCTTGAATGCCGGAATATTGTGCTCCGGAATGGTAATGGTAAGGTTCTTGGAGATATTACGTGCAGTCTTCTGTGCACGCTTCTTCAAAATGAAGCTTCCGAATCCACGGAGATATACATTTTCGCCTGCAGCCAGGGACTCCTTAACAGATTCCATAAATGCTTCAACAGTTACCAAGATGGACTGCTTGTCCACACCGGTCTTTTGAGCAATCTGACTTACTATTTCTGCCTTTGTCATTTTTGTTATATTTATTGTTATACTAGTTTTTGTTCTAAAACGGATGCAAATATACGAATTTTCAATGATATAGCGAAAAATATCGCCGTTTTTTTCCAAAAAAATCGGGTTTCGGCTCTTTCTTCTCGAATTTTATCGCTAAAAATGTACTTTTTACTAAGTTTGCACCTTGTATTATAAGTATATAGGCTCATGGCAAATAGTTATCCTTTTACGTATCTCTTGGAGGAGTGGTACGACGAACACAAACGTGATCTTCCGTGGCGTGCTACGCGCAATCCGTACGAGATATGGGTGTCGGAAATCATCCTGCAGCAGACGCGTGTGGCGCAGGGCTACGATTATTATGTGCGCTTCTTGGAGGCTTTCCCTACGGTGGAGGCACTGGCGGCGGCTCCCGAGGAGGAGGTGATGCGCTTGTGGCAGGGGTTGGGGTATTATTCTCGTGCTCGCAATCTGCATGCGGCTGCCAAATCGGTGGTGGAGATGGGTGGGTTTCCTACGACTTACGAGGGAATACTTGCGCTCAAGGGGGTGGGACCTTACACGGCGGCGGCTATCGCGTCGTTTGCTTTCGATCGTCCTTATGCTGTGCTCGATGGCAATGTTTATCGTGTGCTTGCTCGTTACTTTGGCATGGATTACCCGATTGATGCGGGATGGGGACAGTCTATGTTTCGTTCTACGGCTCAATTTGTGATGGATGTGGAGCATCCGGCACTTTACAATCAGGCAATAATGGATTTCGGTGCATTGCAGTGTGTGCCGCAGTCGCCCAACTGTGCTGCGTGTCTGTTGAGCGGTTATTGTGTGGCGTGCAATACGGGTAGGGTGGCGGAGTTGCCGGTGAAGTCGAAAACACTCGAAAAGCAGAATCGTTTCTTCTCTTATTTATATATAAAATGTACGGGCGCAATATTGGTGCATCGTCGCGAGGGACGAGATATCTGGAAGGGACTCTTCGAGGTTCCTTTGTTGGAGTGTGCGACGCGCAACTACGATATCGATGAATTGCGGGAGTCTTCCTTTATGCAATCCGTTCGTCGCTATTGCTCTTCTGCCGATGGTGAGGTGTGGCGTTGTGTTTGTAAGGGTGTAAAGCATGTGCTGAGTCACAGGGTGCTTTATGCCGATTTTTACGAGGTGGATTTGAGCGATGTTCTTCACGTTTCGGCGGGCGATGAGTGGGTTATAGATGAGAAGACGTATCGGTGGATTCCGGAGGATGAACGAGATAAGTTTGCCTTTCCAAGACTGATATTGAAGCTTTTTGAGCATTTTTCTCGTTGATTTTATGGTGGTATGAGATATTTTGTCTATCTTTGTATCGAATAAATGAAAATCGAACGATATGTCACTAAATAAAGTAATGCTGATAGGCAATGTGGGCAAGGAGCCCGAAGTGAGACATCTGGACAATGGTGTGGCGTGCGCTACACTTGTGTTGGCAACCAGCGAAAGAGGTTATACGCTGCAGAACGGAACGCAGGTTCCGGAACGTACCGAATGGCACAACATAGTGTTGTGGCGCGGACTGGCCGACGTGGTGGAGAAGTATGTACACAAGGGTGATAAGTTGTTCATCGAGGGTAAGATACGTAGTCGTTCCTACGAGGATCAGAACGGCAATACGCGTTATGTTACCGAAATCTTTGCCGACAATATGGAGATGCTTACCGCACGTCAACAACAACAAGCTCCGGCGGCTCAGGGTGTAGACAAATCTACGGCTACGCAGGCTGCCGCCACGGCGCAGAACTTGGCGCAGAATACGGCATCCAACGATAAACCGGAAGATTTGCCCTTCTAAGCGAACTATTCACTAATACAATAGGAATTTGGATATAGACAGTATATCGAGTAGCTTGACACACTTTTTCGGGAGTGTGACGCTTTATGCACCAACGGTGGGCGTTTTGTTTGTCCTGTTGGCTGTGGTGTTCATGCTCTTTATTTCCGGCTTTGTGTCGGCATCGGAGATTGCTTTTTTCTCGCTTTCACCCAAGGATAAGAGTGTCCTCGAGGAGGAAGAGTTGCCGGTAGATAAACTTATTAAGAAACTATTGGACGATTCGGAGCGCCTCTTGGCAACCATTCTCATTTCCAATAACTTTGTTAATATTGCCATCATCATAAGTTTGAACTTCGCTTTCTCTCGTATGGTGAACTTTGGGGGCAATCAGATATTGGAGTTTTTGGTGGTGACGGTGTTGCTTACCTTTTTGTTGCTGCTCTTCGGTGAGATTATTCCAAAGATTTATTCTGCACAGAATAGCTTGAGATTCTGCCGGTTTGCCGCTTCGGGTATATATTTTTTCGAACGAATCTTTTGGCCCTTTGCCGGTTTGTTGGTGCGTTCCAAGAGCTTGGCTTCTCGTGTGGTACAGGAGGAAAACTATCAACTTTCCGTCGACGAGTTGGAACATGCGTTGGAACTTACCGATAAGAATGAGATAAAAGACGAACAACCCATACTGGAAGGTATTATTCGCTTTGGTGGGGAAACCGTTCGCAAGGTGATGACTCCGAGACTCGATGTGGTGGATCTCGATATAAGGTCCAACTTTCACGAGGTGATTCAGTGTATTATAGACAATAATTACTCTCGCATTCCGGTGTATTCCGAGAGCAAGGATAATGTAAAGGGAGTATTGTATATCAAGGATTTACTCCCTCATTTGGGAAAGCCTGCCACTTTTCGTTGGCAATCGCTTATCCGTCCTCCGTATTTTGTTCCCGAGACAAAGATGGTGGACGACCTTCTGCGCGATTTTCAAAGCAATAAGGTGCACATAGCTATTGTGGTCGATGAGTTTGGCGGTACTTCGGGTATCATTACCATGGAGGATATCTTGGAGGAGATAGTGGGCGAGATAAACGATGAGTACGACGAAGACGAACGACTCTATACCAAACTCAATGCTACGACCTATGTCTTTGAGGGTAAAATCCTGCTTACGGACTTCTGCAAGATATTGAAAATAAACGAGGATGTCTTCGAAGAGGTAGAGGGTGAAGCCGATACGCTGGCCGGTATGCTCTTGGAGATAAAGGGCGAATTCCCCAAACTTGGTGAGGGTATAGACTACAAGAATTATCATTTCGAGGTGACGGAAATGGATAAACGACGTATCTTGAAGGTAAAACTCGTAATTCGCAAGAACGATGCCGCTGTATAAAGCTTTTCGTACGCGCGGTGGAGCCGAGGTGGGGGTGTGGAAACTTACGGAAACAGAAGAGGATTTGTTGCGTGGATATCCCGATGCCGAGGCTTTGCTTTGCCAAGTGAACGAACGTTTTACAGCTCCGGTTCGAAGATTGGAATATATAGCGGTGCGCGTTCTGTTCTACACTCTTTTAGGTCGAGTACTCCCCATAAATTATAGAGATAGCGGTGCTCCTTATGCTGCTGATAACTCTTTGAGAATAAGTGTCTCACATACGGTTCGTAGGAATGCTCGTTATGTGGCTGTCGCGTTTCATCCTACACATGCGGTAGGGGTGGACATAGAAGCTGTGGCTCCCAATGTGGAACGCATCCGTTCTCACTTTATGCACCCCACGGAACAAGCCGATAGTCTCACACAGTTGCTCCTTTGTTGGAGCGGTAAAGAAACCGTTTATAAGTTGATGGATACCCCCCTGGCGGTAGATTTTGCTCGGAGTCTACATGTCCTTCCCTTTGTCTATCGGGAGGGAATGGGAGAGGGAACCTTCTTTATCCAAGAACAGGTAACCCCGGCAAAGAAAACCTACTCGGTAGATTACCTTGTAGAAGATTCTTTCGTCCTAACGTGGACGGAAGAGTAATCCGGATGGATACCTTGAATCCGTAATACAAAACCCGAATAAAAGCGAACCGTACCCCCTTTTTTCTTACTAAAAAGCGAATAATCCTCCAAACATAGTGTAAATGTCAGGAAAAAAGCGTAAATTTGCGATTGGAATATATAGAACTGACAGTATGAGGAAGAAATTCGTGATATTTCTCTGGAGCGCCTTTTTTACGTGCGTCCTGGTAATTACAATATGCGTGTTCGGACTGGCCAATAGCTGGTTCGGAACCATCCCCGATATAAATCAACTTCAAAATCCGATAGACAAGTTCGCTTCTCAGGTGTTTAGCGAAGATGGTGAGATGATAGGAACCTGGTCGTACAGCAAGGAAAACCGAGTTCATATCAACTACAATGCTATCTCTCCCTATGTGGTCGATGCTCTTGTATCTACCGAGGACGAACGCTTTTACGAGCATTCCGGTATCGATATAAAAGCTCTGTTGCGTGCCATTGTGAAGCGTGGTATCATGGGGCATAAAAGTGCCGGAGGTGGTAGTACCATCACTCAGCAGTTGGCCAAGCAGTTGTACAGTGAGCGTGCGTCATCGTCTATTGAACGTGCGTTGCAGAAACCGACCGAGTGGGTGATAGCCGTTAAGTTGGAACGTTACTACACCAAAGAGGAGATTATCACGATGTATCTCAATAAGTTCGACTTCCTGCACAATGCTGTGGGTATAAAGAATGCAGCGTTGGTATACTTTAGCAAGGAACCGGCCGATCTTTCGCTTGTTGAGGCTGCAACCCTGGTGGGTATGTGTAAGAACCCATCGTACTATAACCCCGTACGTAGTCCCGAGCGCTGTTTGGAACGTCGCAATGTGGTACTCGCACAGATGTACAAAAACGGCAAACTTACCCAATCCGAATTGGAGGCGGCACAGGCCGAACCGCTTACGCTCAGCTTCCATAAAGCCGACCATAAAGATGGTATAGCTCCATATATGCGTGAGTATCTGCGTACTATAATGATGGCTAAGCGCCCCGTAAAGAGCGATTATATGTCTTGGCAGATGCAGAAATACTACGAAGACTCTCTTGCTTGGGAGAACGATCCTCTATACGGATGGTGTAACAAAAATCGCAAGTCGAACGGTGAAAACTATAATATTTACACCGACGGTTTACGTGTGTACACCACAATCAATGCAGACATGCAACGCTATGCCGAGGCTGCGGTAGCCGAACACGTAGCAGGGTATCTGCAGCCCGCTTTCAATCGAGAGAAACGCGGTAAGCGCAATAGACCCTATTCTTCGGCTCTGAGCGAAAAGCAGATACGCGATATCTTGGAGAAAAGTATGAAACAATCCGATCGTTATCGCGCCCTGAAAGAGAGTGGTTTCGATGACGATGCTATACGCCAGAACTTCAATACTCCCATCGATATGACCGTATTTACCTATCATGGCGAAGTAGATACGCTTATGACTCCTATGGATTCCATACGCTACTACAAGCAGTTCTTGCGTGCCGGATTTATGGCGATGGATCCTGTAACCGGTGCTGTAAAGGCTTATGTGGGTGGTCCTAACTTTGCTCATTTCCAGTATGATATGGCTATGGTGGGTAAACGCCAGGTGGGTTCTACCATAAAGCCGTTCCTTTACTCTCTGGCCATGCAAAACGGTATGACGCCTTGCGATGTTGTACCCAACGTGCAAACAACGTATCAGGTAGGCAACAGTACTTGGACTCCCCGCAACGGTAGTAGAGCGCGTTACGGCGAAATGGTGTCTTTGCGTTGGGGATTGGCTCAATCCAATAACTGGGTATCCGCATATCTTATCAATATGTTGAATCCATATGCCTTTGTACGCCTGTTGCGTCAGTATGGTATAAAAGACCAAAGCATACATCCATCGCTCTCCCTCTGTTTGGGTTCTTGTGATATCTCTGTGGGGGAGATGGTGAGTGCCTATAGTGCCTTTGCTAATAAGGGGTTCCGTACGTCGCCTCTCTTGGTTACGCGAATAGAGGATAGCGATGGTAACGTGGTGGCTACCTTCACAGCACCACAAACCGAAGTCCTCACAGCCGAGAGCTCTTACTGCATGCTCGACCTGCTCCAAGGCGTAATAAACCACGGTACGGGTGTGCGTTTGCGCAATCGCTATAAGATAACCGCACAGATGGGTGGAAAGACCGGAACAACCAACCGTAATTCCGACGGATGGTTCATGGCTGTGCTCCCCAAACTCATTGTGGGCACTTGGGTAGGTGGTGAAGATCGAGATATTCACTTTGATACCATGACCTACGGACAGGGAGCTTCCATGGCACTCCCCGTATTTGCGCTATTTATTAAGAAAGTATATAATAATGCCAAGTTGGGCATCTCTCCCGATGACACTTTTGATATCCCCTCAAGCTTTAATCCGTGCGGTCCATACGATAGTAGCGGTGACGACAATACCGGAGACGGTGAGGCGGAAGAGATTGTGGAATCGGTAGAGTAAAAATAAACAAAGACAGTAAGTAAAATGAAATTTATAGGAATTATCCCCGCACGCTATGCATCAACCCGTTTCCCGGGGAAACCTCTTGCTATATTGGGCGGAAAGACGGTTATACAGCGTGTATATGAACAAGTTAAAGGCGTTTTCGATAGAGCTGTTGTGGCTACCGATGACGAACGTATAGAATCTGCCGTAAAGTCTTTCGGCGGAGATGTCGTTATGACTCGTACCGACCACAAAAGCGGTACCGATCGTTGCTACGAGGCCGTCACGAAGGTGGGAGGCGACTACGATGTGGTGGTTAACATACAAGGAGATGAACCCTTTATACACCACAGTCAACTCGAAGCCATAAAGCAGTGTTTCGAAGACCCGGACACTCAGATTGCCACTCTCGTAAAACCCTTCCTTCCCGAAGATGGTGTGGCAGCACTGGAGAATGTAAACTCCCCCAAGGTAGTGATCAATGCACGTAAGCAAGCCATCTACTTTTCTCGCAGCATCATCCCCTATATGCGCAACCGCGATAAGCAGGAGTGGTTGTCTCATCACACCTACTACAAACATATCGGCCTTTATGCCTACAAGACCGATGTGCTGCGAGACATCACACGCTTGCCTCAGTCTTCTCTTGAGATAGCAGAATCGCTTGAGCAACTGCGCTGGATTGAGAACGGATATGTAATAAAAGTGGCCGAAAACGAGGTGGAGACGATAGGTATTGATACCCCCGAAGACCTGCAAAAAGCGGAACTCTTCTTGCAAAATAGTACTAAAAACGGTGCAAAACAGGCCTAAATGTGATAAAGTTCTCTAATCTGTTTGGAAGAATGCCAAATTTAGAGTAACTTTGGACGTTATAATTTTATATGAAGAAAGAAACTGCTATGAATAAAATATGGAAAGGTGTGATTGTCTTTTCACTTTTCGTCTCTTCGGTATGTGCACAGGAAACCATGACCCTCAATCTTAAGGATGGGAGTGTGTACACCGGTGTGGTGGTGAGTGGAAAACCGCACGGAAAGGGTAAAACCGTCTTCAAAAACGGTGATACTTATGAGGGTGAATACGTAAAGGGCAAACGTCAGGGACATGGCGTTTACCGTTTTACCGATGGCGAGAACTACGATGGTGAGTGGTTTGCCGACCAACAGCATGGTTACGGAACGTTCGTCTTTAAGAACGGAAACAAATATGTGGGTCTTTGGTACAAAGATTTTCAGCAAGGAAATGGCGTTATGTACTATTACAACGGCGATAAGTACGAAGGACAATGGTATGAAGACAAACGCAGTGGCCAGGGTATTTACACTTATAGTAACGGCGCTTACTACAAAGGCGAGTGGAAGAACAACCAGAAGAACGGTCATGGTGTGTTCGATTGGCACGATGGAAGCCGTTACGATGGCTATTGGGTAAATAACGAACGTAGTGGGAAGGGTAATTATTACTACTCCGACGGCGATACCTACAAGGGAGAATGGCTCAACGATGTGCAGCATGGTCGTGGTATCTATTCTTTCCACAACGGTGATAAGTATGAAGGTGATTACGTCAACGGAGAGCGTACCGGTCAAGGTATCTTTACCTTTGCTAACGGCGACAAATACGTGGGCCATTTCCAGGACGGCGAACGTGATGGCAAGGGCATATTCTCCTTTGCCAACGGAGCCGTGTACGATGGCTATTGGAAAAAGAACGAACGCAATGGTACCGGAACCTATACGTGGCACAGCGGTGATACGTATGAAGGTGGATGGCGTAATGGACAGATGGAGGGCGAAGGCATACTCCGACTGGCCGATGGCAGTAAGTTTAAGGGCGTGTTCCGCAACGGAATGAAGAACGGTAAGGGTATTATGATAGAGAAAGACGGCAAACGCTTCGAAGGCTACTATCAAAACGATGTAAAGAACGGTCCTTACGTGCTCAAAGATAAAAACGGCACGGTTCTGGAAAAGGGAACCTATAAGAATGGAACAGTAGAGAAATAACAGAGAAGTATGATAATTGATACACTTGAAAACTTGGAGAAGTACGCTACAATGAACGTACTTTTCCCTCAGGTGGTTACGTTCCTCAAGGAGCATAACCCGGAGACATTGGAACCCGGCAAGTATATCTTGCAAGAGGGGGACCTCTTTGTCAATGTGACCGACGCAAACCCAAAGACCCGTGAAGAGGCCCGTTTGGAAAGTCACAACAACATGATCGACATACAAATCCCATTAGGAGATGAAGTGTATGGATATACCCCACGCACGGCACTTCCCGAGGAGAAATATAACGCGGAGAAGGATATCACCTTCTATCCCGGTTCTGCTGAGAGCTATGTCGCTCTCAAGAAGGGCATGTTTGCTATCTTCTTCCCACAAGACCTTCATGCTCCTTGTATTGCCGAGAAACCTGTACGTAAACTGATATTTAAAGTAAAAGCATAAAAGCAAAAATCTTGCTAACCTTAAAGTAATATGGCAACAAGAAAGAAAGTAGAAAAGAAAAAAGCACGTTTGGATTTGGTAAAGAACGACGTGTGGTTGCAACCTTTTGAGGAGGCTATTAATGGGCGTCATCAGCATGCGCTGGATAAAATAAACGAACTCACCAATGGTGGTAAGATGACGCTGAGTGACTTTGCATCCGGATATCTCTATTTCGGATTGCATAAAACTGCTACCGGATGGGTGTTCCGTGAGTGTGCTCCCAATGCAACGGAGATATATCTGATAGGGGAGTTCAGCGATTGGAAGGAACTACCGCAGTACAAGTTGAAACCGATAAAGGATACCGGAAATTGGGAACTTAAACTGCGTAAGAGTGCTCTTCATCACGGTGAACTCTACAAAATGAAGGTGCATTGGAAGGGTGGCGAAGGAGAACGAATCCCGGCGTGGTGTCGACGCGTGGTGCAGGACGAGAATACCAAAATCTTTAGTGCACAAGTGTGGGACCCGGAGCTGGGGTACGAGTTTAAGAAGAAACGCTTTAAACCTACGACCGATCCATTGCTCATCTATGAGTGCCATGTGGGCATGGGACAGGATGCGGAAAAGGTGGGTACTTATCGTGAATTCCGCGAGAATGTGTTGCCGCGTGTAGCCGCCGATGGGTACAATTGTATTCAGATTATGGCGATACAGGAACATCCTTATTATGGAAGTTTCGGTTATCATGTTTCCAGTTTCTTCGCGGCATCTAGTCGTTTCGGTACTCCCGAGGAGCTTAAGGAACTTATTGATGCTGCTCACGGTATGGGCATCGCGGTGATTATGGATATCGTTCATTCGCATGCTGTCAAGAACGAAATAGAGGGACTTGGCAACTTGGCCGGCGACCCGAATCAGTATTTCTACCCGGGTGACCGTCACGAGCATCCGGCTTGGGATAGTCTCTGTTTCGATTATGGCAAAAATACGGTGTTGCACTTCCTCTTGTCCAATTGCAAATTCTGGTTGGATGAGTATAAGTTTGATGGATTCCGCTTCGATGGCGTTACCTCTATGCTCTACTATAGTCATGGCCTCGGTCAGGCCTTTGGCGGTTATGCCGATTACTTTAACGGTGGCGAGGACGACAATGCTATATGTTACCTTACGTTGGCCAATGAACTGATACACCAAGTAAACCCATCGGCTATCACCATTGCCGAGGAGGTTTCCGGTATGCCCGGATTGGCAACCCCCTTCAAGAAGGGTGGTTATGGTTTCGATTATCGCATGGCGATGAATATTCCCGACTATTGGATTAAGCTTATAAAAGAGCAGACCGATGAAAACTGGAAACCTTCTTCTATGTTCTGGGAGGTAACCAACCGCCGTGAGGATGAGAAAACCATCTCTTATTGCGAGAGTCACGATCAGGCTTTGGTGGGCGATAAGACCATCATCTTCCGTTTGATAGATGCCGATATGTATTGGCATTTCAAGAAGGGAGATGAGAACGAGCTGGTGCACCGTGGTATAGCATACCACAAGATGATTCGATTGCTCACGGTTAGTACAATCAATGGAGGATACCTCAACTTTATGGGCAACGAGTTCGGTCATCCCGAGTGGATCGATTTCCCCCGCGAAGGAAACGGATGGAGCCATAAATACGCGCGTCGCCAGTGGAACTTGGTGGACAATAAGGATCTTTGTTTCCATTACTTAGGCGACTTTGATAAGGCTATGTTGCAGGTGGTAAAGAGTGTCAAGAAGATACAGAAGACCTCTGTACAGGAGATATGGCACAACGACGGAGACCAGATATTGGCCTACAAACGCGGTGACTTGGTGTTTGTATTCAATTTCAGTCCCACCCACTCCTATACCGATTATGGGTTTATGGTGCCCGAAGGGGCTTACGACATCGTCCTCAATACCGATGCATCGGCCTTCGGAGGAAACAATTTAAACGACGACAGCATACGTCATTTCACCAACTTCGACCCCTTGTTGAAGAAAGATGGTAAGGGTTGGTTGCAACTTTACTTGCCCGCCCGTAGTGCCGTAGTGCTGAAAAAAGTTCAAGAATAATGAATAAAGGAATGTCACACAGAAAGATAGCCGCAAACATAAATCGCATCCTTTGCGGTTCTCTTTTTGTGGCATTTAGTTTTTGCTATCTATATAAATTACAGTGCGATATACTCACTACTGCTCAGTATGTATTGTCGCACGGAAAAACGGTGTATTCTCCTTTCTGGGGAGCCACCATCATTACCCTGGCCTTTCTGCTGCTCCAAACTTTAGTGCAGCGTTTCTTTCACTTCAGGAGTAGTTATTATGCTCTCTCGTTCTTTCCCTCCATGCTCTTGTTGCTCATGCTTACGCATTTTAATCAAGGCATTTTTCAGGGATTTGTCTTTAGTATGCACGCTTTTTGGATGATGTTTCTATCGCTTCCCGTTGCATTGATACTCTGTTGGGGTATACGTACATCGCAGCGTGGGGGTGGATTGAATCTGTATAGCATGCTCTGTACCAATCTTACCGCTATGTTGGTGTTCCTTTCTTTCTTTATGTCGCAAGCGAATACCGATGAGCTCTTTCACTACAACTCTCATGTAGAGAGATTGTTGCTCGAAGGAAAATGGGACGAAGCTTTGCAGGTGGGGCATCACTCCTCCGTTACCGGACGTGAGCTTACCGCAATGCGTGCTTTTGCTATGAATCGCACTCAACGAATGGGAGATGAATTGTTCTGTTACCCCCAGTGCTATGGTAGTAAAGCTTTGTTGCCACAGTGGGGGGATACCGCAGTTATGTTCTTCGATATTAAGCTCATATATGTAAGTTTGGGCGCTCTTCCTTCCGGTCATCGTTTTCGGGTAAACGGGTTTGTTGAGCAAGTGCTAAAGTTGGATACTTTGCAAACCAATCGTCGTGCGGCCGATTATGCCCTTTGTGCATCGCTCTTGGATCGTCACTTGGATAAGTTTGCGGAGATTCTCCCTCGTTATTATACAATCAACGATTCGCTTCCCCGTCACTACAAGGAGGCTTTGGTTCTTTACAATCAAATAGCCGAGAAACCGCTTGTGGCCTACGAAGACGAAACGCTGCAAGAGCAACTTACTGGCATGCACATAATGGAAGATACCCTACATACCGCTCATAGACGTTATAATCTTACTCGTGAAAGTTATGGCGATACCTATTGGTGGTATTATTATTATCAAAAAGAGCAATAGTAAACGATGGTGCGATGCAAACTCCCTATATGGATTCTTGTACTCATACTTTTGTGTGGGTGCAACGGAAAAATGAACCGCAAAGGGGTTGGGAGGCTTTTACAGCAAGCTACCCAAGTCTATGAGCAGGGACGGTGCGGTGCATCGCTCAGGCTTTTAGATAGTATCCCGCAACTTACCGATAATCAGTTCCAACTTTTGCAGGCCGACCTTTTGGCAATGCATATTTATATAACCACGGCTGCCAACGAAGATTTCTGCCGTCGTCGCAACAGTGCGCTCATGCGTATGCAGATGATAAATGAGGAACGAGCCTCTCTGTCGTCCGATCGAATCCAACGTTACGACTCTTTGGCGCTGGTTTTTCATCTGTATTCTTGTCTGTATTATCGCAACGTACATATAATGGAACGGGCGGAAACGGAACTTGCTGAGATTCGTTCTCGGGAAGTTCTTTGCCCCGATACGGCTTTGCGCATTCGTTCTCGTCTTGTAAGTGCCGGAGATTCCGTTTCTTTGCGCGATTACATCACGTGGTGTCGCCACAACAACCGGTGGAGTCTAGAAGGTGAACTCCTTATGCACGAGGCTCGTTATGCCATCACCGAGCACGATACCCTCACAGCCATACTTGATGCCGAACAAGCCAATCAACTCTTTGAACAGGTGGGTAATCCCTTTTTGCAGGCCGGCAGCTTGTGCTTCCTGGCACACATCTATACCGGCAACGATGCTCCGGCGGTGGCTTTAGAGTACCTAAACGAGGCGCTCGATATTCTTGATGCTTGTGCTCAAGACGATTCTCTTTCAACACCTTTGCCGCTGTTAGCTTCCATCCGCGAGGAGTTGAGCGTGGCGTATGCAGCCTTGGGAGAGAAACCGTTGAGCGATTATAATCGTAATATCTATCTCGACATTTTGGACTTATCCCGACAAGATAAGGAAACGGAGAGCCGTTATGAGCAGTTGCAACAAGTGCATCGCATGAATCTCTATATGTTGTTGGGACTCACGCTCATAATACTATTGCTTATTGTCTCTCTTTATCTTTTTCACCGCATTTGGAATCGTCGTATTCGAGTGGCAGCGGAACGTATGGAGAGTACGTCTCGCTATTGTCATGCGTTGCTTTCGGGAGAGCAGGTGCAGCGTCCCGACGAAGTAATTGTTCCTCTTGTGGAACCCTATGAGCAGTGGGCTCGGAGTAGAAGCGATGCGGAAGAACAAATGGAGGAACAGCGAATCGAACTTGAGGAACAATTGGCTGTATTGCAAAACAAGAAGGTTGCTTCGTTGGAGAAAAATATAGAAAAGCGTTCACAAGTGGGTGTCCTCGAAGTTATGATGCCCAATATTGAACGTTTGTGTCATACAGTCAATAGATTACGCGGTGAGGAGACAAACTTGGAGGAGCTGGAATCTATGGCCGTATATGCGAGCGAACTTTCCGATTGTATCTACGATTACAATGAAATCCTGGGAAATTGGATTAAGTTGCAACGAGGGGAGGTGGCTTTACGTACCGAAACTTTCTCGCTACAATCCGTATTCGATGAGCTCTCGCGTGCTGCAGAGCGATATGAGTCCGAAGGATTAACGCTGATTGTAGAGCCTACCGATGTTAAAGTGAAGGCCGATAATGCGCTTACGTTCTTCATGTTAAATACGCTTAGTGAGAATGCTCGCAAGTTTACACCTGCCGGTGGAAATGTCACTGTTTCCGTTACCGAGGCCACCGATACCTATGCGGAAATCTCCGTTACGGATACGGGCATTGGAATCTCGCCGAAAGATGTGGAAACACTTATGAACGAGAAAGTCTACGATTCATCGACGGTGGGGCAGGGTACTGTAGATAAGAGTAAAAAAGGACACGGCTTTGGAATCATGAACTGTAAGGGTATTATTCACAAATATCTTAAGAGTGGTTCTATCTTCTCCGTCTGCATGTTCGGGGTGGAGAGTGAACCCGGAAAGGGAAGTCGTTTCTATTTCCGTTTGCCGCGTGTACTCTTATTGATTTGTGCTCTCCTGTTTGGCTCATTTCATTCGTCGTATGCAGCCGAAGATGCTCTTTCGCAACAAATAGAATCGCTGACAGACTCTTGTTACTACAGCAATATACGAGGTACGTACGAGCAGACCATCGCCTTTGCCGATTCGGTGCTCAGACTCTACAATCTTCGTTTAGAACAGACATTGGGACATCCTTTGAGTGCATCCGAACGAATTTTGTTGCGAGGAGACGACCACGAAACCGCTTCTGAGTGTGCAGGAGTGCGAAAGGGGTACAACATAGATTACAATCCGCTGCTCTCTATCCGCAACGAAGTATCCGTAGCTGCTTTGGCTATGCAAGATTTGCCGCTCTACAGCTACAACAATGAGGTATACCAAGATCTCTATCACTTGCTTTCGCAAGATCGTAAGTTGGACGATACCTGCGAACGTTTGGATAGTTCCAATCACAATATACACGTATGGTGTATACTCATGGTTCTCATACTCATAGCTATCCCCATAGCTTTCTACTTCCTATTGATACACAGTCGCATGCTGTATCGCTTCGAGGTGGCTCGTATGATGGATATCAATCGAAGAATTCTTGCTTTGGCATCGAAACAGCAAGATTTGGAACCCCTCCTCGCCGGTATATTACAGGCTTATATGGAGTTGGAGGACATGCCGGGAGTAGCTCTCTATATCCCTGCTGCAGAGAATCGCAAAGAAATGCTCTTGACACGTGGCATGGCTCTTGCTTCTGTTCACGAATCGTTCTTTACGAAGTGTATCGCCGAGAAACGGGAGTACCTAACCGACGCACTCTGTTGTTTCCCGCTTATCGCTTTTGATACGTGTGTGGGAGCTATTGTCTTCCGTTTTGAGAAATCGCCCTCGCAACATCTGCGGAATGTATTGAGGGGTAATACGATAGAACTCTTATCGCACTTGCTTTATCACGCTCTCACGCATCATAGTGGTAGTGTGGCAGATGTGGAGACCCTCCGCAACAACCTCTCGCAGCTTACTTACGAAGAGTACCGATTGTACACCGAGAACATGATTCTGGATAATTGTCTTTCGACCGTTAAACACGAAACCATGTATTATCCGGCACTCGTTCGTCGCATGTTGCAGAAGCGTACAGAACCGCGTACACGAGAGGATTGGCAATCGCTTTACGAAACGGTCGATTACTATCGACGTGTATTTAATATATTATGTACGCGTGCGCATGGGCAGATGGAATATGGTATGTTGCGTCCCGTTTCCCTTACTGCAGTCTGGGTGGAGCAAGAGGTACGGCGCGTATGTAAAGTGTGCAATCGGAAACGTCGTACCGAGGTACAGCTTCAAACATCTGTTGATGATAGGCAGAAAGCTTTCTTGGGTGATACGTTTTGTGTGACATATCTCTTGCGCTTGTGTGTGGAAACACTTCATGCGCAGTGCGATGGTACGCTCACTTTGCGGGTAGAACCCTATCAAAAGATGACGAAAATCGTTTTGGGTATCACAGCGGGTGTGTGGAATCAGGATGAACTTGACCAACTTTTTTACCCGGCCGAGGAGCATATCCCCTATTTAATTATGAGACAAATAGTTCGCCTGCACGACGATTTCTTCGATTATCGGGGATGTCGCATAGTGGCACAAGCACGTGCCGAAGGCGGATACGAAATATGGTTTACTTTAGTAGAAGATGAATATGGAAAAATTTGATGTAGTAGTAGTAGAAGATGTCCGTTTGGAGTTAAAAGGAACGTTAGAGATTTTGCGCTCCGATATACCCGAGGCCAATGTAATAGGTACGGCCTCTACGGAATCGGAATATTATAAGTTGTTGGATAGTGGGGTTGTGCCCAATCTCCTTTTGCTGGATTTGGGCTTGGGAGGTTCTACCGCTGTAGGTGTGGATATCTGTCGCAAGACACGTGCGCGCTATCCGGAACTGCGCATCCTTATCTTTACCGGAGAATTGCTCAACGAGAAGGTATGGGTGGATGCTCTCGATGCCGGAGCCAACGGAGTCATTCTTAAGAGTGGTGAATTGCTTACTCGTACCGATGTTATAGCGGTTATGGAGGGGCGTGAAAATGTCTTCAATCAACCTATCTTGGAGAAAATAACGGAACGCTTCAAACAAGAGGTTCGTTCGGAATCCTTTAAACGCGATGCTTCTATCACCTACGATATAGACGAATACGATGAACGCATGTTGCGTCATCTGGCACTTGGATACACTAAGGAGATGATTTCTTCGCTCAAGGGGATGCCCTTTGGCGTTAAGAGTTTGGAGAAACGTCAGAACGATTTGGTCTCACGTCTTTTCCCGGGCGATCGTTCCGGTGTCAACGCCACACGTTTAGTGGTGCGTGCATTGCAACTCAATATCATTGACCTCAATAACTTGGAACCGGACGATGAATAAATTTTGCGGATTCCTCTCTCTGTTCCTTTTCCTACTCCTACTGTTGTTGATCGTAGGTTCTTGGATACTATCGGCGTGGGGCTACTCCATAAAAGGAGTGCTGCAGCCCGAAGGAATTCGTTGGTTCTTTGTTAACTTACCGGAAGTGTGGAATACTTCCGGTACGGTCCTATTGATACTGCTGTTTGGTACGATAGGTAGTATCGAGGGGAGTGGATTATGGAATATTCTTCTCCATTATCTGCGTATCGGTGGTCGTGCCGACGTAAATGTTTCCTATCGTCAGCGTTTGGCATTTAGATGGAGCATCTTCTTTTGGATACTTTTTCTTTTGCCGTATCTTCTTTTAGCCGTTACTCCACATTCCTTGTTGTTGAGTGTAACCGGAAATTTGTGGCATAGATCCCCCTTTATCGGCTCGTTGCCCTACGTGTTGCTGTTCTCGTGGATGCTTCAGTCTTTGCTCTATGCTCTATTGTGCGGTAAAATCACCTCGTTGGCTCGTTCCATGCAACTGCTCACTCGAGGATTTGCTCGTTTTTCCCCTTTACTCATTGTCTATTTAGAAGCACGACTCCTATATGTGGTCTTCCTATACGTGTTTATTTCATAAAAAAAGGGAGAGTCTTTCGACTTTCCCTTTTTGAAAATGAATGATTTAATTCTTTAATTCGTACTTTGTACCTCCGTCATATTTCCGGAAATGGAGAGACGAACCACATCGTTCTTAGCATTGGAACGAATGGTAACACTCTTCTTAAACACCCCGGCAAACTTTCCGGTACCATTATACGTTACCTCGATGGTACCCTGTTGTCCCGGGCGGATAGGCTCCTTGGAATATTTGGGAACCGTACATCCACAGCTAGCTACCGCTTGGTGAATGATAAGCGGAGCATCGCCCGTATTGGTAAACGTAAAGGTGCAAGTCTGTACAGCCTTATCCGTTGAGAAGGTTCCAAAATCGTGTGTTGTACTCTCGAACGTAATTTCGGCCTGCTTTGCAGCCGACTTTGTTGTTGTCGTCTTGGCTGTCTTTACCGTTTGTGCAGAGCCTACGGAATAGAATCCCAGACACAGCACGAAAAGCAATATTTTCTTCATCATACTTTTCTCGTTTTTGTGATACGTTTTCGTAATCGGCTACAAAAATAGGACAAGATTGCGAAAGAAACAAGTTTTTTATCCTAAAATCGGCCAAAAGCCCCTTTTTTTTCGTACTTTTGCACAATCGTAGCGGCCGATAAGAGCTGCTTTTATACAAAAAAAAGAAAGAACATGTTGGTTTTTAATACAACTTACAGAGTGTTGAATGCGGATGCCCGCAATTTCGTAATCTGGATTCATCAGCGTTTTATTCCTGCAGCCATCGAGGATAAAACGTTGATAAACGCACGCTTGACTCGTATCCTCACACACAATGAAGAGGAAAGTGAGTGCTTTGCTCTGCAGTTCGATGTAGAAGATTCTACCGTGCTGCATCGTTGGTACACCCGTGTAGGCGATGGTCTGCGCAAAGAGATGCAGAAAATGTTCGACGAACGTGTTACGGAATTCTCCACCCTCATGGAGATAATAACCGGAGAGTAGAGGCATCATGGCAGCGAAAGTGGTAAAAGAAACTATTATATTAGGTATAGATCCCGGTACCAATCTCATGGGTTACGGAGTGTTGAAGATACTCGGTAATCAACCCGAAATGTTGGGAATGGGGGTGATAGACTTGCGCAAAGAACGCGACCCATATCTTAAGTTGGGACAGATCTTTAAGCAAGTGCAGCAGGTGATAGACACTTACCTACCCGACGAACTCTCCATAGAGGCTCCTTTTTTCGGAAAGAACGTACAGAGTATGCTTAAGTTGGGCAGAGCGCAGGGCGTAGCCATTGCGGCAGCCATCAGCCGTGATATTCCCATACACGAGTATGCACCGTTGAAGATAAAAATGGCCATAACCGGCAACGGACAAGCAAGTAAGGAACAGGTAGCCGGTATGCTGCAGCGCATTCTCAAAATACCGGCCGGGGAGATGCCTAAGTTTATGGACGCTACCGATGCTTTGGCAGCGGCCTATTGTCACTACCTGCAAAAAGGACGTCCACAAAGCGATGGACACTATAATAGTTGGAAGGACTTTATCACAAAGAACAGTGATAGAGTAAAGAAAGGATAATAAGTAAGATAAAATGGAACAGAAAATCATCGATATACAAAATGGAGTAACACGACACCCGCTCTACCGCATGGCAGAGCCGGTAAACTTGAGTCTTGTAAACGGAGAGCAAATAGCTATCGTAGGGCGAAATGCCAGCGGAAAATCGCTCTTGGTTGATATATTGACCGGCGCACATCCTCTCCTGGGAGATGCCTTGAAGTATAATTTTGCTCCCGCTGTAAGCAATAAGGCCTACGACAATATTCGTTATATGACTTTTCGCGACAGCTACGGTGACAACGTAGACGGTAGCTACTATTATCAACAGCGTTGGAACCAACACGATATCGATGAAAATACCCCTGTGGTGGGTACCATCTTGCAAGAAGCTTATGACTTGGCTTGTGCCGGAGACCGAAAGACCGCGGCATCCATCTATCACGACGATGCCGAGGCACAAGAACGCTATTATCAAGCGTGTGTGCAGCAGCGCGATGCCTTGAGAAAACGTCTCTACGAGGTGTTCCATATTGAACTGCTGTTGGACAAGTATGTCATTCTGCTCTCCAGTGGTGAACTCCGTAAGTTTTTATTGACCAAAACTTTGCTCTCCAATCCACGCGTGCTCATCCTCGACAATCCCTTTATCGGCCTCGATGTACAGGCACGCGATCAAGTGAAAACACTCCTTCGAGACCTCATTGGTATGGGCAGCATCATGGTGATATTGGTACTCTCCAAAACCAACGATATTCCTGATTTTATAACCCATATCATTCCGGTAGCAGACAGACGAGTAGGAGAGAAGGTCACCCGTGAGGCTTATCTGCAAGGGCGTGCACCCTTCCCCGACCATGTGTTGGAGCCGGAGAAATACCAAAGCATTATAGATTTGCCCTATAAAGAGATACCCGAGGACTTCGCCGCTCGCCAAAAAGATAAGAGCGAGGTAGTAACCTTTAATAATGTATGCATAAAATATGGTACGCGCACCATATTAAAAGATTTGAACTGGGCCGTACGTAGTGGAGAACACTGGGCGCTGAGTGGCGAAAATGGTAGTGGTAAGAGCACCTTGTTGAGTTTGGTGTGTGCCGATAACCCACAGGCCTACGCCTGCGATATCGTCCTCTTTGGTCACCAACGAGGACGTGGTGAAACTATTTGGGAAATCAAGAAATACATCGGTTATGTATCTCCCGAGATGCATCGAGCCTATCTTAAGGATTTACCGGCGATAGATATTGTTGCCAGTGGACTGCACGACTCCGTGGGGCTCTATGTTCGTCCCAAGCCCGAACAGCGTGGTATTTGTGCCTATTGGATGGATATCTTCGGTATCGGTCACGTAAAAGACCAAACCTTCTTGAAACTTTCTACCGGGGAACAGCGACTCTGTCTGTTGGCGCGTGCCTTTGTAAAAGACCCCGAACTTCTTATCCTGGACGAACCTCTGCACGGACTCGACGATTACAACCGTCGTCGTGTAAAGGACGTAATAGAAGCGTTCTGCCATAGGCACAACAAAACCATGGTGATGGTCACCCACTATCAAGAAGAATTGCCCAACTGCATAACAAATAAGATTTGTCTAAAAAAGAATGCATAAAAAGTGAAAAAAGAAACATAAATCATGTTTTTTATGTAAAAATGATATTTTTCTTGCGATTTTTGTGGTAAAATGAAAGAAAATGCCTACCTTTGCATCACGATTTGAGTTTAGGAAATAAATAGTACACTATAAACAGCGAAATAATGATAAAAGGAGGATTCAAGAAGAACCAAGGATTGTATGACTTCGCCAATGAGCACGATGCTTGTGGCGTGGGCATGATTGTAAACATCCGTGGTAACAAATCACACGAGCTGGTAGACTCTGCATTGACTGTGCTGGAGAATATGCAGCATCGTGGAGCTGAGGGCGCAGACAAGAACAGTGGCGATGGAGCCGGTATCTTGGTGCAGATTCCTCACGAGTTTATCCTGTTACAGGGTATTCCGGTACCGGAAAAGGGAAAGTATGGAACTGGACTTGTGTTTATGCCTAAGGACGAGGCAAAGCAGAATGAGATTTTGGCCATCATGATTGAGGAGATTGAACGTGAGGGGCTGAACTTGATGCATCTGCGAAACGTGCCTGTCAACTCGGAATGCTTGGGCGACGAGTCAAGTAGTACGGAACCGGCGATTAAACAGATCTTTATTACAGGCATGACAGACGATGATGAGTTGAAGTTCAACCGTCAGTTGTATGTAATCCGTAAGAAGATTGAGCATCGCATAGAGGATAAAGACTTTTATTTCTGTTCCTTGTCCAACAAGGATATTGTGTACAAGGGTATGCTTACCAGTATGCAGCTGCGTAAGTATTTCCCCGATTTGCAGAGCGTAAACTTTACATCCGGCTTGGCATTGGTGCACTCTCGTTTCTCCACCAACACTTTCCCAACCTGGAGCTTGGCTCAGCCGTTCCGTATGTTGTGTCACAATGGTGAGATTAACACCATACGCGGTAACCGCGGTTGGATGAGTGCCCGTGAGGGAGCACTTACAAGTGATGTGTTGGATATCAAGAGCATTTGTCCTATCCTGCAGCCTGATATGAGTGACTCTGCCAGTCTCGATAACGTGGTGGAATTCTTCACTATGGCAGGAATGTCATTGCCACAGACTATGGCGGTAATGGTTCCGGAAAGCTTCAATGAGAAGAATCCTATTGCCGATGAACTGAAAGCATTCTATGAATATCATTCTATCCTGATGGAGCCGTGGGATGGTCCTGCAGCTCTGCTCTTTACCGATGGTCGATATGCCGGAGGTATGTTGGATAGAAACGGTTTGCGCCCCTGCCGTTACACCATTACCAAGGATGGTATGATGGTAGTAGCCAGCGAGGTGGGAGCCATTCATATAGACCCCGTAAACGTAGAACAAAAGGGACGTTTGCAGCCGGGTAAAATTTTGATTGTCGATACCCAGGAGGGTAAGATATATTACGATGGTGAGTTGAAGCATGAGATGGCATCTCAACATCCCTATCGTCAGTGGTTAAATACCAATTGTATTCAGTTGGAGAACCTGAAGAGCGGTCGTCACATCAGCAATGAAGTTGAGAACTATGAGCGTAAGCTTATGGGCTTCGGCTTCGGTCAGGAAGATGTGGATCGAACCATTGTTCCTATGGCTATCAATGCTTCCGAGCCGGTGGCAGCCATGGGTAACGATACCCCGTTGGCTGTGTTGAGCGATCGTCCGCAGATCTTCTTTAACTATTTCCGCCAGCAATTTGCGCAGGTTACCAACCCTGCCATCGACCCCATCCGTGAGGAATTGGTTATGTCCCTCACCGAGTATATCGGTACGGTGAACAGAGGTATGTTGCATCCTTCCGAGGAGAATTGTAAAATGGTGCGTCTGCCGCAACCTATTCTGAACAATACGCAGTTGGATATTCTCTGTAACATCCGTTACAAGGGTTTCAATACCATCAAGTTGCCTATGCTCTTCGATATTACGAAGGGTGAAAAAGGTCTGCAAGATGCTCTCGATGAACTCTGTCGCAAGGCATCCGAGAGTGTCGACAACGAGTATAGCTACATTATTCTGAGCGACCGCGACATGGACGAAACGCATGCAGCTATCCCGTCACTCTTGGCTGTGAGTGCCGTACACCACTATCTTATTAAGGAAGGTAAGCGTGTACAGACAGCCCTGATTGTTGAGTCCGGAGAGATTCGTGAGGTGATGCATGCTGCCCTTCTGTTGGGTTACGGAGCATCTGCTATCTGTCCGTACATGACCTTTGCCGTACTCGACCACTTGGTTAAGAACAATAAGATACAAGAGAACTATGCTACAGCCGAGAAGAACTATATCAAGGCCGTAGACAAGGGCTTGTTCAAGATTATGTCCAAGATGGGTATCTCCACCATCCGTTCATATCGCGGTGCCAAGATTTTCGAGAGCATCGGTTTGAGTGAGGAGTTGCTCAATAAATACTTCGGTACCGGCATCTCAACGATTGGCGGTATCGGTCTCAAGCAGATCGCCAAAGATGCTATCGCGCTGCACGATATGGCTTATAAACCAGCCGAGCCCAATGAGTTCCTGCCCAATAACGGACTCTTCTCTTACCGCAAGGACGGTATCCAGCACGCATGGAACCCCGAGACTATTTCTACTCTCCAAATTGCAACATCACTGGGTAGCTACAAGAAGTTCAAGGAGTTTACACATGCGGTAGACGTAAAGGAGAAACCTATCTTTATCCGCGATTTCTTTACCTTCAAGAAGGCTGCGAAACCGGTAGATATAGATCAGGTAGAACCGGTAGAGAATATCGTTAAGCGATTTGTTACAGGAGCTATGAGCTTTGGTGCTATCTCTCAAGAGGCGCACGAAGCATTGGCACTGGCTATGAATAAAATAGGTGGTCGTAGCAATACGGGTGAAGGTGGTGAGGACAACCGTCGTTTCCACGAAACTGTAGATGGCGTATCCTTGAGTAGTAAGACCAAGCAGGTGGCTTCCGGTCGTTTCGGTGTCACCACGGAGTATTTGGTCAATGCTGAGGAGATACAGATAAAGGTAGCACAGGGTGCAAAACCGGGTGAAGGTGGTCAGCTTCCGGGCTTTAAGGTCGATGAAGTGATTGCCAAGACACGTCATTCTATTCCGGGAATCTCCCTGATTTCTCCTCCGCCTCACCACGATATCTACTCCATCGAGGATTTGGCACAGCTCATTTTCGACCTTAAGAATGTAAATCCGACGGCTGCAGTGAGTGTTAAGTTGGTAGCCGAGAGCGGTGTTGGTACCATCGCAGCCGGTGTGGCTAAGGCAAAAGCCGATTTAATTGTCATCTCCGGTGCCGAGGGTGGTACGGGTGCTTCTCCCGCTTCCTCTATGCGTTTCGCGGGAATCTCTCCTGAAATTGGTTTGAGCGAGGCTCAGCAGACGTTGGTTATCAATGGTTTGCGTGGACGTGTTCGTCTGCAGACCGATGGTCAGCTTAAGACCGGTCACGATGTAGTGGTTATGGCTATGCTGGGTGCTGATGAGTTCGCGTTCGGTACGCTCGCCCTCATCGTTTTGGGTTGCGTCATGATGCGTAAGTGTAACACCAACACCTGTCCGGTGGGTGTGGCTACACAGAACGAGGAGTTGCGCAAGCGTTTCTTGGGTAAGTCCGATTACGTTGTGAACTATATGATGTTCCTGGCGCAGGAGGTTCGTGAGTATTTGGCAGAGATGGGCTTCACTCGTTTGGAGGACATCATCGGTAGAACCGATTTGATGGAGGTGAAACCGGCCCTCAATGAGAAAACCGAGACCCTGGATTTCACTCGTCTGTTGCACAAACCGGAGATAGTAAACGACACACCGCACTACGATGGTCGTCCCTATACGAAGGTGAGTGAAGTGCTCGATCGCGAGATTATTGCATCGGCACGTGAGTCTATTGAGACAGGTCGCGAGGTACATCTCGACTTCAATATAAAGAATACCGACCGTGCGGTAGGTGCTATGCTTTCCGGTGCTATTGCAAAGAAGTATGGTGAGAATGGATTGAACGATGCTACCGTAAATGTTAAGTTCAAGGGCTTTGCCGGTCAGAGTTTCGGTGCCTTCTTGATGAAGGGCGTTGAGTTCAAACTCGAAGGAGCAGTTAATGACTACTTCGGTAAGGGCTTGAGCGGTGGTAGAATCGCTATCATGCCTCCTGTTCGTTCCGGTTTCAAAGCCGAAGAGAATATTATTGCCGGTAACACGGGACTCTACGGAGCTACTTCCGGTGAGTTGTACGTGAACGGTAGAGTAGGTGAGCGTTTCGGTGTTCGTAACTCCGGTGCTATTGCCGTCATCGAGGGAGCCGGTGGACACTGCTGTGAGTATATGACCGGTGGTCGTGTGGTAGTGCTCGGTGAAACCGGTGCCAACTTTGCGGCAGGTATGTCCGGTGGTGTTGCTTACGTTTGGAACAAGAAGGGTAACTTCGACTTCTTCTGCAATATGGATATGGTTGAACTTTCTCTCATCGAGGAGTCTAGCTACCGCAAGGAGTTGCACGAGCTCATTCGCAAGCATTGGATGTACACAGGTTCTGCACTGGCACGTACCATGCTCGACGATTGGAACCACTATGTAGAGGAATTCATCCAGGTAGTTCCTATCGAGTATAAGCGTGTTATGCAGGAGGAGCACATGCGCCGTCTGCAAGAGAAGATTGCGAACATACAACGAGATTATTAATAGGTAAAACAACAACAATACATATATAATGGGAAATCCTAAAGCATTTCTGACCGTTCCCCGCAAGGAAGCCGGCTACCGCCCTATCAAAGAGCGTGTGCAGGACTTTGGAGAAGTGGAGCAGACACTAAATACAAAAGACCGCCAGGAACAAGCTAGCCGTTGTATGGACTGCGGTGTTCCGTTCTGTCATTGGGCTTGTCCGTTGGGCAACAAAGTTCCGGAGTGGAACGATGCCCTCTACAAGGGTGATTGGGAGATGGCATACAAGATACTGAAGAAGACAAATGACTTTCCGGAGTTTACGGGACGTATCTGTCCGGCTCTCTGTGAGAAGTCTTGTGTCCTGAATCATACAATTGGTGAACCTACGACCAACCGCGAGAACGAGTGCGCCATTACCGAGCGTGCTTATCTGGAAAGTTACGTTACTATAGAGCATCCGGAGCGCAATGGAAAGAAGGTAGCTGTTATCGGTTCCGGTCCTGCGGGACTGGCTGCTGCTAACCAGTGTAATCTAGCCGGTTACGAGGTGACGGTTTACGAGAAGAATGAGGCCGCCGGTGGTTTGTTGCGTTATGGTATTCCAAACTTCAAACTTACCAAGGATATCATCGATCGCCGTATTCAGGTGATGGAGCAGGAGGGAATCAACTTCCTTTACAATCAGGATATCAATTTGGAAAAATTGCCCGAAGGATACGATGCTTACGTCATCGCTACCGGTACTCCGCAAGCGCGCGACCTCAATATAGAGGGAAGAGAGCTCAAGGGTGTACATTTGGCCCTGGAGATGCTGTCACAGCAGAATCGTGTTTTAGCGGGCAAGAAGTTTAAAGACGAAGAGTTGGTCAATGCCAAGGGTAAGAAGGTGTTGGTAATTGGTGGTGGTGATACCGGTTCCGACTGTATCGGTACCTCCAATCGTCAGGGCGCAGTAAGCGTAACCCAGATTGAGATTATGCCTAAACCGCCCGTAGGCAAGAATCCTGCTACACCATGGCCGCAGTGGCCGGTAATCCTTAAAACTACTACCTCACACGAGGAAGGATGTGAGCGTCGTTGGTTGTTGAACACCAACAAGTTCATCGGTGAAAACGGGGTCTTGAAGGGAGCCGAAGTAGAGGGTGTAATCTGGGAACCCAATCCCAACGGCGGACGTCCTATCATGAAGCTGGACGGCAAGAAGGAGATTATAGAGTGCGATCTTGTACTCTTGGCCATGGGCTTCTTGAAACCCGAGCATCCTAAGTATGCCGAGAACGTATTCCTCGCAGGCGATGCCGCAACCGGAGCAAGCCTCGTGGTACGTGCCATAGCAGGAGGTAGAGCTGCGTTCGCTCAGTTGGACGCATATCTTAAGAATAAGAAGTAAGTATTCTCTTTACTATCATTGTTTATTAATCGAGAGGGGGCAGTGCAAAAGCGCTGCCCCCTTCTCGTATCTATTCGCGAAACAAAATTCCGTATTGAATGCATTTGTCCTAGATTGCAAAAAGGACGTATCGTGATACGCCCTTCTCTTGTGACTGTTTTTTTTGATTATCGATGACTCTACACAATCTGCAGGACAAAGAATACTCCCAGTCCAATAATCCAACCCAGGAGAACCTTCCATGTCATACGCTTTAAGTACCATGTAAAGTCGACACCCTCAATCTTCATGAGCGCATACCCCGACATGCTGCCTATGGTGAGCAACGAACCGCCTACTCCTCCGCAGAAGCTTAGTAATTGCCAGTAGATACCATTCTGCATGAATCCTGTTAAATAGTTGTAGTCCACTGCATTCGTAACCTCGGCCCACTCGTGTACCGGATACATGCTCATGGTGCTCAGTACCAATACATAGTTGTCAAGTACTGCCGAAATAAGTCCTACAAATACGCTCACCAAGTAAACATTGTGTATGGAGTCGTCCAGCCACTTAGCCGCCGCAGCCAACATACCCGTTTCCTGAACCGCACCTACGGCCAGCGATATACCCACCACAAATAAGATAAGTTGCATGGTGTTGAACTGCATGAACGACGGGTTCGAATTGCGCACCACTACATCGCTGTTAATCAACTTGCGATTGTATATCTCGTTTACCACCCAGAGAATTGCCAGTACGCACAATGCCCCCAAGAACGGTGGAAGTTTTGTGATATTGCAGAAACTCGGGATAAACCACAAGCCTCCGATACCCACAACCAAAAGGAAAATGCGTTGCCAATTGTTCAAACGCGTATCGCTCCCCCTATATCGTGGTCCTGAGTAACTAAAGTCCAAATGCTCCGGCAGTGTGCGCGAAACCAAATAGGTCGGAATCACTGTTGCAACCATTGCCGGTAGAATAAGGTGTGCCGAGAAGTTTGTAGCCGTAATAGCCCCCTTCGCCCATAGGAAAAGTTGCGAAACATCTCCAATCACCGTAAAGCAACCACCCGTATTCGCAGCCAGTACAATAATAGAAGCATACGCCATGCGCTGACGATGATTTTCTACCAACCGGTGCATCACAGCAATCATCATGCAAGCAGCCGTTATATTGTTCATGTTTGCCGACAACACAAATGTAACACCCGCTAAACTCCACAACAACTGTTTGGAGCGACGTGTACGCAACCATTCACTCAAGAAATCGAAGCACTGGTTGTTGTCAAGCACCTCCACTATATACATGGTAGCCAACAAGAACAGCACCACCTGCGATATACTCGCCACATAGTTCGTAAAGATGTTCTGTCCTATAAACACCTTCACCATCTCTGTCGACGTAGGGTGTCCACTCAAGAAAGAATGGTATTCCCCCGCATGTTGTGTCATGACGTATTTGGTACCATCCATCATATACAGGATCCAACCCGCCACACCGATGAACATGGCCACCACAGCCTTGTTTATTTTGGTTACATGCTCCGTAGCTATGAGCAAGTATCCTATTAGTAAGAGCGATAAGATAATGACTGTCATTATTGTATCTTTAAGTTATAGTTCATTATATCGTAGAGTGCCTTTTTGTTAATTAGGTACAGTTAGGTGATGCAAAGTAACGAATTTTTTGTGATAATGCCAAAAAAAGAAACTAAAAATTGCTCATTTACTTGAATTTACCCTACTTATAGGAAAGCAAAAAGGCTGCATCGTCACGATGCAGCCTTTTCTATGTTTGTTTGAAATGTTTTTGTTTGAAAGAAGTATTGTTAATACTTGGGTTAATTATGCCTCTGCAGGAGTTTCCTCAGTTGCGGGAGCTGCCTCTTCGGTAGTCTCAGCTGCTGCTGCCTCAGCCTCTGCGGCCTTAGCTGCTGCCTTCTTGTCAGCTACCTTCTGTGCAATCTCTTCGTTTACCTTCTTCTCTGCTGCCAAGCGTGCCTCTGCGGCTGCCTTCTTCTCAGCTGCCTTCTTAGCCTCGAACTCCTGCAAGCCCTTAGACTTGTCAGCCTTCCAAGCATCGAACTTAGCCTGAGCGTCAGCCTCGGTCAAAGCGCCCTTCTTGACGCCGCCCTTGAGGTGCTTCATGAGCAATACACCCTCGTTTGATAGAATGTTGCGTACTGTGTCGGTAGGCTGTGCACCGCACTCAACCCAATACAAAGCACGCTCGAAATTCAAATCCACCGTGGCAGGATTGGTGTTCGGATTGTACGTACCAATCTTCTCAGTAAACTTACCATCTCGTGGTGCTCTTACATCAGCGATTACGATTCTGTAAAAAGCGTAGCTCTTACGACCGAATCGTTGCAATCTGATTTTAGTTGCCATAAATAATTTTTAATTTGTTAATTATAGGTTTTGAATTAAATGCCACTAGCTCGTAATGGCGGTGCAAAGTTAGTGATATTTTCTGTCTTGGCAAAGAAAATCCTATATTTTTATGTGTTTTAGCAAAAAAATAGAAGTTTGTTTTGACTTTTGTCAACTTTGCCATACCTTTGTATGGCTTTTCAAAGCTATAATTAACTTGAAACAAAAATCAATGAGTGTAGAAATACAGAAAGAGGGATCCGTGGAAAACGTCGACGGTTGCCTTTTGAAGGTGAAGATTGCACAGACCTCGGCGTGCTCGGCGTGCGAGGCGCGTAGCTTCTGCATGTCTTCGGAGAAGAAGGAAAAGATGGTCGACGTGGTGGTTCCGGAGGGGAAAACCTATCGGGTAGGGCAGCGTGTTGTGGTGCAGGAATCTGTATCCATGGGATTCCGTGCCGTATTGGTGGCATATTGTGTGCCTTTGGTGCTGCTTATAGTAGTGCTAGGAGTGGCCTATCTCCTTACGGGGAGCGAGGGACTGTCTGCATTACTCTCGCTGTTGGCTGTAGTTGTGTACTATTTGGTGCTGTGGTGCCTGCGGTCAAAGCTCAAACGCACTTTCTCCTTTAAGCTCGCCGAGCAACCGGACGAGTCTGTCCTTCAGCAAGAGACAATCTAACAACGAACTTACAATAAACAAATAATTAAAAACAATAAATTACGCTTATGAACTTAATTCTTATTGCAGTAACCGTTCTGGGTGTTATAGGTTTGATTGCCGCAGTGGTACTCTACCTGGCATCTAAGAAGTTTGCTGTATTCGAGGATCCTCGCATTGGACAAGTGGCAGAAGTACTGCCGCAGGCCAACTGTGGTGGATGTGGCTTTCCGGGATGTTCGGGCTTTGCCGCTGCATGTGTGAAAGCTGCCGATGGCGGTTCGCTGGAAGGCACAGCTTGCCCTGTGGGTGGTCAGCCTGTTATGGAGAAGGTGGCAGCAATCCTTGGGTTGGAGGCCGGAGCCGCAACTCCTAAGGTAGCGGTGGTTCGCTGCAACGGTACGTGCGAGAACCGTCCCCGCGTGGTGAGCTACGACGGAGTAAAGAACTGTCGCATAGCCAACATGACGGCTTGTGGCGAAACTGCTTGTGCTTATGGCTGCTTGGGCTGTGGCGACTGTGTATCCGCTTGTCGTTTCGGAGCTATAGCCATCAACTCAGAGACCGGTTTGCCCGAGGTAAACGAAGATTTGTGTACTGCTTGTGGTGCATGCGCCAAGGCTTGTCCGCGCAGTATTATAGAGGTACGCGCGAAGGGACCCAAGTCACGCCGCGTCACTGTACTCTGTGTAAACAAGGATAAGGGTGCTGTAGCCAATAAGGCTTGTAAGGCTTCATGTATAGGTTGCGGTAAATGCGCCAAAGTATGTAAGTTTGAGGCTATTACAGTAGATGCAAACGTAGCACACATCGATGCTGATAAGTGTAAGATGTGTCTCAAGTGCGTTGATGAATGCCCCAAGAAAGCTATTCATGCATTCAACTTCCCGCCGCGTAAGCCGAAACCTGTAGCAACCGATGCACCTGCTGCAAAACCCGCTACACCTGTAGCTCCCAAGGCAGATGCACCTGTAGCACCGAAAACCGAGGCCCCCGCAGCTCCCAAGGTAGATGCAGCCCCCGCAAGTGAGCAGAAAGTAGAAGTAAAACAATCATAAAAACAAAATAAGGTGAAAACATTTAAGATTGGAGGCGTTCATCCTGCCGAGAACAAACTATCGGCAGCAGAGCCCATTAAGGTGGCCGAACTCCCAAAACAAGTTGTCTTGCCTCTCTCTCAGCATATCGGTGCGCCTGCTAAGGCCATTGTACAGAAAGGAGACGTAGTAAAGGTTGGAACTATGATTGCTGAAGCCGGTGGTTTTGTATCGGCTCCCATTTTCTCTTCCGTTAGCGGTAAGGTAGCAAAAGTAGATGCCGTTATCGACGCCAGCGGATATCGTAAACCTGCTGTCTTTATCGATGTAGAGGGCGATGAGTGGGAAGAGTCTATCGATAGAAGTGATAAACTCGTAACCCTAAACGACTGCCCCGAACTCACCTCCGAGGAGATTGTGAACCGCATTAAGGCAGCCGGTGTAGTAGGTATGGGTGGCGCTTGTTTCCCCTGCCACGTAAAACTCTGTCCTCCTCCGGGAACTAAGGCTGAGTGTGTTATTATCAACGCTGTAGAGTGTGAGCCCTATCTTACGGCCGACCATCGTTTGATGCTCGAGAAAGCCGACCAGATTCTTGTGGGCGTTTCCCTCATCATGAAAGCCGTAAATGTAACCAAGGGTTTTATCGGTATAGAAAACAACAAACCCGATGCCATTAAGTTGATGACCGAGAAGGCAAAAGCTTTCCAGGGTATCGAGATTGTTCCTCTCAAGGTGAAGTATCCGCAGGGAGGTGAGAAGCAGCTTATCAATGCAGTCATCGGTAGAGAAGTACCTGCTCCTCCCGCTATTCCTATCAACGTGGGTGCAGTGGTACAGAACGTAGGTACCGCTTATGCTATCTACGAAGCCGTTATGAAACGCAAGCCGCTCTTTGAGCGCATCGTAACCGTTACCGGTAAGAGCTTGGCACATCCAAGCAACTTCCTGGTTCGTATGGGAACCTCCATTGGGCAGTTGATTGATGCTTGTGGCGGTCTTCCTACCGATACAGGTAAGGTAATCGGTGGTGGTCCTATGATGGGTAAGGCATTGGTAAACACCGATGTTCCCGTATGCAAGGGCACCTCCGGCGTACTCCTCATGAACGACAAGGAAGCCAAGCGCACCGAACCCCAACCCTGTATCCGTTGTGCCAAGTGTGTAGGCGCCTGCCCTATGGGTTTGGAACCCTTCTTGTTGGCCACAGCCTCTTCCATGCAGAAATGGGATCTCGTAGAAGCCGAGCAAATCACCTCCTGTATAGAGTGCGGATCCTGTCAGTTCACCTGTCCCTCATATCGTCCCCTGCTCGACAACATTCGTTTGGGCAAGACCACCGTTATGGGTATCATTCGTTCACGCAATGCTAAAAAATAAAGAGCTATGGCAAATAAATTGATTATATCATTGTCCCCGCATGTTCATGGAAATGACAGCGTGGAAAAGAATATGTACGGTGTCTGCATCGCATTGATACCTGCTATCTTAGTATCACTGGGCGTGTTTGGACTGGGTGCAGCCGTTGTACTGCTCACCTCTGTCATTGCGTGTGTGTTCTTTGAGTGGAGCATCACCAAGTTTATCCTTAAGCGCGACCGAGTGACGGTTTGTGATGGTTCCGCCATCCTTACCGGACTCCTTTTGGGCTTCAACCTGCCCTCCAACTTGCCGTTGTGGATTATCGTCATCGGCGCTTTGGTAGCTATCGGAATCGGTAAGCTTACCTATGGCGGATTGGGTTGCAATCCTTTCAATCCGGCACTTGTAGGACGTGTGTTCCTGCTCATCTCTTTCCCCGTGCAGATGACCACTTGGCCTGTACCATTACAGCAAGGTTCCTATATCGATGCCGAGACAGCAGCCACTCCGTTGGCACTTATCAAAGCAGGTCGTTTGGAGGATTTGCCACACTGGACCGACATGTTGCTCGGTGTTACCGGCGGTTCTCTTGGAGAGATTAGCGCTTTGGCACTGCTTATAGGTTTGGCATATATGTTGGTACGCAAGATTATCACCTGGCACATCCCGGTATCCATCTTGGTTACCGCCTTTGTCTTCGCCGGTATTCTTCATGCCGTAGAGCCATCTAAGTTTGCCAATCCTGTGGTAGAACTCCTGAGTGGAGGACTTATGTTGGGCGCCTGCTTCATGGCCACCGATTACGTAACATCCCCCATGACCAAGAAGGGACAGCTCATCTACGGATGTGCTATCGGTTTCCTGACCATCGTTATTCGTTCCTTCGGTGCCTATCCCGAAGGTATGTCCTTCGCCATCCTGGTGATGAACGCCTTCACACCGCTGTTGAACACCTATTGTAAACCTAAAAGATTCGGGGAGGTAGTAAAGAAATGAAAAAGTTACAATCATCACTCACGAACATGGCGGTAGTACTCACCGTCATCTCCGTAATAGCAGGCGGTGTGCTTGCATATATAAATAAGGTAACCGCAGGCCCCATCTCCGAATTGGCAGAGAAGACCCTTCAAGACGGTATCAAGCAGGTAGTGCTGGGTACTACCGAGGGTACTCTCGAGGTACAGTCTATAGACACATTGGAGAACGGCTATATCGTTTACACCACCGACCAGGGAACTGCCGTACAAGGCGGTGAGAACGGCTTCGGCGGTAAGCTCGATGTACTTGTAGGCTTCGACGCCGAGGGTAACATCAAGGGATACACCATCCTTGCCACCCAAGAAACCCCGGGTCTCGGTGTAAAAGCCGGCGAATGGTTCCAGAAAGGCAACAAGGGTGATATCATCGGTATGAACCCCGGAGAGCAGGAACTGGTTGTAAAGAAAGACGGTGGTAACGTAGATGCCATTACCGCATCCACCATCACCAGCCGTGCCTTCCTCAAGACCGTCAACAACGCCTACCAAGCCTTCAAATCAGGAAGTGTAGAAGCCACCACCGGTGCCAGCCAGCAAGTTCACCAACAGCCGGAGGAGGAAGAAAACCCAACGTCAAACAATTAAAGAATAAGGTTTTATGAAGAATTATAGTAAAGTCCTTATAAACGGCCTCATAAAGGAGAACCCAACCTTTGTGCTCCTTCTGGGTATGTGCCCTACACTGGGTACCACCTCATCGGCCCTCAACGGTATGTCCATGGGACTCGCCACCACCTTTGTGTTGGTATGTTCCAATGTGGTAATCTCACTCGTTAAGAACCTCATCCCCGACATGGTGCGCATACCTTCATTCATTGTGATTATCGCCAGTTTCGTAACCGCCCTGCAGATGTTGATGCAAGCCTATGTGCCCGCCATCTACGCATCCCTCGGTCTGTTCATTCCCTTGATTGTGGTGAACTGTATCATTCTGGGACGTGCCGAAGCCTTCGCCAGCAAGAACGGCGTCTTTGCCTCCCTGCTCGATGGCGTAGGTATGGGACTCGGTTTTACTTGGGCCCTCACCGTATTGGGAGCCGTACGCGAACTTCTAGGTTCCGGTAAGATATTCAATATCACCATCTACCCCGAAGACTACGGCATGCTCATGTTCGTCATGGCCCCCGGAGCGTTTATCGTGTTGGGATACCTCATCCCCATTGTGAATAAAATAATCAAGAAAGCCTGACACCGGGCTCAAATAACACATAGTAATTATGGGAAATGTTATTCTTAACGGCTTAGTGGTATTCATCACAGCCATCTTTGTGAACAACGTAGTGTTATCACAAATTTTGGGAATCTGTCCGTTCCTCGGTGTGTCCAAGAAGATCAATACCGCTCTGGGTATGGCCGGCGCCGTAGCCTTCGTGCTCGTGCTCGCCACCATGGTAACCTGGCTCGTACAGACCTACGTGTTGGATCCCAACGGCTTGGGCTACTTGCAGACCATCGCCTTTATTCTGGTCATCGCCGCCTTGGTACAGATGGTAGAAATCATTCTTAAGAAGATTTCTCCAGCCCTCTACCAAGCCCTCGGTGTATTCCTTCCCCTCATCACCACCAACTGTGCCGTGCTAGGTGTAGCCATTCTGGTTATTCAGAAGGAGTTAGGACTGTTCGAAGGAATCTGGTATGCCTTCTCCACCGCCCTCGGATTTGGATTGGCACTCACCATCTTCGCAGGTATACGCGAGCAGATGGAGATGGTCAACATCCCCAAGAGCATGCGTGGCATGAGCATTGCCCTTATCACCGCCGGCCTGTTGGCCATGGCCTTCATGGGCTTCAGCGGAGTGGACAATGGACTAAAGAGTCTCTTTGGTTTATAATTTAAATAAGGTATCCCCACGTTTATGTATTGTCAATAATACGTTTACGTGGGGATATTTGTATCCTTTTAGCGCCAAAAAGGCAGCAAAAAACAAAAAAAATGCTTTTTTTCATTGTGAATAAGAAAAAAAGTAGTAATTTCGCATAAGTTAAAGTTAATGACGACAAAAAGTACGATAATGAAACAGACGATATTGGTTACCGGTGGTACCGGTTTCATAGGTTCACACACCACTGTTGAGCTGCAACAATCCGGCTATGACGTGGTGATAGTAGATAATCTCTCCAACTCCAGTGCAGATGTAGTGGACGGAATAGAGAAAATTACAGGTATTCGCCCCGTCTTCGAGAAAGTAGACTGCTGTGACATGCCCGCACTCGAGGCTGTCTTTGCCAAGTACAAACCCGCAGGTATCATCCACTTTGCCGCTAGTAAGGCAGTAGGAGAGTCCGTAGAAAAGCCGTTGCTTTACTACCGCAACAACCTTACTTCCCTCATCAACCTCTTGGAGCTCATGCCCAAGTACGGAACCAAGGGAATCATTTTCTCCTCATCCTGCACCGTATACGGTCAGCCCACTCCGGAGAACTTGCCTGTAACCGAGAATGCACCTATCCAGAAAGCACTCTCACCCTACGGCAACACCAAGCAGGTAAACGAAGAGATTATTCAGGACTTCATCCATTCAGGAGCCCCCATCAAGTCTGTTATCTTGCGCTATTTCAATCCGATTGGCGCACACCCGTCAGCTCTCATCGGAGAGTTGCCCAACGGCGTGCCCATGAATCTTATCCCGTTTGTAACTCAAACCGCTATCGGTATCCGCAAACAGCTTAAGATCTTCGGCAACGACTACAATACACCGGATAAGACCTGTGTTCGCGACTATATCTACGTAGTAGACCTGGCTAAGGCACACGTTAAGGCCATGCAGCGCGTTTTGGATCAGGATACCGATTCGGTAGAGGTGTTCAACATTGGTACCGGTCATGGTTACTCAACCCTCGAGATTGTTCAGGGCTTTGAGCGTGCCACCGGCGTTAAGCTCCCATGGGAGTATGCACCCCGCAGAGAGGGCGATATCGAAGCCATCTGGGGCAATGTTGACAAGGCCAACAAAGTATTGGGTTGGAGTGCAGATACTCCGCTCGACGATATCCTCTTGAGCGCATGGAAGTGGCAGTGTGCACTCCGCGAAAGAGGTATACAATAAGATAAAGAATAACAATAAGATAAATTAAATGACTTGAATGGCGTTCGTTGTTCGAAATGCACGTCATTTCGTAAGAACGACACATTCATAAGTCGAATATGAACAAAGGAACGTAAATATGCGTTATATACATGCAACGAGCTTGATGCTGCTCCTCGGTAAGCGAATTATAGAGGAAGCCGCGCGTCTTTAGTACAGTCAGGCTTAAAATTGCATAGTAGTTTTGTCGTGTTTTATTTTGTGTTTGTGTTGTACTTGGTTCTCGATGCGATATCGAGGGCCAAGTTTTTTTATTGGAAAACAAATATAATACAGTATAAATACATGAAAAATTTTTCATTACACCTGCGACAAGCGCTCTTTGCCTTGTTGCTCTTAGCTCCCTGTGTGCTCCGCGCACAGCAGAACTTCCAAGTAGACCTCTGGCAACAGGGTTGCACAGTAAGCAACGGACACGATGCCCCCGAGGTAATAGACCCCTCCAAAGGCTGCTTTAAACCCTCGCTCAATGTCTTCCTCCCCACCGAGGAGAAGCAGACGGGTAGGGTAGTGCTCATCTGTCCCGGTGGCGCATACAGCCATCTTGCCCTTCAGCACGAAGGTACCGACTGGGCACCCTTCTTCAACGAACGTGGTATCGCCGTAGTTGTGCTCACCTACCGCATGCCTTTCTTCAACACAACGGTACCCCTTACCGATGCACAGGAAGCCATGCGCATCATCCGCAGCAAGGCAGAGGAGTGGCATATCAATCCCAACGATGTAGGCGTTATGGGTTCATCGGCCGGAGGACACTTGGCCATCTCTTTGGCAACCAAGAGCGATTTCGATGTGCGCCCCAACTTTCAGATACTCTTCTATCCCGTAGTTACCATGGATGCCAAGACCACTCACATGGGCAGCCGCGAGAATCTATTGGGAAAAGAACCGAGCGATAAGACTGTAGCAGCTTGGTCCGGCGAGAACAATGTGTATCGTCGCAATACACCTCCCGCTATTCTGTTGCTTAGTGGCGACGATAGTGCAGTACCGCCCCTCAACAGCATCCTCTACTTCCAGTCCCTCCGCAAGGCCGGCATCCCCGCAACCCTCCACATCTACAACGACGGCGGTCACGGATGGGGATACAAGACAAGCTTTGCACATCACCAAGAAGTACTCGATGCTCTGGACGCATGGCTTCCTACCGTGCCTTCACACAAGAGCGATGCCATACGTATAGCATGCGTTGGCAACAGCATCACCGATGGTGTAGGACTTAAAGACCGCGATAAAGACGGTTACCCCACCAAGTTGGGCGAGAGTCTGGGCGAAAACTACTGGGTGCGCAACTTTGGAGTAAGCGGTCGCACCATGCTCAATAACGGTGATTATCCCTACATGAAGGAACGTCAATGGAAGGAGGCCAAAGACTTCAATCCCGATATCGTCATTATAAAGTTGGGTACCAACGACAGCAAACCCAACAACTGGAACGAGCATGGTAAGGAGTTCTCTGCCGATATGCAAAGCATGATCAACGAACTGCGTTCGCTCCCCTCCAAGCCAAAGATTGTGCTGGTAGACCCCATTTGGGTGGACGGCCCCGTACACACCATTACCGATTCTGTAATTGTGAACTACGTAATCCCCACCATCAATAAGGTAGCCAAGAAGAACAAGCTCCCCGTGATAGACCTGCATACCCCGTTTGTAGGCAAGAAGGAGTGGCTCACCCGCGATCGTTTACATCCCAATGAGTTAGGTGCCAAAACCATGGCCGAACTCATAGAGCAACGACTTGTAGAATTGAAATACGTAACGAAGTAAGAAAAAACAAAGCGGCACTTCCTCTCGGGAGCGCCGCTTTTAGGTTAAAAAACTCTCTACCTTAAAAATAATACCTTTAAATCACTTAACTATTTATAAGCCTGTTCGTGAACACCCTTTACGGCACGTCCACTCGGGTCGTTTAAGTTCTTCCATGCCTCGTCCCACGCCAAAGCCGTGGCCGTAGAACAAGCCACACTTGCCTCGTGCGGCACACTCAAAGCCGCAGACTTGCTTGGGAAGTGCTCCTCGAAGATGCTACGGTAGTAGTACTCCTCTTTGTTCATAGGTGTGTTGATGGGGAAACGCTCGGCAGCATGTGCCATCATCTCATCCGATACCGCCTCCGATGTAATCTTCTTCAGCGTATCAATCCAGCTATAGCCCACGCCATCGCTAAACTGTTCCTTCTGTCTCCACGCCACGCTCTCCGGCAACATATCTGCAAACGCCTCACGTACACACTTCTTCTCAATGACATCGCCCGGGCACATCTTAGCCGCAGGGTTAAAGCGCATAGCCACATCCAGGAACTCCTTGTCCAAGAACGGAACGCGACCCTCTACACCCCACGCACACAAACTCTTGTTGGCACGCAGACAGTCGTACTGGTACAGTTTACCCAGTTTACGCACCGTCTCCTCGTGGAATTCCTGTGCATTCGGAGCCTTGTGGAAATACAAGTAACCACCGAAAATCTCGTCGGCACCCTCTCCACTCAGCACCATCTTGATACCCATGCTCTTAATCACACGAGACAATAGATACATAGGCGTGCTGGCACGTACCGTAGTAACATCGTACGTCTCAATAAAGTAGATAACGTCACGAATAGCATCCAAACCCTCCTGAATGGTATAGTTGATTTCGTGGTGCACCGTACCGATATGCTCTGCTACCACACGCGCCTTCTCCAAGTCGGGCGCACCCTTAAGGCCTACAGCAAAAGAGTGCAAACGCGGCCACCAAGCACTTGTCTTACTATCCTCCTCGATACGCTCACCCGCAAACTTGCTGGCAATAGCCGAAATCACGGAGCTATCCAAACCGCCGGAAAGCAGCACACCATAAGGAACGTCACTCATGAGCTGACGTTTTACCGCAGCCTCCAAAGCATCGTGCAACTCCTCTATGGATGCCGGGTTGTCCTTTACGTTCTCGTACTCCATCCAGTCGCGCTTGTACCAGCGCACCAGTTTACCCTCCTTGCCGTGGTAGTAGTGTCCCGGTGGGAAAGGCTTGTACTCATCGCAGAAACCCTCCAGAGCCTTCAACTCGCTCGCTACGTATATTTTGCCGTCCGCATCCTTACCTATATAAAGAGGAATCACACCAATCGGATCGCGCGCAATTAGGAAATCATCGTTCTCCTCATCGTAGAGCGCAAAGCCGAAGATGCCGCTTATATCCTCCAGAAAATCAATACCCTTTTCGCGATACAGTGCCAAGATGACCTCGCAGTCGGAGCCTGTTTGGAACTCGTATTTATCCTTCATTTGTTCGCGAATCTCCCGGTGGTTGTAAATCTCACCGTTCACCGCTAACACCTGTTTGTTGTCCGGGCCGAACAACGGCTGCTTACCCGATTTCGGGTCCACGATAGACAAACGCTCATGCGCCAGAATGGCCGTTTTACCACAGTAAATACCACTCCAGTCCGGTCCGCGATGACGAATCTTTTGCGACATCATCAAGGCCTTCTTGCGCAACTCCTGTGTTGCGGTTTCAATGTTGAAAATACCTACAATTCCACACATAATGTATTCTTCTTTTTGTTTGTTAATCTACTATTCTGTTACCTTTACTCACCCTTGCACTTGACAAATGATTGGTAAGTGGGTGCAAAGGTAAGCAAAATGTAAGTTGTAGCCAAATAAAAATGCAAATAATTTACGAGAAAAGCGATTTTTCCTGTACTTTTGTCTATAGAAACCCGTTTTTGAGTGATAATTTGATATTTCTTAATGAACTATTAACAAAGTAGGGGTGTAAAGTTAAATTTGATGTATAATCTTTTCTTATTGACGGAAAAAACGTAACTTTGCAGCGGAAATGGGTGTATTCTGTTTTTCAGAGCTCTTGTTTTCCATATATATATTAATAAGGTAAAAAGAATATGGCAAAAATTAAGTGTATTGGTGTATTGACATCCGGAGGCGATGCTCCCGGCATGAATGCGGCTATTCGTTCCGTTACGCGCAGTGCCATTGCTGCGGGTATGACTGTTAAAGGTATATACCGAGGGTACGAAGGTTTGATACACAATGAAATAAAGACATTTACAACAGAGGATGTTAGCAACATAATCCAGCGCGGCGGTACCATCTTGAAGACCGCTCGTAGCAAGGAGTTTATGACTCCCGAAGGGCGTTGTGTGGCCTATGAGAACATGAAGGCTCAGGGTATAGATGCGCTTGTGGTGATAGGCGGTAACGGTTCTCTGGCCGGTGCTCGCATCTTTGCCGAGGAGCACGATGTACCTTGTATCGGTCTGCCGGGAACCATCGATAACGACCTTTATGGCACCGATATCACCATAGGTTACGACACCACGCTGAACACCATAGTGGAGTGTGTCGACAAGATTCGCGATACCGCTACATCGCACGAACGTATTTTCTTCATCGAGGTAATGGGACGTGATGCCGGTTTCCTGGCGCAGAATGGGGCCATCGCCAGCGGTGCCGAGGCGGCCATCATCCCGGAGGACACCACTCATGCCGACCAGTTGGAGCAGTTTATCGGTCGTGGTATCCGTAAGAGTAAGAACTCCAGTATCGTACTTGTATCCGAAAGTCCTAAGTGCGGTGCTATGTACTATGCCGACCGCGTGCGTAAGGAGTATCCGGAGTACGATGTACGTGTATCTATTTTGGGTCACCTGCAGCGTGGCGGTACCCCGAGTGCCCGCGACCGCATCTTGGCCAGCCGTCTAGGTGTGGGCGCTATCCGTGCTATTCAGGAGGGTCAGCGCAATGTCATGATTGGAATTAAGAACGAAGAGGTCGTATACGTACCCTTCAGCAATGCTATCAAGATGGAGAAACCCATCGCGAAGGAGTTGCTCGAGGTGCTGGATACGCTTTCTTTGTAATCATACGGAGGGGCACACAATGGAGTGCGCCCCTTCTTTTTTGAATATAATTAAACCCTAACAGCAAGAATGAAACAAACTACAAAGAGAGACTTCTTATTACTAACAGCCTTTGCACTCTGTGCCACGGCTTGTAGGTTCGATACGGACCTTTATGTCCCTCCTGTGACGGACGAGAAAGATGAAAGTGCATATTTCGACTTCAACACGACAACGGACGTCGATATAAACATCGACTTGGGAACCTGGGGAAAGGAATCCTTCGTTATGCTCTTCGAAGAGATGCCGGTGAGTCTAAACGAAGACGACGTGGAAGTGCTCCGCGAGACTTCGCTCTTCTCGGCCTTTGCCGATGAGAACGGAAAGGTGCAGTCTCGTGTCTCCCTGCCTACGGGGTTGAGCACGGTGTATCTCTACTCTACGGCTTGGGGCGTTCCGCAAATCTCGGTATTGCAGGTGCAGGACGATGCCATAAAGGCTACTCTCGGCTCTACCGATACGCGTGCTACACGTGCCGGAGGACAGCGCAACGATGAAGGACGTAACTATACCGTTCAAGCGTTGGACAACAACTACTACTTGCTTTGTCAAACCACCAATAAGTACGGTGCTATAGACGATGTAAACGGCCTCTACGACACGAGCGATGTGCTCACGTCTACCGAAATATCACAGATTCAAAGCTACTTATGGAAGGGGCAATACCCCAAACCCCTCAAGTTGGATAATAGCAGCTTGGTGCAGAGTTCGGGCGTTATCAATACCTCTATCCGTAATCAGTACTACGACGAGGAGGGCGAGCTTCGCACCGTCGACGGTGTTTCTCTCTGGGTGACGCTCCTTTACGAAGCAGCGTGGTATACCAACAGCTTTGGCTATTACTACTACAAAACGGGTGAGGATCCTTCCGAGGGCATCACTACACAAGCCGCTGCCGTGCAAGCTAAGCGCGATATGAAGAAGTTTATTGTATTCCCCAATACCTCTATTCCGGGCAACTTCCCCTTCTCGGGTGTGGGCAACAGCAGCGATGGGGTGAATGATGTAGCTTCGTCCAACGCTCCTTTGTACACCAATGCACGTGTACAGCTGCTCTTCCAGAAGGAGGACGGTACGTTTACCGACATCTTCCCACCCGGATACACGGTAGGTTTCTTCTCCAACATAAAGGGATGGAACAGTAAGAACAACTGGAACAACGGAGGTCTTTTGACCACAGTCGATGCATCGACACCGGTTTGTTCCAATGCCGCGCTCAACAATGGTGTGGCCAACTGTCAGGATCGTTTCATATCTATCTCCATGCAGGTATCGGGCAAGAACATTATTGTCTACGGTATGGAAGACAACGGCAAGGACGATAAAAGTTACGACGATATGGTCTTCATTGTAGAAGCGACGCCGGACTTTGCCATCTACAACGAAGATCGTAACACAGTGGATCTTGTTTCGAAGTTGGGAACGGAAAAGACACGTTATTATTACATATACGAGGATATTTGGCCCGATGGTGGCGACTACGATTTGAACGATGTAATTGTGCGTCACGATCGCGTTATTACGTTCGATACGGACAACTATGTGCGCACGGTGGACGATAGTTTCACTCCAGTGCAGGAGAGTGGTGCTGCAAAATACGTGAATGGTTTCGGTGTGCACTACGATGCATCGCAAAGAGGTGTCATGACATTGCCTCAGGGTGCCGTAGACGAAACGGCTACAAACTGTGTTCTTTTGTTTGACAATACGAATGCGGCTCGTGGTAAAACGCGCACAGTGACACGTTCGTTTGCGGACATGCTGCTCAAGAAGGACTATCTCAAGGTGAATGTTGTAAGTGATATCAACCCATTCATCATACCGAGCTATAATAAGGTTTCGGGTGAGGGACGTGTAGAGATTCATCTCCCCAAGGCGTCTCCCACGAGCTATATCAGTAGCGAGGTGTATCCGTCGTCAAAGAACCCGTTCTATATAGACGGTGATGGTCTGTATCCGTTTGCTTTGTCGCTCCCGGTAGACAACTTTACACCGTGTACGGAGGGTGTGCGTATTGATACGGAGTATCCCGATTTCACCAAGTGGGTGGAGTCTCGCGGAACTCAGTACGGTACGTGGTACCTTAATCGCGAGCAATAAAAGAAAATTGTTTTTCAAATAAAAA
>CAZUTW010000002.1:0-58226 GCA_964623295.1 uncultured Bacteroidaceae bacterium | reverse complement strand
CACGACCTTCAGAACCGGAATCTGACGCTCTATACAGCTAAGCTAGGGGGCCTTCCTCTTTTCGAGTTGCAAAAGTAAGCATTTTTTTGCGGATTACAAAGTAAAAACCGAGGTTTTTCCCACGAATGTGAGAAGAACCTCGGTTTTCTGTGTATACCACGTATACTTTCCTTTATTTCTTCTTACCGGCTTTCTTGTTGTCCGGAATAGAGACGATGGTGAAACTATATGCCGGCATTTCGTAGGTGAACTCCGGTGCAATCGCTACCGTAGTCTCCTGCGGAGTGCTGTCGGTGGCAGTAGGGGTACCGCTCAGTACAAGCGCTTTCGCGGTGGAGCTACCGGTAATCAGTCCATCGGCAGATACGGTAGTGCTCACGGCATACGGCATCATGTTGACCAATTTAAGATAGGTGACACCCTTCTTGCTGTCGCGTACCGTGGAGACGGCCATACGTTCGCGTACACCCTGCTTGCTCTCGTTGACGGTGAGCTTGCTGTCTATGTACTCGTTGCCGCTGTAGAGTGAGTGCATTTGCTGGGTGTAATAACCCACCATAGGACGTGCGGAGGTGTTGTTGAAGTAGATCATGTCCGGATTCCAATTGGTGTGCTTCTCCTTGGCAAAGAGCGGTGCATAGGAAGACATGGATACCACGTCGCCGTTGCGCTCCATATTGCAGATGTGCAGTGCCTCTGCCAGCGCTGTCTCTATGTTGTTGGGACGTCCCGGCAGGTGAGCGGCGTATTCGCCTACGTACACTTTCGGGCCCTTACGGTCGTACTGGTCGTAGTAATCCTGGTTGTAGATGAACCATCCCGGCGTCTGGTAGTAGTGCTCGTCCACCATATCGATATGGTTTTCGGTGGCAATCTTCCAGCCCTGTTCGTAGTCGCTACCCTCGCACCACGGACCTACGGTACCGCAAACGGTAATCTCGGGATACTTCTCCTTGACCGCTTTTACAATCATGAGGTAACGCTCCTCGAAGGTCTTGGAGATAAGATCCTCGTTGCCGATGCCCAGGTATTTCAAGTTGAAGGGTTTGGGATGTCCGGCCTCGGCACGCATCTTGGCCCACTTGGAGGTTTTGGCATCGCCGTTCGCCCACTCTATGAGGTTGAGAATCTCTTCGATATAGGCAGGCATCTCCTCCATGGGGATTCCGCCCTGTTGACCGTGACCTCCGTGTGAGGAGTTCTGACACGGTACACCGGCAGCCAATACGGGCAGTGGCTCTGCACCTATATCCTCGCAGAACTGGAAATACTCGTAGAAGCCCAGTCCGCGTGTTTGGTGATAGTGCCAGATGTTGAACGCCGGTTTACGTGCTTCGAGTGGACCTACGCTCTCGTTCCAGTGATAGATGTTCTCTATGCCGTTGCCGTGGGTAGCGCAGCCACCCGGGAAGCGGATGAACTTGGGCTTGAGGTCGGCCAATAGTTGTGCCAGGTCGGCGCGCAAACCGTTCTTGCGTCCCTTGAAGGTCTTTTGCGGGAAGAGGGATATCATATCCAGTGCCAAGCTACCGCTTTCTTGTGGGGTGATAACGAGTTGTGCGTTGGCAGCATCCTCGCTTGCCGTGAGGGTCGCAGACAATTTCTTCCATGCCGATGCACTGCCGATGGAGAGCGATGCTGTGCCAATCACCTTACCGTCGCTCTGCAGTTGGACGGTACACTTACCGCCTTTACCCTTGAGCGTTTTTGCAAAGAGTGAGAAATCGTATTTCTCCCCCTTCTTTACGGCGATACCGTCGAAACCTTCGTTGATGAGCGAAGCCGAAGGAGTGGTGATATCCAATACCACGTAGTGTGCATTGTTCTCGTGAATCGGGGCGTCCGTCTCCACACGCATGGTCATGCCATCGCCCTTGATGCTCCAAGAGGTAAGAGCGTTCCAACCGCCGTTATCGTTTTTGTTGTATTCAAAGTCGCGGTTCTGTACCAACTCCGCATAGAGACCACCATCGGCTGCGTAGCTGATGTCCTCGAAGAAGATACCGATGAGTTTGTCGCTTATCTCCTTTTTATTCGTAGCGGTGATGGTTACTTTGGCCTCGAGTGGCTTCAGTCCCGCAAAACGAGTGGCATCGTCTTTGGCCTGTTCGTCGTAGAGCGCGTTCTTGGCATTGGCAGTGGTGACAGCCATTTCCAGGTATTCGGCCACGGAGTAGGGCACCTTGATAATCTGTCCTTCGCCCACCTCACCGTTGATACTGAGGTTGACCGTAGCATCTTTGTAGGCCGATGCATCTACCTCCACCGGATTGCCGAAGTGATAGAAGTCGGTAGAGGTTGTGCGGTAGTACTTGCCTTCGTTGGTCTGGAAGTACACGGTGTACTCACCGTGTTTCTCATCCACCTGTAGAACCGGTTTCAAGCAACTGCTTACCCCCTGCATGTAGGGATAGTCCTGCGGAATCCAGTGCACCAAGTCCTTGGATTCGGCCACGGCAAACTGGTTGATGTTGGTGTTCACCTGCCAAACCGACCGCCATGTGCCGTCGCTCAAGCGCACGGTGTAGGGATGAAACATACGTTTCTGTCCGCCCCACACGCCAAAGTCGCTACTCACGAAGGTGTGTTTCGGTCCGATAGCTTTCCAGTTGGATTGGTCGGCACTCCATGCGATGTGCAATCCCCCCTGTCCGTTGTTGCCCGTGTGGTACGGGTACACATAGACAGAGTCGGGAACGCCCGCTTGTGCCGGGAGGGTGAGCAGAGCACAGCCAAGTGCCATGGCCCATTCTCTATAGTTCTTTCCTTTCATTGTAGTAGTGTGTTATGGGATTGTTAGTTCGCTTTTGCTTGCTTAATCACGATGCGGTTTTCAACACCGCTTTCGGTGGAGAGTTTCAGCGTTGTGCTTCGTTCCTCGCCGGTACCGTTGTACGTCAGCACGTAGTAAACCTTATAGGTTCCGGCTGCATCGGATACGGAGGATTGTGCTTCTCCATCCTTCTCAAGACGCAGTTGTATGGCGTTGACATCGCTTGTTTCCAAGGTCCAGTTCTTATCGTAGATGGTGAAGCTCAAACTATCGGTCTGTGCGGTTCCCTTGGTGTATGTTTCGGTTACCGTGTAGATGCCGTCTTGGCAGATTCCGTAGTTGTACATGTCGATGGAAGAGATGTTGAGATACGGATACTGAACCGTACGGTTTACACCGACACCGTCTTGTGACTCATCGCTGATGGTTGCCTGGAAAATGCGGAAGAGTCCGGAGGTGTTGGGAGTGAATTCGGTCTTCCATGCTGCGGTAACATTGTCGGTTACCATGGAAGAGATGGTTATCCAACTTGGGTTGTATACCGTAGAAAAGATGGTGTCACCCTCGAAATAGTTGGTACCGGTCATGGTACATTTTGTGTCGCCCAGCACCGACAGGGTATCCAGTGTTTGGTCGGCATAGAGAACCTTTGCGCGGGTACTGGCTTGTGTATCGGAGAAGATCACATAGTTGTACTCGGGTTCGTCATTTCCTAAACAGGAGGCGAGCAGTCCGGCCATGCCGAACAGAAGGATTTCTTTTTTCAGTTTCATAATTGTTATAGGATTGTTCGTTAATACCATTCAACATTGGTTCCGTAGCTACTCTGCTTCTTCCATCGCAACACGTCGGCCAGAGCCGATGCATTGGCGGAGAAGGTGAAATTATAAGAGGTGTACGGACTGATAACCACGCTACAACTCATGGCGAAACAGTGCAGGTCGCGGGAGAGGGATGCGGTGGTCATAGATATCTTTTTCTCCTCGAAATCGTAACCTGAGCTGAAGTTGATGTTCCAACCTTCGCTCAGGCGGATGTTGCCGGAGAAGTTGAGTGTCTGGGTGTAGGAGTAGGGGTAGCGCATGCTCTTGGTGTTGAACTTACCGGAGGTGTTCTCGCGCATGGTGATACCATAGGAGAGGGAGAGCGACCAGGGGAGAGAGAAGGACATGTAGCCATCTTTGTCGATGGCACCTTCTTTCTTTTCGGCTGAGTTCTTACTGTCCTTGAGCGACGGATCCAGGTTGCTGTCGGTGATATCGTCGTCATCGAAATCATCGTCATCGTCCTTGTTGCGTCCCTTATTGTCGTCTTTTTTGTCCTTCTTGCCGAACCATTTCTTGAAGGTTTGGTTGTTGAAGGTGTAGGAGATGTTCTGGGAGGTTCCCTGGAAACGGCCGAAGCGTCCGTAGCTCCACTCCGTGCGGTTGCCTACGTAGGGTTTGCCGTTCTCGTCCAACTCGTATGCGTAGGTGGCAAAGACGGCCGACATGCTGAAGGTGTAGCTCTTGCTGAACTTGATACGTATACGGGTGGAGAGGTCGCTCCATGGGCGGGTTTGTGCCGCCATGTTGTAGGAGATGCTTCCGCCCAACTCGTCCAGGAGACTTATCTTCTTGTATCCCGTACTATCCTTGTCGCTGCGAACCTTCATCTCCACATTGTTGGACAAATCCATGGAGATGGATCCCGTCTTTCCGCGGGAGGGTACTCCGTAGAGTCCTCCGGAATAGGGGGAGTAGGTTACGGTGGATACGTTGCCGTCGGCGTCGGTCTTGACGTAGCTCTTCCAATAACCGTAGCTGGAGGCTCCGAAGTTGGGGGCGTAACTAAAGCTGATGGAAGGTGTCATGACGTGGCGGATGGCTTGTATCTTGTCGCCGAAGAGTTTGCGCCACGGAACATAGAAACCGTACAACTTGGTGTTCATGGATACCGACATGTTCCACTTATATAGGTTGTAGAATCCGTTGAGGGTATCCAATACCTCTCTCTGGCGAACGTTATCCCAAGAACGCTCTACTTTCTGGGCGTACATGTAGTCGTTGAAGTTGAACGACGGGGTGATGTTGATGTACTTGAGAACAGAGAACGAAGCGCTCACCGGGATGCTGTGTTGCATACCGTTGCGCCAATCGCTTACCAAGTTGGAGTGCAGTATGTTGTACTCTTTGCCGCTGTAGCTGTTGCTGAAGGCACCGGTATAGCTCATGGCTATCTTCTCGTACCATTTCTCGGAACCTCTCAACTTCTTGCGCTTGAACGGATAGAAACGTGCCAAGCTGATGTTGAGTGTCGGGAAGGTGACGGATATGGTGGTATCGCGCATGTTCTGCGACAGGTTGAAGTTGGTGGAAAGGGTCAAACCCAAGTCGGAGAAGTTCTTGCTGTAGCTTACGGAAGAGGTACGTGTACTCTGCGTAAGTGTCTGTGCGTTGTACAAACTGTTCAGATTGTTGCGCTCGTAGCTCTCCGAAGCAAAGTTGACGCTTGCCGACAGACTCGTTCCGGGGTTGGCCTTGGAGTCCTGACGGTGAGTCCACTGTATCTTAAAACTCTTGGTAACACTATAGTCCGGCATGTTCTCGTCGCCGGTCTTGGTGTTTTGGTAACTGAAATAGAAGTTACCGGAGTATTTATATCGTTTGTTGTAGGTGCTTTGTGCACTCAGTCCCCAGGAACCTTTGGTGTAGATTTCGCCCAACAACTTCAGGTCGACATAGTCGTTGATGGCAAAGTAGTAACCACCGTCGCGCAGGTAGAAACCGCGGCTCGTTTCATCGCCGTAGGTAGGCATGATGAAACCGGAGGAGTAGGACTTGGAGAAGGGGAAGAATGCGTAGGGGATACCCAGTGGCAGTGGCACATCTTCGACCACCAGATAGGCCGGTCCGGAGAAGACATCCTTACCCGGACGCACCTTGGCACGAGACATGGCTATGTAGAAATGCGGGTGCTTATCGTCGCAGGTGGTATAGCGACCGTGCTGCAAATAGAGTTCTCCCGTGGCGCTGCGCTTGGAGGATTCACTCGTCATGAATCCGTCGTTTTGCTGCGTATATACTTCGTTGATAAATCCTTTTTTCGTTTTGAAGTTGTAGCTCATGCGTTTGGACTGGTACTTGTCGCTACCCTGCTCGAACACCGGTTCGCCCTGCATGACTCCCGCAGAGTCGGGGCGACCGCAGGCATGTACCAAACTGCTGTCCATGGAAAGGGTGATGAGGTCGGCTTCCAACTTCAAGTCTGTATAATCCACCTTTCCCTGACCGTACAAGTTGGCCCGTTTCTCTCCGGCCATATAGGTGATGGAGTCTTTGGCCTCGTAACTTACCGGGTGGTCGAGTGCTCCGGTGGAGTAGGCGATGGTATCGACCTTCACCACAACACTGTCCTTATGGTGTGTGGAGTCGTTCTCCCAGGAGGTATCTTTGAAGAAAAGGGAGTCGCGGCGCAGACTGTCCGACCGCAAACTATCTTCCGGAATACTATCGACCGGTGCCGTTATTTGGGCAATACTGTCGACAATCGTTGCTACGGAAGGCTCCTCTTCGGCAATCTCTTCTGTTTTTGCCGAAGTGTCCTGTCCCTTTCTTTTGGCCTCGGAAGTTGCTATCGAAGCGTTTTTTCGTTCCTGTTCCGCTATCTGTTTTCCCGTCAACACGGAACAACCCACCATTGTAAAACACACAACGATAAGGGATAAAAAAATATATATCTTTGTTTTCAACCGAAATTCAACTTATTTGTACTTGCTTACGCGATGCAAATGTACGCAAAATATTGCTATTAGCGATGGTTTGAAGGCGTTTTTTTATCTTCTTTTGCGTGCAAAAGAGCTCTATTCGGCTTCGCTGAATTGTTTCATCCACTTTTTAAAGCGCTCAACGCCTTCCGTACCGAAGGGTTCCAAGCTGCGGAGTGCTCGTTCGGAGGACTTCTCTACATCGGGATGTGTCTTACTGAAAAACTTGTCGGCGTAGCAGATAAGTTGCTCTTCGAGGGTTTCCGGAAGGAGATCTTTCGCGGGGAGCGGCAGGTTGCGTCGCACAATCTCCTCTCGGGTGAGTCCGGCTCCGGTGTGGCGCTCGCAAACGCGGGCGTGACGGGGGTATCCCTCCTTGCGGAGTAGTTCGGCACCCAACACTCCGTGGCAGAGGTAGGGTTCGGTGCCGTGGCAGTGTATACCGGGGGCGTCTGTCAGGAATATTCCTATGTCGTGGAGCATGGCGGCTTCTTCTACAAAGGCGGCGTCTACCGGGAGCTCCGGATGGGCGGAGATGATGCGTAAACATTTCTCCGTCACCTTTTTACTGTGTATCATAAAGATGTTCCTGAGTTCGTTGTCCTCGGGGTAGTATTTATCTATGATTGCTTGATAGTCCATCTTATCGATTGTATATTTTTATTGTTTTGTTTCCCTGTTTTCGTATGGTCACGCGACGTGTGCCTTCCAACTTTTGCCAACCGTTCGGGAGTTTTTTTCCGGTGAGGTCGTAGTAGACGGTGGGAGCTGTTGTGTGGGCTTCTACCGTTTCTATGGCAGTGGCCGTAGTGGCGAAGGGATACTCTTGTTGTACGTTCCAGGGATAACGTAGCAGGAGGGTATATTTTGTATTGGGTTTAAGTCCGTTGAAGGCGATGGTTTCCGTGGCGGATGCCTGTGGCTCCAAAACGGGTATGCCCCAATGGCGGAGTTCGGGTTGACCGTCCTCGCACAACAGACCATAGGTGATGAGCGGAACACTCCAATAGGTGTCCGACGGATTCTTCAGTCCGAGTTGGAACACGGCACTGCTATCGGTGATTTCTTGCGGTTGGAAGGCATCGAAACGAGGCGCTATCTCCTTGCCGCTCTTTACGTTAAGAGTGTCGCCGGCTACCATGACGTTTCTTCCGTCGAAGGTGAGTCCGAAGCGTTTATCGCCTATGGTGGAGAACTGCGCATACAGTCGAACTTTGGTGGGGTGCTGCGGTTCAAACGTGGCGCCTCCCAGTCCTACGTAGGAGATGTCGTTCCAGGTGAGGGAGTCCATCTTGTCGGCGTCCCAAGTGAGGAGTGCTACGGAGTTGGTGCGTATCTGTTCGGTTTGATTGGTGATGTAAACGTCTACCGGAACGTATCCTTTGTTGGTGACGGGAACGAGAAAATCCAGGGAGTCGATTTGCAGGTCGGAAGTGGTTTGCTCCAGGGAATCAACCGGATAGGCCGCTTGTGATTCGGGGTGTAGCACTATCGCTTCTTGGTTGCAATAGAACCCTTCCAGTATGCCGTTTTCGGTTTCGTCGTACACCGGTTCGAAGGGGTTGAGTACATCTATGTTGAAATATCCGTTGTAATCTCCTCCATACCCCCAGTTTACGTGGTAGAGTCCGTCGGCATCCATGCCGTCCACCACAAAGGCATGACCGCTGCGCGCCATGTTGTATCCGGCGTAAAGCACCGGTCTTCCGTTGGTCAACTCCTCCTGTAACAATGCGTTCCAGTCGCTTGGCGTGTAGAAGGAACGGTCGAAATAGTGTGCGTATTGATACCCCATAACGCGTGTGGCAGCCTCCGGTACATTGTACACATAGGCTCCGGATTCCGTGGCACGATAGCTCATGTGAACGGCCATGCCACAGTAGAGCGACAACGTGGCTACGGCATCGGCATCCTGTTGGCTGTATTCTCCCGTGTGGTATTGGTTGCGTATGTGCTCCCAATCGATGGGGGTGCCGGGGAGGATGTCCGTGAGTTCGTAGTGATCCGTACTCCAACCATGCAGAGTGTCTTGGAGTTGGGCGGGATATTGGTAATAGTGCAGTATCTGCGAGAGAGCGGTAGCTACACATCCCACCGGACATCGATTGGTAGAGAGGGTCCCATCGTCGTACATGTAATAAGGACAGGCATCGTTGAAGGGTGTCTCTTGTTGCCAATCGTCCTGCAACAGGGGCGCTACGGGGGTGGTTGTATGTGTTCCGGGAGTGCTCGCTTCACTTAGATGGTTGAGTTGCAGGCGGTAGAGTTGTAACCATTCCGATAAACTCTCCGGTAGTTCGGGCGCGTTTGTGCGGGTCGTAGTGTTCCGGTTGCCGTATCCCAAGACTTCGGGCAGTCGTTCGTCGCCGGCGATGAGCACAAAATGTGTGTCGGTGGGATTGGAAAAGAGGTAGTAAGGTTGTGCCTCGCTACTACCCGCACCCTGCATTCTCCGGGGAGACGAGACCGTTTCCCCGAACTTCTCCAACAGCACGCGACTTGCCCTGTTGCGTGCCGTCGATAGCGAAACGCTTTGTGCCCGAACGGCGGAACAACAAAGCGTCCATCCCAGCAGTATCACACACGCCTTCATCTCGCAAACTCCTAGAAGGTGATGACTCGACTTCCGTCTTCCTTCTCCTCGATGGTTACCTTGACCGTACCTTCGGGCAACAAGTCTTCTACCAATTCCGGCCACTCGATAAAGCAGAGTGCACCGCTGTAGAAGTAGTCCTCGTAGCCCATGTCGTATACCTCCTCTATCTTTTTGATGCGATAGAAATCAAAGTGATAAATAAGTTCGGCCTCGGCAGAACGGTACTCGTTTACGATGGCAAAGGTAGGAGAGTTGATAACATCTTCCACCCCGAGAACCTCGCAGATGGCCTTGGTAAAGGTGGTTTTGCCGGCGCCCATCTTTCCGTAGAAGGCAAAGACGGTGGCGTCTCCCATGTTCTGAATGAAAGTACGAGCTGCCTCGTGAATCTTCTCCAGTGAATCAATCTTAATTTCCATACTTCAATTTCTTGTTTTATAGTTTATAACTTGTTTCTTTTGGGTTGCAACGTGACGAACGGTATAAGCATCTCCTCGAGCGATATGCCGCCGTGCTGGAAGGTGTCTTTGTAGTAGGACACGTAATAATTGTAGTTGTTGGGGTAGGCAAAGAAGTCCTCGCCGGTGGCAAAGATGTAGCTGCTGCTCAGATTGGGGGAGGGGAGCATAACGCGTTGCGGGTTGTGTACCTCCATGATGTCTTTGCTCTTGTAGCTCATGTTTTTGCCTACTTTGTAGCGCAAGTTGGTGTTTACGTTCTTGTCGCCAATCACCTTCACGGGGTTGTTTACGCGGATGCTTCCGTGGTCGGTGGTGATGAATACCTTGTAGTCGGTCTCGGCGATGCGGCGAATGAGTTCGTTGATGCCGGAGTGCATGAACCAACTGTGGGTGATGCTGCGGTAGGCGGCTTCGTTGCTGGCCAACTCGCGTACCATCTTGGACTCGGTGCGGGCGTGGGAGAGTATGTCGATGAAGTTGAAGACGACGACGTTGATGTCGTATTTCTCCAACTTGCCGAACTGCTCTACCAACTTCTCTGCGGCGGCGGAGTTGTTCACCTTATTATAAGAATAGGTGTTCTTGCGACGGAATCGGTCCAACTGGGTTTTGATGAGCGGGTCTTCGTTGAGGTTCTTTCCCTCCTCTTCGTCTTCGTCGACCCACAAGTGGGGAAACATTTGGACAATTTGGTTGGGGAAGAGTCCGGAGAAGAGTGCGTTGCGGGCATACTGCGTGGTCGTGGGCAGTATGCTGTAGTACAGTTCCTCCTCGATGGTAAAGATGTCCGACAGGGTGGTACTCAGCATTTTCCACTGGTCGTAGCGGAAGTTATCCAACACTAGCAGAAAGACCTTCTCCCCCTTGTCCAGTGCCGGAAAGACCCGTTTCTTAAAGATATCCGGACTCATCATGGGGCGTTCTTCGTTTCCCACAATCCAGTTTTCGTAGTGCTTTCGTACAAACTTGGCAAAGGCATGGTTGGCTTCGCTCTTCTGCATTTTGAGCATGTCGGTCATGTTGCTGTTGGTATCCGTGAGTTCCAGCTCCCAGAACACCAGTCGTTTGTACACCTCTATCCAATCATCTCCCGTGAGCGAGTCGTTGATCTGCATACCGATTTGGCCGAAGTCTTGCTGGTATCCCGTTTGTGTTACCTCGGTAACAATCTCCCGTTTGTGCAGATGCTTTTTGAGCGTCAACAGAATTTGGTTCGGGTTGACGGGTTTTATGAGGTAGTCGGCTATCTTGGAACCGATGGCTTGGTTCATGATATCCTCCTCCTCGCTCTTGGTAACCATAACAATCGGTACGTTGGGGTCGTATTCCTTTATGCGCGACAGTGTTTCCAGACCGCTCCATCCCGGCATGTTCTCGTCCAGGAGAATCAGGTCGAAGTTCTGCTCCTTGCACTTGTCCAGTGCATCTTGTCCGTTGGACACGGTGGTGACATCGTATCCCTTCTTGTTTAAGAAGAGTATATGTGCTTTCAGTACCTCCACTTCGTCGTCTACCCAAAGCAAATGACCGTTGTTCAATGTCTCGTTCATATATATATTGTTCCTTTACTCGTTTGGAAATCTTTTACTTGTTCCCTCCACAGAATTAATAATCGGGGTCTTCCTCCTCTTCGTCTACCTCCTCCATCTCTTCGGGATCTACCTCGCGTATTTCGGTAGGCTCGTCCAGAATGAGGTCGTTCGGCAGGGTGACGGGGGCTATGTTCTCCTCGTAGAACTCCTCGTAGTCGTCGTAACTCAGGGAGACGCCCAAGAGCGCCGCGTTCTTCTCGGAGATGATATAGCGGTGCAGCGGTTTGAGCAGCTCTACCATGTGCGTATCGCTAAAGAGTTGCTGGGCATAGAGATGTGCCTCGTCGTAGTTGCGGAATCCGGAAACCTGCAACAAGTGGATGCCTTCTCGGTTGTCTATCTGCAGGTCGAAGTTGCGCACCATGAAGGAGGTGAAGTTGTAACGTGCCATCTCGAACAACAGCTGTTTCTCGTTGACCTCCTCGGGTAGGTAGGCCAGGAGGAACACATGGTTGCTCCAACGATCGTCGGAGAATTGGCTCACCTGTGTCGAGTCGGCAGCCGTTCCGGCGGTTCTGCGCCCCCAGATGCCCGATGCCGTATAGGCACCGCTGTGTATGGCTCTTCCGCTTTCCACACCTTTCACAATAAGACCGGCCATCTCGCTTACCTCACTTTGCGGATAGTTTTGAACCAAGAATTTCAGTTCCTCCTTGAATCCGTTGTAGTTGTTGGTTTCCAACTTACTCATGGCATCCAGGAACAGGAACTTGGAGCGGTGTTGTCCGTTGGGATAGCTGTCGGCGGATACTTTGCTGTTGCGCACCACCTTCATATAATCGCCTGCCAGATAGGCAGTATACGTCTCGGCGTAGAGGGAGTCTTCGAGATGTTTGCCGTAGCGAGCGTTCCGTTCGTAGTCGGGGTCGTTCAGGATGGAGGCATACTTGCTGTCCGGATATTCGTTGGCCAGTCTGCTGCGGTCGTCCAGAGCGGCGTCTTCGTCTCCCCAACGTTTGTGCAGAAGGAAGAGGTGATAGTATACTTCGTCCTTCTTGTCGAAGTCCGGGAACTCGAGCATGAGTCGTTGGAAGGTCTTGTAGGAGAGTCCGAAATCCTCCAGCCGTTCCTTCTCCAATACGGCTGCCTGGAAGAGGGCCGTCTTCAATTTCTCGTTGGATGCCGCCATCTGTTCTTCGGTTACGGGTATATCTTTGAGGTAATACTCCGGTTTGTGCGGATCTTCGGACGGCTCCAACTCCTCCTTACCCTTTTTCCCCTTCTTTTCGGCTTTTACACTATCCTTAGGAGTTTCCGTTTTGGAAGCACCTGCCACAAGGGAGTCCTGTGCCACAGCGTTGATAGAGTCCTGATTCAACGTCGGGTCTTTCTCCTCCTCCTCGTCATCTTGTGCCAGCACCGTCTTGTTAATGCGGCGCCAGTTATCTTCATCCTTTCTGCTACCCCAGCGCTTTTCGAACTCCTGTTTACCTTGCGATACGGCGGTGGGGGTGTAGAAATAGAAACTTGTATTATCACTCCCCAAACGTTTTACGGTTTGGTTGTTCTGTTGTGCAGTCCTATTCTGTTGCGTGTTGGAGCCCGAAATCTTGTTCATGCGTTGCTGCGCCTGCTGTTCCAACTGCTTTTTCTTCTCCTCCTTTTCCTTCTTTTTCAGTTCCTCTATGATACGGTTCACCGTAGCCAACTGCTCCTTTTCGGGGAGTTTGGCAAGCACCTGCAGGGAATCCTGCAACTTAATCTCCTTGAGTGGTACCACTACCTCGTCCAGAATTTCCGAACGGCGGGCCGTCTCTTTGTACGCTTTATGGTCCTTCTCAATCAAACCGATGCATTCTTGGTAGCAGCGTTGTGCATCGATATAGTTGCCTTTGGCCCAATACAAATCGCCCAGGTGCAAGAGCAACACTCCCTTCTCTACACCGCTACGGGTAGCCTCTTTGGCTCCCTTTTCGTAGGCATAGATGGCGCGGAGAGTATCTTTCTGCATGAGGTGTATGTTTCCCATAGCGTAGTACACCTGGTCCAAATAGTCTTTGTTGTTCGGGTCCTTGGTCATACGTTTCAGTCGGGCCAACATCTGCTTACTCTGTCCACCGGACATCACCTCGGTCATGAGTACGCGAGCGTTGAAGGCCTGTTCGTAGGGAGGATTGGTATGTAGACACTTTTTGAGCATCTTATAGGCTTTGCGGTTTTCGCCCAACTGCTGATAAACTTGAGCGGTCAGGAAGTAGAGACGACCGCGCTGACGTTTGCTGCGTTCGTAACGTATGGTTTTGAGAAGATGAGGTATGGCTTCGCTGTAGTTGTTTGCCTTGAGGTAATACAGAGCTTGTGCCGGTTCGTAGTAGCGCTTGGCGTTGGGTGGGAGGGAATCGCGCCTCATGTTGCGGAGTACCTCCTCGGCATCGTACAACCAGTCCAACTCCAGGTAGCACTGTGTGAGCAATGCGCGTGACTGTGCTACGACCGACGGGTTGTTGGCATACAATCGGTTGATATACGAGAAACTGGCAGCCGCCTCGGTGAAGTCGCCCTTACGCATTTGCGCCTTACCCATGAGCAACCAGGCATTCTTTAGGAAGGGGTTAAACTCTTTTTGAGCCAGGAAGGCTTTTTGCTTTTCGCTCTTCTTACCCGGTTTACGCACCGGTTTGCGTTTTATGGAGTGTTGCTTGATGGTCTTTTCGCACTTCTCGATGGTGGTTTCGTAATTGCTTTTCCCCAACTCCGCCGTGGTCTTGTTGGCAAAGACGTGGAACGGGATCATCTCGGTGAAGTTGTCCTTGTGTCCCTCCTCCTGCGATTGTACACCCGTCTTATACGCCTCGTTTCCATTGAAATAGGTGTTGTAGCGTGCTGTAAAAGAGTGGTACCAACGAGTGGTAGAGGTGTTTTTCGAAGTGGAACAAGCCGACAACAAGAGAGCACCGCCGACAAGCAGTACGACGTTTCTCATGGTTCCTCCCGACAGCCGTTGTGGACGGAAGGACATCAACTTGCGGAAAATATGTTGCAACACCTTGTTCATCAATATATAAACGTTCAACTATCTGCTTTATTGTGCATTCCGTTCGTGCGTTCGTGCTATTTTTTGTCGCACGGAAGTGTAGCACTTGCAGGCAGCGTAGATAAGAATAGAGGTAAAGATAATGGAAGCACCCGACGGTATGTTGTACAGGAAGGAGAACCACAATCCACCCAAACAAGAGAGGAAACCTATCACAATACTCCACAGCATAATCTGCTTGTATTTGTAGGTGAACAGATTTGCCGTCATCTGCGGCAGTGTGAGCAAGGATATAACCAACACGATGCCCACCATGCGTAAGCATGCTATGATGGTGAGCGCTATCCCTATCATCATGCCGTATTCCACGCGTGTTACGGGGAGGCGTTGCGATTGTGCGTATTCCTTGTCGAACGCCACTGCCAGAAGGGTGGGGAAGAAGAAGGATATCAGCACGATGGCGGCTACATCGACTCCCGCCAGTAACCAAAGGTCGCCTTGCGTGATGGTGAGGATGTTGCCAAAGAGATAGGAGGTGAGGTCGGGAACGATTCCGGGGGTGAGGTAGCAGAAGATGATACCCAGACTCATGCCGAAGGTCCAGAAGACCGCTATGGCACTATCGGACCGGACATCGCGACGCTGACTGAACCACTGGATGCCGCAAGCCGACAAAATGGCAAAGAGAGCTCCCGATAGTATGGGGTTGATACCGAAGTACACACCCAAACCGATACCGCCAAAGGAGGCATGAGTGATGCCGCCGCTGATGAAAACCAATCGGCGGGTCACGATATAGGTTCCTATGATGCCGCAAGCTATGCAGGCCAATAGACTGCCTATGAGTGCGTTCTGAAAGAATGTGTATTGCAGTAAATCCATCTTGTTCCTTCCTTTTTTTATGCTTGTCCCGTTCGGCGTTCGCCTACAATCAGGAATACTTCGTCTTTTATACCTTCGGGGAGTTCCACTCCGCGAAGTTGCAGACTGCGAATCCATCCGGCAACCTCTTCACTTTGCATGGTGTAGAGTATTTCGCGGAACTCTTCGCATTCGTCATCGCTATAGTCCTCGCTGTTCTTGCCGCGGAAACGGTCCAACTCTTCGTCGTCGTAGTACTCTATTTGTTTGCTGATGGCGGCCAAGAGACTGTCTTTTTCGCAGGTCTCGTGTTGTCCGCAGCACTCCATGTCCTGTATGGTGGTGATGGAGGGCATGCTGTCTATTTCGCCACGCTCTATCTTTCTTTTATAATTTTGCGCGCGCGCGTATCCGGCGATGCCGGCGACCATACCGAGGAGGATGAGGGCTACCAGTATAAGAATAACCATGCCCATAGCTATAACTCTTTAACGGTGAAGCCGGCGGTCTGCAGGTGGTTCCAGTAGGCCGGATAGGATTTGCTTACAACGCCGGGGTTGTTGATGCGTACATCTTCTCTGCACAGTGCCGCGGGGGCAAAGGAGAGTGCCATGCGGTGGTCTTCGTAGGTGTCTATGGCGGCGCCTTCTTCCACGTTGCAGCGTGTGCCGTCCCAGAAGAGTTCGGAGTCGTTGGCTTCGCCCACGGCGTATCCCCACTTTTGCAGTTCGCGGCGGAGGGCGGCTATGCGGTCGGTTTCCTTTATCTTAAGACTCTGCAATCCGGTAAAGTGGAAGGGGATACCCAACAAGCAGCAGGTAACCACAAAGGTTTGTGCCATGTCGGGTTGATTTACAAAATTGTAGTCCAATCGTTGTACGGCTACGGGCTGTTTGGTGAGCACGATGCCTTCGCGTCCGTTGCGTGTTACAAACTCGGTCTTTACGCCCAACTTATGGAACAACTGTTGTATGGCAGCATCTCCCTGCATGCTGTCGTGGAAGAGTCCGGGGATATAGACTTCGGCATCGGCATCTTGTGCGAGTGCCACCATTTCGTACCAATAGCTGGCACCGCTCCAGTCGCCTTCCACAAAGTAGGGGATGTCGCGGTAACTGCCCGGTTGTACTCGAATCTCTCGTTCCGATGTCCAGTCTGCCGATGCTCCGAATTGGTGCATGAGGTGCAGGGTGAGGTTGATGTAGGGTTTAGAGATGACATCGCCGGTGAGTTGCAGTGTGAGTCCGTTGCGCAGGGTGGGGCCTATCATGAGCAGAGCCGATATGTACTGCGAACTTACATTGCCCGGAAGCGACAGAGTGCCGCCTTCGTAGTTGTCACCTTTTATATACAAAGGAGGGAATCCTTCTTCGTTGACATATTTTACTTGTGCTCCCAGTTCGCGAAGTGCATCTACCAGTATCTTGATGGGGCGATGCTGCATACGTTCCGTTCCGGTGATGGTGTGTGCACCGGGTGTTACGGCGAGATAGGCCGAAAGGAAGCGCATGGCAGTTCCCGCAGCCATGATGTTGATGGTCTCCGGCATGTTTTGCAGTGCTTGAATCATCACGGATGTATCGTCGCAATCGGAGAGATTCTCGAGTTTTTGTGTGCCGTGTGCCAGTGCGTGCAGTATGAGTGCTCGGTTGCAAATGCTCTTGCTTGATGGTAGTGAAACCTCGATTTTGAGCCGTTTTGGGGCGTATAGTTGATATGTTATCATCTTTTTTATCTATTTTGAGCACAAAGTTAGGCAAAAATTTGGATATGTCAAAGAGAATGCCTAATTTTGCATCGCTTTTCGGAAATAGCTTGCTGTTTACGACAAAGACGGGATGTAGCGCAGTTGGTAGCGTACACGTCTGGGGGGCGTGTGGTCGCCAGTTCGAGTCTGGTCATCCCGACATAAAAATAGGAAAGTCTTTTTGACTTTCCTATTTTTTTTACATCTGTAATGTGGGTGCAAAAAAGGCGGGAAGGTTCATGAAACACCTTCCCGCCTTCTATTCTATGGATAAGAAATCTTTATTAATTCTTCTTTACCTTATATACTGCAAAGGTGGTGGCAGGGAGGGTGGTGGTCCATCCGTTGCCGGAGGTAGAAACGGTTGAGCTAACCGGAACAATGTTGTTCGGTTCGTCTACCGTGTTGTCCTTGTCGGCTTCGGTGCTGCCCAAGCTGGTTACCTCTACCGTTGAGGCCAATTTCTTGACACCGTTCAGAACGACCTTAATCTCCTGTGCCTTGTCGGTGGTGTTGATAACCTTTACAATATAGGATTTGCTGTTGGCATCCCATACGGCACTCGTGAATACACCGTCTTCGCCCTTCGGGGTTTCCTTGTCTATCTTGGTGGACAGTACGTTGGTTCCCTTATTCAGAGAGTACATCTGCTGTACGTAGTAACTGCACGTCTTCACACTCTTCAGGTTGTCGTACCAGATCATATCCGGACGCCATTGCCATCCCTCCACGTGCGCAAAGAGCGGAGCATACGTAGCCATCTCTACGATATCGGTATTCTTCTCTATGTTGGTCATGAAGGCTGCCTCATAGATGGAGGAACCGAAGCGATTGTACTTCTTTCCCTTTCCGTGGCAAGCATACTCACCGGCGAACACCTTCGGACCCTTACGGTTGTAATTGTCGTAACGGTTCATGCTGTTCTTGAACCACTGCTCGTTGCGATAGAAGTGCTCATCTACCAAGTCGGCCTTCAACTCGGTCATGGCATCCCAACCCAACTCGAACATCTTACCCTCGGAGTCGGGACCGGAAGTACCGATAATCTTGATACCCGGACAAGCCTTACGTACACGAGGTAGGAACTCTTTCAGACGGTTGAAGTACAACGTATCCCACTGCTCGTTGCCGATACCCAAATATTTCATGTTGAAGGGAGCCGGGTGACCCATCTCGGCACGCAACTTACCCCACTTGGTGTCTACGCTACCGTTGGCAAACTCCACCAAGTCGATGCAGTCCTGGATGTACTCGTCCAACTTATCGTAATCTACATGGAACTTCTCGCCGTTGTTCTGGAACTGGCACGCCATACCTACGTTCAATACAGGCAGCGGCTCGGCACCAATCTCCTCGGAGAGCTGGAAGTACTCAAAGAAGCCCAAACCATAGCTCTGGAAGTAATTGGGGTAGTAACGATGTGTAAAGGTGTAGTGCCAACGGTTTTCGTTGAGCGGACGGTTCTCTACCGGACCCACCGTGTTCTTCCACTGGTAACGAGTTTCCAAATCGGTACCCTCAACGATGCATCCGCCGGGGAAACGGAAGATACCCGGTTTCAAGTCTTCCAAAGCCTCGGCCAAATCCTTACGCAAACCATTCTCGTGTCCCTTGTATGTATCTACGGGGAAGAGAGAAACATGGTCGAAGTCGGTGGTGTTCTTGCTATCCGCCCAGATACGCAGCGAAGCCTTATCTTTGGTCTTCTTTGCTTTCAGTGTAACGGTATATTTTTTCCACTCGGTACCGCTCACCTCTATGGAACCATTACCCAATTTCTGGTCGTCCTCCAAGGTGCCATCGTCTACCAAGTCAATCCAAATCTTGGAGCTACCTCCCTGCGGGCAACGAGCCCATACGGAGAAACGGTATTCCGCATCCTTCTTCAGTCCGATGCCGATGAAACCATGGTTCTCAATCATGGTATACTTGTCGGTGTGACCGGAGGGTGCCAAGCGAACGTAGTGTGGGTTTTTCTCGAACGGACCGTCGTCGTGCAGAGACACTTTACCGGAGATGTCCCATCCCGCATAGCTGTTCGGGAACTCGAAGGAACGGTTCATAATCAACTCGGCGTACAAACCGCCGTCGGCACCGTAGTTGATATCCTCGAAGAAGATACCGTACATGGTGCTCGGAATCTTAGCCCCCAATTTGTTGGCCTGTACTGTGATGGTCTTGTCCTGCGCTGTAGCGGAGAGCGCAGTGGCTGCAATGGCTGTACCAAGTACTAATCCTTTAAAATTCATGTTAGTTGGTTGTTAAATTGTTATTTATTTTATTTCTTCTATTCACTATGAGTTCATGTGCTTGATTTGTTCCAGCGCATAATTTATAAGGTAGTTGTTTCGTACCTTGAGCGGTCCTTCGCCCAGTTCCCGCTGACAGAAACGGGTAAGGTCGCTGACCGATGAGAACCCCATTTTTGCGGTTATCTCCTGGATAGAGATGTCGCTTTCCGTGAGGTATTTAAGCAGCACCTTCGACTTCTTTTGCAACAACCATCGGTTGATGGTGGTGTGAAACTCCTCCTTGAAGTTGCGGTAGAAGATGGTACGGCACATGCCCGACCCCTGCATGATGAACTCCTTGTCCGGTTTAATCTTGTACAGATGGAGCACATCCGTTCGGAATTTTATGTCCGAGCCCAGCAGCGGTAGGAAGATGTGTGCGGCCTCCTCCGGAGTGTAATTGTGTCGCACCAACATGGTAAACTCCTCCATCTTCAGTGTATTGAAACGGATGGAATCCATGCCACTATCCAGCATGAGCGACGTTGCCCGTGCATAGGCAGACACTGTCGGGTGCTGTGGACAATTGTATATGTTGGGCGTGAGCATTGCCATCTTGTGCACAATCTCGGCCAACCATGCATCCTCCGTTTTGTATTGTGCCGGCAGACTGATGACGAGCAATGAAGAATTCTCCAGGAATTCACCGCTTATCTCCATGGATGCCGGTATGCTCATGAGTCCGTTGGTAGCGAGTATGGGGTTGGCTTTGTCCTCGCAGAAGGTCATAAGCTTTCCCTCCTCCATAAGTAGGAAGTAGCTTCTTGTGGTGACACAAGAGCAAAGGCGGTCTCCGGACGCGAAGCGGAGGTGCTTTAATACGATGGATTCCGTCCTTTTGGCTTGTTCCGCCTTGTTTACATAGGTGGGGAATATCGCCTCTTCCAAATTGTTCAGTTCAATCATTTATATGTGTGTTCTTTGTCTTGTGATGGTTTAAAAGTAATAAAGAAGTTGGGAGAGCGATTGCTTATCGTTCCAACTCCAGTTGCGATCTTTCATCTTCTCGCGGAAGGCTTTTTTCTTCTCCTCCGGTATGTTCTCCTTGACGCTCGCATAGTTGGCCGGGAATGTTCTGCCGTTTACGCGGAAGTAGTATTCCACCTTGAGCAGGAAGCGCTCGTACTTATGTTCGTCGTAGGAACCGGACATATCCAGATTTCCTAATCCGTCGATGTTGAGGAACGGTAGGTTCTCACCCTTACGATCGTTGTTCGAATCGGAGGTTCCTCGCATCTTCTTTTCATCAATAGTCGTTACACTTAGCAACATGCCGGCACTCTCACGCGCTTCCACTTTGGCCGCCTGTTCGCCCACCGTCTCGTAGAAATCGCCGTTTTCAAACTCAATGGTTCGAACGTTGGCTAGTTCTGCGACCATGGTGGTGTCCCTATCCTTATAATAAAGCAGACTTCCCGCATAATAGATGTTGGCCTCCAAATTCTTTTTGGAGCCGAACAGCATTGTAACCACGGCCTTTTGGTATTCCGGATAGGCATAAGGAACCAAGGTCGTCTGCTCCTGCTGGTTTTGTTGTGCATACCCTGTGGCACATGCTATCCATAGTAGCAGTGCCGTCAGGGTTTTGTATAGTTTCTTCTCCATCGTGCTTAGAATTAAGAGTTTTGCGATAGCGAGTTTTATTTAACCAATACAACCAAGAACTTGCTGGTACTCCAGAAAGATGTGGGGTTGGTTATGTTCAGTACATACTGTCCCTTGCTGTCCTTATCCAGCGTGTAGGAACCCTCCGGATGGTTGGTGAGAATCTTTGCACTTTTGGAATAGAGCTTTATCACTTTGTCCACACGGATATCAATCTTTGTGAAATAGTTCTTGTTGAAGTTGTCGCTACGCAGTACATCGCCGTTTTGCAGAATCTTCTGCTCTTTCAGTTCCGACTTGTTGCCGAACACAAACCAAGCGGTGTTCAGTTGCTTATCTTGCTGTTCTATGGTTTTGCTGCGGTCGGTGTTCTCCTCCTTCAGACTTGTGTTCTCCGTGTTCAGATTGCTAATCTGTTCCGTTTGCTGACCGATGATCACATCCTTGGCACGCAATTCTTCGCGCAGTTGTTCAATCATTGCGGTCTTCTGCTCCAACTCGGTTGTCAAGTTGTTGATAGCTTCGCGCAGTTTGGTAGCATTGAGCGAACTGTTGCGCAGTTGGGTTTTGAGTTTCTCAATCAACTCGCGGTTTTCGCGAACCGTAGCTTCAATCATGGAGATGTTTTGCTTAATGTCCGCAACCGATGACGATGACTCCAAAGAGTTCTTGTCTATGTTGACCTTACCCTCAGCCTCGTTGATGCGGCGGAAGCCCTCCTGGATTTCTCCGAAAGTACCCATCAGTTCGTTGAGTTCTCCATCTTTGCGGTTGATTACATCCAACAAAGAATCGCGTTCAGCCTCTGCTGTATTATCTTGTTTGCTCTCCTGCTGCTGATTGCAGGCCGTCAGCATGATGCATGCAGCCGCAAGTGTGAATATAATCTTTTTCATTTCTTCCATACATTGTTTTAGTTCGTAATTCTATTTACTATCTCGCACCTTATTATAAAAGGTATTTATTCTTCCGTATCCTCCTCTTCCGTATTTTCTTCCAGAGCCTCCTGTTTTAAGCGATACTTCGACTTGCGTACGCCATCACCTTTCGGTGTTTTGCTCCGTTTTCCTTTTTTCGGGTTCACTTCGGCATCGTTGTCCGCAGTCTCCTTCTCCTCGTGTAGTCCGTCCAGTACGATAACGATTTCTCCTTTCGGCTCCTGTTCCGTAAAGTGAGCTATCACCTCTTGGAGTGTTCCGCGTACGCACTCTTCGTGTACCTTAGAAATCTCTCGACACACACACACTTGTCGCTCGGGGGAGAACACCTCGGAAAAGAGCGTCAGAGTTTTCACCAATCGATAGGGCGATTCGTAGAAGATCATGGTGCGCGTCTCCTGTTGCAGCGCGGTCAACTTATTCATCTTCCCCTTCTTTTGCGGAAGGAACCCCTCAAAGCAGAAACGCTCGTTGGGAAGTCCCGATGCCACCAAAGCCGGCACAAACGCCGTAGCCCCCGGCAGGCATGTTACCTCAATGCCCTCTTTCACCGCCTCGCGCGCTAGCAAGAAGCCAGGGTCCGATATGCCCGGAGTTCCGGCATCCGTAATCAGCGCTATGTTGGTACCCGCCTTGAGACGCTCCACCATTTGCCCCAAAGTCTGGTGCTCATTGAACTTGTGGTGCGACATCATGGCATTCTTTATGCCGTAATGTTTTAGCAGGATACCCGACGTACGTGTGTCTTCCGCAAGAATGAGGTCTGCTTCTTTCAACACCCTGATTGCACGGAATGTCATGTCTTCAAGATTCCCCACCGGAGTGGGTACAAGGTATAATATGCCCATCTGTTTTCCTTCTTTTGACCGCAAATATACTAATAATTTGTTTCTTTGCCGAATTTTTTGCATGTTTTTCGCAAAACTTTTGCCTTATTGGTGGAAAACCACTATCTTCGCTGATATTTTCGATACCAAACGTTCTATTATTTATGCTTGAACAAAAGATTACTTTCGATTCGTTTGTGCGTGGTGCACTCACGGTAGCGGGCATCATTGCGGTGCTGGCTTTGCTCAATTTCCTCAGTCCGGTGCTGCTTCCTTTTTTTGTGGCGTGGCTCTTGGCCTACATGATTTATCCGCTGGTGAAGTTCCTACAGTATAAGGTGCATCTGCACAATCGTGTGTTGTGCATCTTTTTGTCGCTTGCACTCATTGTGGCTGTCCTCTGGGGATTGGTTATGTTGGTGGTGCCATCGGCTGTAGAGGAGTATGAAAAGCTCCGTACATTGGTTTCCGATTATGTGGTGAACGGTGCTCGCAACTCTACTATTCCGGCTACGGTGGAGCAGTTTATACAGGAGAATCTCGATCAAACCTCCATCATGCAGTTTCTGAACGAAGATTCGGTGATAGAGGCCATCAAGCAGTTGGTTCCGCAGGTGTGGAACATCATCTATGAAACCGTCAATTTTGTGATTGGTATACTCATGTCTGCCATTATCCTCCTTTATATGTTCTTTATTTTAATGGACTACGAGAAGATTACTCGCGGATGGGTGAAGTTGGTCCCGGTACGTTTCCGTCGCACTTTCTACGGCATAGGGCGCGATGTGGAGAGCGGCATGCAGGCCTATTTCCGTGGACAAGCATTGGTTGCCACGTGTGTGGGGGTACTTTTTGCTTTGGGTTTTCTCTTGATAGATTTCCCCATGGCCATAGCTTTGGGACTCTTCATAGGGCTATTAAATATGGTACCCTATCTCCAAACCATCGGCTTGTTGCCTACGGTTATCTTGGCACTGCTCAAGGCCAGCGATACGGGCGAGAACTTTTGGATGGTATTGGTATCGGCATTATTGGTATTTGTGGTGGTGCAGACCATTCAGGATATGATATTGGTACCTAAAATTATGGGAAAGGTTATGGGACTGAATCCGGCCGTTATATTGCTTTCGCTTTCTGTATGGGGATACCTACTGGGCATGATAGGATTGATACTGGCCCTGCCGCTTACCACCATTATGCTGTCCTACTATCACCGCTTTATTTTACAAGATGAGTCGGAGACAGCCCGACGTGCCAGAAAGGAGCGATATAGGCAGGATATGGATAAGATATTGACCGAAGATGAGGATTGAAAGCATGAATTTTCGCGGATATTGCTAAATAATTTGCAAAATATTTGGCAGATTCGGATAAAATGCCTACCTTTGCATCCGCAAATCAGCAATAACGGATGATCCGCTAGCTCAGCTGGTAGAGCACAACACTTTTAATGTTGGGGTCTTGGGTTCGAGCCCCAAGCGGATCACCAAAAAATCGCGAGTTACTTCATTGTGACTCGCGATTTTTTTAGGTAAAAAAAACATCCTCAAGATAGGGGGAGGGGAGACTCCTTATCTTGAGGATGTACGAAAACAACAGTCACTTTTCAGTGGACTCATGTATGAGGCTTGTGTATCCTATTCAATCTTTTACCTTTATACCTAATAATCTTTAGTGGATGATTGCACCCAGTATTCCTGTAATAACACTACCGACAACAAAACCGGTTACAGCTTCGGGACTTGCCGGGACAAATCCTATGGGGTGGAAGGGAGCGGGTACAGGCACCGGTACCGGTACAGCAACGGGTCTTGCGTAGCGAACGGGTTGAGGCTCCATACCATAATCCATCGGCTCCATGCGGCCTTCCATCGGCTCCATGCGATAGGTGTTGCGCCCCATGTCGCATCGTTCTTCGTTGCCGCGCATCTCCTGCCGTCCTTCGTTGCCGCGCATGTACATATCATTGCGAGTGCCATTGCAATCTTCCATTTTTTGCTGACTGCGGTTGTTCTCAATTGTCCTTTCTACCCGAGTGTTACGATCGTTGGTGATGGTGAAACCCTGACGACCATTGCGGTTGTTCTGTGCAAAACTATTTATTGTGCCGAGGAGCATCATTCCGATGACCATCATGCATGTGTTCATTGCCTTCATTGTTGTATCTTTTTATTTGTTCAACGTATGTTCTTTGAATCAGCTATCGTTCTGATTTCTGATGCAAAGTTACGGCAATGTACATGGCATTCAAAGTTCAAATCCCTACAATTAAGGGGGAATTTCCCTATTCTTGCCACGTTCGTACAATTATTATAAGGTGTACCCCGGTTTTTTGGCCAGTTGATGGAGGTTGGGTGCTATCTCTTTATCCCATATCTTTTGCTTCCATTCTGCCTCCGGAATCTCTTTGTACAAGATGGAAATATCGCCCTCGGAAGCATGAAGATGTTTTTCGGCGAGCTTTGTTAGTTCCTCAATAAACGTATGGAACGCCCTTTCGCTAAGATGCTTGGGGTAACACTGAACGGTGATGTGTGGCATAATTCATTTTACTTTTAAGATGAAACATATGTCTTTTATAGCTACCCACTAAACACAAAAACAAAGGGAATGGTTCATCCTTTATCCCATTCTTTCCCTGCGATAGCGTTCAATTCTTCGCAAAAAGAGAAATATTTTGCCTTTTTCTTTTGCACATAACACAAAAAGACGTAATTTCGCAGGTAGAACATAACGTATTGTGAAATGCATGGAGAAGCAAGCTGAATATATACAACGAATTGAGATTGACCACTTGTGGGATAAAGGAAAACACATTGTTTGGAACATGCGTCCCGATGTAAATATCCTGAGTGGTGTGAACGGTGTGGGTAAGTCTACCATCCTAAATCGCAGCGTGGAATCGTTGGTGGAGCAGGGACGTGCACTTACCGGTGAAAGGCTAAAAGCACAGGAACTCCTGGCCGATGGTGTGAAGGTGACCTTCTATCCCGAAGATGCCACCTTTGTAAAGTACGATGTGATACGTAGCTTTGATCGACCGCTGCTCAACAGTGAACTGCTTGCAAAGATGGGTGAGGGAACCGTCATGACCGAGCTCGATTTTCAGTTCTTCATGCTCCAACGCAAGTATTTGGACTACCAAGTAAACATAGGCAATCGTATGATAGAACTGCTCACCTCGTGCGCCGAAGACGCTCATGCACGTGCGGCAGAGGTGGCGCAGATAAAGAGCCGTTTTCAGGATTTGGTAGATTCCCTCTTCCAAGATACCGGTAAAACCATTTTGCGCACGTGCAACGAGGTGCGTTTCATGCAGGGCGGTCAAGAGATATATCCCTACCAACTCTCCAGCGGCGAGAAACAGATGATGATTATCTTGCTTACCGTACTGGTGGAGGACAACGAACCCTACGTGTTGTTTATGGACGAACCCGAAGTGAGCTTGCATGTGGAGTGGCAGCGTAAGTTGATACAAAACATACGTACCTTGAATCCCAATGTGCAGATTGTACTCACCACCCATTCTCCCGCTGTGATTATGGATGGATGGGGTGATGTGGTGACCGAGGTGTCCGATATAACGATATAAAAACGGGAATTATGTCAAAGCGACTCACCGACAACCTGAACTCCCGCTACATGGATGCGTTCAATTCGCTGCGTCCCAAGCAAGCGAAGCGGAAGATTGTGGCCTATGTGGAGAGTTACGACGATGTGCTGTTTTGGCGCAGCGTGTTGGCCGACTTTGAGAACGACCAATTCGGCTTCGAGGTGATGCTGCCTTCTCGCAATTCGTTGCAGAAAGGAAAGAAATCGGCGCTGATGAACGACCTTGGCGGTAGATTGGGTAAATACATGATAGCATGTGTCGATGCCGATTACGATTACCTGATGCAGGACGATACCGAGACATCGCGTATGGTGAATCACCATCCCTTTGTGTTTCACACTTATGTTTATGCCATAGAAAACTATCAGTGTTATGCGCCGGGGTTGCATTCCGTGTGCGTTATGGCTACGCTCAACGATCGTAAGTTGGTAGATCTGGAGGCCTTTATGCGCCTCTTTTCGGAGATTGTTTATCCGTTGTTCGTGTGGAGTGTGTGGTGTTATAAGCACGGAACTTTTCGTGATTTTTCTTTGACTGAGTTCGGCGATTTGGTTAGCTTTGATGATATCAATGTTTATCATCCCGAACGAACCTTGGAGTCCTTGCGCCACCGAGTGAACCGTAAGATGGCGTGGTTGCAACACCGTTTCCAACAAGCACGAGGAGATTACAACCAACTGAAAGACGAACTCACGGCTTTGGGCGTTACTCCCGAAACCACCTATTTATACATGCAAGGTCATGCACTCTTCGATGGTGTGGTACGTCCGGTGCTGGAACCCATTTGTGTGCAGTTGCGGCGAGAGCGCGAACGAGACATCAAGCAGTTGGCCGAGCACGATACACAACGGCAAAACGAACTCTCTTGCTATCAGCACAGCCAAGCATCTGTGGAGATGATGCTAAAGAAAAGTGACCGGTTTAAACAATCCGAACCCTATCAACGTTTAAAAGCCGATCTCACCGAGTTCCTTCAATCGTTGAAGTCTTGACGCTTTTCCACGTCTTTGAATATCTCCTTAATAATCCCTCCAGAATCTTTGAGAGAAGAGAATGAGAATGGGGAAAATTTCCAAACGTCCTGCCAACATAAGCAAGGATGCAATCCACTTACCTATGTCCGGAAGCGAAGCCCATGAGTATGCCGGACCATAGTTGCCCAGTGCCGGACCACAGTTGCCCAACGAAGAAATCGTAAGTCCTATACTCTCTATATCCGTCTCGCCCATCAACATAAAAGCAATCCAACCCATAAACGCCAACATCACGTAGAGTGTAAAGAACGCCAACAGCGAACTCTTAATCCCCTCCGGCATTACCGAACGGTTGATGCGCACCGGCAATACCGCATTGGGCTGAATGATGTTGCGAAACTGGTTGCGCACCACTTTGTACACCATGTTAAGACGAATACACTTGATACCTCCCGTACTGGATCCGGAGCAAGCACCGAACACCATCATCAAGAGCAAGAAGGGATGCAGGAAAGAGGGCCACAACATGTAATCGTCCGACGCATAACCCGTACTGGTCTGTATGGACACCACCTGGAACAAAGCGCTACGGAAAGCATGTTCCAAATCGTAACCATTGTAGTAGAGCAGCGAAAAAGTGCATATCAACGTGAAACCAGCCAAGCATAGTAAGTAACAACGGAACTCCGAATCCTGGAACAAACGCAGTATCTTACCCTTGAGCAGACTAAAGTACAACAGCGAGAAGTTGATACCCGACAAAAACATAGACGCCGCAATGGTATATTCAATCACCGGAGAATGATAAGCCGCTATGCTCTCCTGACGGGTAGAATATCCTCCCGTGGCCGTAGATGTGAACGCATGGCAGATACTCTCGAAACAGCTCATCCCCTCCATAAACAGCGCCACTGCCGTAGCCACGGTCAAGGTGATGTACACACTCCATATCCACTTGGCGTTGGTACTAATACGCGGGTGCAGCTTGTCGTGCAGCGGACCGGTTGCCTCGGCCGAGAACAAACGTAATCCGCCGTTGCCGAACGACGGGAAGATGGCTATGGTGATAAAGATAATTCCCAAGCCGCCAATCCATTGCGTAAGACTGCGCCAAAAGAGCAATCCCGCCGGCAGACTCTCTATGTTGTCCAGTATGGTCGCTCCCGTAGTGGTAAATCCCGACATTGTCTCAAAGAACGCATCGGATATATTGGGGATGTAACCGCTTATCACAAAGGGCAACATACCCACAAACGAGAAGATAATCCACGTAAGGGACACCACTATGTAACCATCCTTTCGGCTGATACTATTATCGGCATTGCGTCCCATCATCTTACAGAACACACCGCACAAGATAGATATCAGGATGGTATAGATGAAAGCCGGCACATCGTTGCCGTCGTACCACAAGGCTACGAAGAGACAAATGAACAGGAGCGATGTTTCCAAGAACAGCAGCGACCCCAGAATACGATATATGGTTGGCGTATTAATGTGCATCAGTTGAAGTATTTACTTAGTTTCTTTATGATGGCGTTGTTGCAGAATATCACTACATGGTCATCGGCTTGTATCTGCGTGAGACCATGTACCAATATACCCTCCTTGCCACGTACCAATCCACCGATGGTAGCTCCGTGGGGGAGTCCCAAGTCCTTCACCACCTTTTGTGTCACCTTGCTGCCGGGTTTGGCTATGAATTCCGCCACGTCGGCATCGGAGAGTGCCAGGCAGCGCACATTGCTGACATCGGCCTTGAGCAGGAGTTGGTAGATGTGTCCTGCGGCTATAGTCTTCTTGTTCAGAATGGTACCGATATCCAGATCCTCCGCCATCCTTACGTAGTCCAAGTTTTCTATCATGGCCACCGTCTTCTGTATGCCCATGTTCTTGGCCGTTAAGCAAGAGAGAATGTTTGTTTCGGCATTGCCGGTCAGTGCCACAAAGGCATCCATGTGTTGTATGCCTATATCGGTCAGGAACCCCATGTCGCGACCGTCACCGTTGTATACCTCCACCTTGCGGTCGTCGCGTATCAGGGAGAGAATTTTGTGGCAACGTTCCTCATCGCGCTCCACCACGATGAACTCCATGTAGGAATCGGCCTCGTTGATGAGGCGTACGGAGGTCTTTCCACCACCCATAATCATGACACGCTTTATGTCCGGTTGTTCCTCTTTGCCCACAATTTTACGAATCAAGGGGATATAGTTCTTCAGCGTCATGAAGTAAACCTGGTCGTTGCATTGCAGCGCATCGTTTCCGTTGGGGACGATGATTTCATCGTTTCGCTGTATGGCCACGATGTGATAGGGGAGAGCCTGTCCCAACTCGCGCAACGGTTTGCCCAAGATGGTCGCCTCCTTGCGCAGTTTTATTCCCAACATGATGAGGGAACTGTTGTGCACCTCCCACCAGTGGCGCACCCAGCTATAGCGGATGCTTGCAGCAATCTCCTTAGCCGCCAATTGTTCCGGGTAGATAAGCGAGTCGATACCGATTTTTTGGAACATCTCGGTATAGTTTTTGTTCAGGTATTCGAAGTTGTCGATACGCGCCACAGTCTTCTTCACCCCCAGATGGTGCGCCAAGATGCAGCAAGTCATGTTCAGACTCTCATCGGGAGTGACGGCTATGAAAAGCTCAGCATTGTTCACCTCGCCCTGTAGAGTGCGTATGGAAGAGGGGTTGGCACACACCGTCTTCAGGTCGTAATCGCTGCTCACCTTGTTGAGTTGCGTTTCGTTTTCGTCTATCAGCACTATGTCGTACTGCTCACGAGAGAGCAGTTTTGCCAAATGGGTTCCCACGGCACCTGCGCCGGCTATTACTATCTTCATGTTTTCCTCCTTATTATATTAATGGATGAGCTTGTGGATGGCATTCATGATACCCTCTTCGTCTATGCCCACCAAGTGGTGCAATTGAGCAGGAGTCCCATGCTCCACAAAATTGTCGGGCAATCCCAACCGAACGATTTCGGGGCGATAGCCATGGTCGTTCATGTATTCCAGTACCTCACTGCCCAGTCCGCCCTTTATTACACCGTCTTCCAGAGTGACAATCTTGTCGAACCGTTCGCCCACCTCGTGCAGTATCTCCGTGTCGATGGGCTTCAGGAAGCGCATATCGTAGTGTGCAGCATCTATTTGATACTTTTCAATCAAGTTGCGTACGCGCACGCCGAGCGGACCTATGGTGAGTATAGCCAGTGCGGTGCCATCGTGCAACTTACGTCCGGCACCCACCTTTATCTCTTGGAACGGACACTGCCAATCCACAATCGAACCGCATCCTCTGGGATATCGTATCACGAAAGGTCCTTTATTGGGGAGCTGAGCGGTGTACATGAGATGTCGCAATTCGTGCTCGTCCATCGGCGAGGATATGGTAAGATGGGGGATAGAGCGCAGAAATGCCAAGTCAAAGGCGCCGTGATGTGTAGGACCATCCTCGCCCACCAGTCCGGCACGATCCAGACAGAGCACCACGTTTTGTCGAGCTATTGCCACATCGTGTATCACATTGTCGTAGGCCCGTTGGGCAAACGATGAATAGATGTTGCAGAAGGGGATGAGTCCATCCTTAGCCATACCCCCCGAGAAGGTGACGGCATGACCCTCGGCAATACCCACATCGAAGGCACGGTCGGGCATCGATTCCATCAGTATGTTCATGGAGCAACCGGTAGGCATGGCCGGTGTTACGCCCACCACGTTGGGGTTGTTTTGCGCCAGTTCCAACAAGGTGTATCCAAACACATCCTGAAACTTCTGCGGCTTGCCTATGGAGTTGGATACGATACGCTCACCGGTCTCCTTATCAAACTTACCCGGGGCGTGCCATACGGTCGCCTCCTTTTCTGCCGGTTCGAATCCCTTACCCTTTATGGTGTGTATGTGCAGCATTTTGGGCCCCTTCATTTCCTTTATGGCGCGCAGGTAATCCACCAATTCTATCACGTTGTGACCATCGGTAGGACCGAAGTAGCGTATGTTCATACCCTCGAACACATTCTGCTGTTGCGACAAAAGAGCCTTAACGGAGTTGTTGAAACGGATAATCATCTTGCGACGATCCTCGTTGAGCCACCCCCATTTAAAGAGCTTCTCGGAGATGCGTAGACGTATGCGGTTATAGGTGTTGCTGGTGTGGAAACGTTCCAATCGGTGCAGGTAGTTCTTCATGCCACCCACACTTCGGTCTATACTCATATTGTTGTCGTTGAGTATGATAAGCAAGTTGTTCTGACTGGAGGACACGTTGTTCAGTCCCTCATACGCCAAACCACCGCTCATGGAACCATCGCCAATCACCGCAATCACATGTCTGTTCTCCTGGTGCTGCGTAGCCGCCACCGCCATACCCAGAGCCGCTGAGATGGAGTTGGAAGCATGTCCACACGTAAAGGTATCGTATTCGCTCTCGTCCGGCGACGGGAACGGACGTATTCCATGGAGTTTGCGGTTCGTATTAAACTGCTTCCGTCGTCCGGTAAGCATCTTGTGTCCGTAAGCCTGGTGCCCCACATCCCATACGATGCGGTCGTAGGGAGTATCAAAAACATAGTGTAGCGCCACGGTTAGTTCCACGACCCCCAGACTCGACGCAAAGTGCCCCGGATTGTCCGCCAGATCGTTTATTATTTCCTGTCTCAATGCTTGACAAACTTGAGGCAAATCTTCCTTCTTGAGTTTCCGTAAATCTTTCGGGAACTCGATACTTTTCAATATATCTTGATTTATAATCTCGTCCATTACTCAAAAATATAGGCGCAAAAATACGAATAAAACGTTTAAGTTGCTTAATTTTGCAGGTAAAAAACGTGAATTGGGTAGAAAGAATATGGATTTTACAATAAAAATGGAGATAAAACGTCCTCAGTGGGACCTTTCTCTCGCCGATAAGACCCTCCTGTTGGGGTCGTGTTTCGCCTCTAATATAGGAGTGCGATTGCAGGAAAATACTTTTCCCTGCGTGGTGAACCCCTTTGGGGTGCTCTACAATCCGGAGAGCATTCGCCTGGGATTGCAAGCATTGATGGAGGAACGGGTCGATGACTCCCTCTATTTCGAGCACGGCGGATTGTGGCGCAGTTGGCTGCACGACACACAGTTTGCTGCCCCCACCCGCAGCGAGTGTGTTGCACATGTTCAACAATCGATGGACGAAGCGGTAAACCTCCTTCGCGAACTCGATGTGCTGATTGTCACCTTCGGCACCAACCGCTACTACCGCCATCTTCCGGAGGGTAGGGTAGTGAGCAACTGCCACAAAGTACCGCAGAAAGAGTTTTGCGAAGAATCCTTGACAGTCGACGACATTGTGGAGCGATGGCAACCCCTCCTGGCGCAACTCATTGAGCGACGTCCACACCTACACATCGTTTTCACGGTGAGCCCCTACCGCTACGCCAAGTACGGCTACCACGAAAGCACCCTCGGCAAATCGGTGCTTCACCTGGCCGTGCACCAACTGCAGCAGATGTTCCCCGAACACGTCACCTATTTCCCCGCCTACGAGATACTCATCGACGAACTGCGCGACTACCGTTTCTACAAAGAAGACATGCTCCACCCCTCCGACCAAGCCGTGGAATACATCTGGCAACGCTTCGTGGAAACCTTTTCCGACAAGGAGACACAAGCGTTTCTAAAAGACTTCGAACCCATACGAAAAGCCCTTAATCACCGCCCTCTTCACCCCGAAAGTGTGCAATATAGTTCTTTTTCTACAAATATCCATAAAAAAGTTATGGAGCTTTCGAAAAAATATCCTAAATTTGCACCACAGAAAGGTTATGATATTAATGGAAATTTAAGGTAAAGATGTGCTATAATATAGAAGAGATATCCGCTTTTATCGGTGCGCATTGTTTCGGTAATACGTGTCGGACGGTAAGTAGAATTCTTACCGACAGCCGTTCTCTGGGCTTCCCGGAGGACACATTGTTCTTTGCCCTTAAGTCGCAACGCAACGATGGACATAAATATATACCGCAACTATACCGCCGTGGAGTACGTGCATTTGTGGTGAGCGACCTCCCGAAGGACGAGGCCGACTATACCGATGCATCCTTCCTCCTGGTGGTCGACGTACTGAAAGCACTCCAGCGCCTGGCCGAGCGTCACCGCGATTCCTACGATATACCTATTGTAGGCATCACCGGCAGCAACGGAAAGACCATGGTCAAGGAGTGGTTGAACCAGATTCTCTCCACCGAGAAGCGCGTCACCCGTTCTCCCCGGAGCTACAACTCCCAGATAGGTGTACCCCTCTCCGTATGGCAATTGGACGAAAGCACACAAGTAGGCGTCTTCGAAGCCGGCATCTCCCAACCCGGAGAGATGGCAGCCCTCAACGCCGTTATTCGTCCCACCCTGGGCATCTTTACCTCCTTGGGCGAAGCACACCAAGAGAACTTTGAATCTTTGGAGCAGAAATGTGCCGAGAAGATGAAACTCTTCCGCGATGCCCAAGCGCTCGTTTACAGCATCGACGACTCCCCGGTTGCTACCACCGTGGCCACCCTCCCGGAGAATCTGCAGCGCATCACCTGGTCCAAGAACCGAAAAGATGCCACCGTATATATAGAAAAGGTAGAGAAAACGGTCGATGGCACGAGCATATCCTACGTATACAACGGCACGAAGCAAACCTACAGCATCCCCTTTAGCGATGAGGCTTCCATCGACGACTCCGTACACTGCCTGGTAGCCGCCCTGCACTTGGGCGTCACCCCGGAACACATCCGTCAAGCCATGGCAAAACTGGAACCCGTAGCCATGCGCATGGAGGTGCTCGAAGGCAAGCACGGCTGTATCCTTATAAACGATAGCTACAATTCCGACATCAACTCCCTCGACATGGCGCTCGACTTCATGAGCCGTCGACCGGAGCGCAACCACGGCAAACGCACGTTGATACTGAGCGACCTCTTCCAAACCGGACTGGCCGAAGAGGTACTCTACGACCGTGTAGCCCGCATCATCAATGAGCGCGGGGTAGACCGCGTCATCGGAATCGGTGAAAAAGTGCAACAGCTCCAAGGTAAGTTGAAGGCCACATTCGTCTCCTTCGATACCACCGAAGCCTTCCTGCAAAGCGAACTCCCCGACAGTCTCACCAATGAGATGATACTCCTGAAAGGTGCCCGCAGCTTCCGCTTCGACACCATAGCCGATGTACTGCAACTCAAAGTACACGAAACCGTCATGGAGATAGACCTCGGAGCCATTGTCGACAACCTGAATTACTATCGCAGTTTCATGAAACCCGAAACCAAGATGGTATGCATGGTAAAGGCAGGCGCCTATGGAGCCGGCTATATAGAAGTAGCCAAGACCCTCCAAGACCACTGCGTCGACTACCTGGCCGTAGCTGTTGTCGACGAAGGTGTGGAACTCCGAAAGGCAGGTATCACCACCAACATCATCGTGATGAACCCCGAGATGAACTCCTTCCGTACCATGTTCGAGTACGATTTGGAGCCCGAAGTCTACAGCTTCCGTCTGCTCAACGCCCTCATAACCGAGGCAAAGCGCGGTGGCTTTGTGCAGTACCCCATCCACGTAAAGTTGGACACCGGCATGCACCGTTTGGGATTCCATCCCGAGAAAGATATGGAACAACTCATAGAGACCCTGCAGGCGCAAACCTCGTTGGTCCCCCGTTCCGTATTCTCTCACTTTGTAGGCAGTGATAGCGACGATTTCGACGCCTTCTCCGCCCATCAATTCGAACTCTTTGAGCAAGGCAGCAACAAGTTGCAAGCCGCCTTCCGCCACAAGATATTGCGCCATATCTGCAACAGTGCAGGTATAGAGCACTTCCCGCAGTACCACCTCGATATGGTACGCCTGGGACTGGGCTTGTACGGCGTTAACCCCCGCAACAACGGAGTGATAAACAGCGTACATACCCTTAAAACAACCATATTGCAGATACGCGAAGTACCTGCCGAAGATACCGTAGGTTACAGTCGGAGAGGAGTGCTCCGGCGAGACTCTCGCATCGCAGCCCTCCCCATAGGCTATGCCGACGGACTAAACCGACACCTGGGTCGTGGCAACGGCTACTGCCTGGTGAACGGAAAGAAAGCCCCCTATGTAGGAAACATATGCATGGATGTATGCATGATCGACGTAACGGACATCCCCTGTAAAGAGGGAGACACCGCAGTGATATTCGGTAAAGAACTGCCGGTAACCGTGTTGAGCGACATTCTGGATACCATCCCCTATGAAGTACTAACCGGCGTCGGAAGACGTGTTAAACGGGTTTATTATCATGATTATTGAAAAAACAAAACAATGGTTCAATATGAGAGGCGCACGACGAAAACGATCAAATTATTGGAATTCGCATCATAGATGGACGTACATCAGGATCGGACTCCAAACGATGACACATCCCAATAAGGTGTGGATGCTTGCACACGATGTGGAAGCGCCTATTGATAGAAGAACCTCGCAGAAGATTTACAAACTTCTGAAAAGAGCTTCTATCATAGAGTAGAGCTCAAGATGTTTTTACAACATTTCGCTCTAAGCATCCTCTCTGTCGAGAGAGAGAAAAGTTTATCAGAAACCGTTTGCAAAAACGTGTAGAACAAAAAGAGGCGGCTCCCGCAACGGGAAGCCGCCTCTTTGTCTAAGTATATTTTGATTGCACTATTGCAAGAATTGAATCAAGATACCCGCAGCAACGGCAGAACCGATGACACCGGAGATGTTGGAAGCCATACAATAGTTCAACACGTGGTTCTTGGAATCGTATTTGGTAGAGATATCGTTGGCCACACGGCTCGCCATAGGCACCGCACTCAAACCCGTAGCACCAATCAGCGGATTGATCTTCTGCTTAGAGAACAAGTTGAAAATCTTCACCAACATGATACCCGCAAAGATAGAGAGACCGAATGCAAAGAAACCGCCAATCACAATACCTATCGTCTGCCAGTTCAGGAACGCCTTCACCGTCATGGTTGCACCCACGGAGAGACCCAAGAAGATGGTCGCCGTGTTCATGATGCTGTTGGAAGCGGCATCGAAGATACGGCTCGTATCGGAACCAATCTCCTTAATCAAGTTACCGAACATCAACATACCAATCAAAGGCACAGCCGTAGGAACCAAGATAGCCACGATGGTTGTTACCGCAATCGGGAACACAATCTTAGCCACGCGCATGTTCTTAATCTCCACTTTCTTGCCCTTCTTCTCCTCCTCTTTCATGTTGATCGTGAGTTCCTTCTTGGAGCAAGTAAGGCGCACCACCAGCGGAATAATCACCGGAACCAACGCCATGTAGCTGTACGCCGCAATTGCGATAGGACCCAGCAAGTGAGGAGCCAGTTTGATGGTTGTAAAGATAGCCGTCGGACCATCCGCACCACCGATGATACCCAGAGACGCAGCCTCCTTCATGGTGAAGAAACCGCAACCGCCGGCTATGATGATAACGGCAAAGATACCGAACTGAGCAGCTGCACCGAAGATACTCAACTTCAAGTTACGCAACATAGGGCCAAAGTCGGTCAGCGCACCCACACCCATAAAGATGATAGGAGGCAAGAAACCACTCTTAATCACCATATAATAGATGAAGTTCATGATACCCAACTCATGCGCAATCTTGTGCAACGGCATATCCCAAATAATCTCGCGAGAACCGTCCGCCAGCGTAACATATCCATCGGAATCCGCCTGAATCACACCCATGTCACCGCCCGGGAAGTTGGCAATCAACACACCGAAAGCGATAGGCACGAGCAACAGCGGCTCGTAGTGTTTTACAATACCCAAGTACAAAAGTACAAAGGCCAGCAGGTACATGATGAGAAACGAAGGATCCGCAATGATATTGCTGAGCGCCGTCATCTCATATACCTTATTTAATACTAATGATAATTCTTCCATTCTTTACTCTGTTTTGAATTAAGAATTACTTTGCAATCTTCATAATCGGATCGTCCTCCTCTACAGAGTCGCCGGAATTAACGAGAATTGCCGTGATGGTACCATCGAACTCGGCACGGATAGCGTTGTAGGTCTTCATCGCCTCTATGTATCCGATGATATCACCTGCCTTCACCCGGTCGCCTACATTCTTAGCCTCCTCTTGTGCATTCTTCACACGGTAGAACTTACCCTCCAGCGGAGCCAGAATCTCTTCGCCCTCGCCCACAGGAGCGGCAGCAGCAGGAGCAGCACCGGCAGCAGCAGGAGCCACCTCACCATAAGCCACATCCACCTTATAGCTCTGTCCGTTCACCGTTACCGTGAGCACCTTCGGCTCGTTGTCACCGGCAGCCGGAGCATTCTTGGCAGCCTTACGTTTCGCCAAGTCAGCCTCAAAGTCGGCCTTCGCCTTACCACTCTTGTAAGCCTCGTACTGAGACGGGTGCATAGCATACTCGAACAACTCCTCGTCGTCCTGACCCGGTTCCCAGCCCTTCTCGGCCATCATCTTCTTGTACTTCTCCAGTTCGTCCGGATAGTTAGACTGCGGATCGGCCGTCACAAACTCACGACCCTGCTCGGCAGCCAACTGCTTAATCTCCTCGGCCACCTCGCCCGGCAGCTGTCCGGATTTACCCAGAATCATATCCCAGATATCGTCGGCAATCATGCTCCAACGAGCCTTGCCCTTCTCCATCTGTATTACGTTCATCAACGCCAAGTTCTTCACATACTGGCTAAACGGAGTCACCAAGCAAGGATAACCCACCTTAGGCCATACGTAAGTAACCTCGTCGAACAACTTAATCAACAATTCATCTATGGTAAGTTGCGGTTGGTTGTTCTTCACCTTCCACTTATTCAAGCTCTCCAAGTTCTGCTCCAAATCACTCATGAGCGAACCCATCATACCGCCCGGCAAACCAGGAGCCACCAACAGAGAGTTGTTCAAACGGTTCAAATCGTTGCAGTAGTAACCCAAGAAATCGTCCATCATCTCCTGGATCTGCTTACGCACCTCCATGTATGCCGCCATGTTCACCTCCTTCACCTGGAAGCCCGCATCCTTCAGCATAGCCTGTACGGCAATCACATCAGCATGACCCGTACCCCAAGCCAACGGAGCCACAGCCACATCCACATAGTCGCAACCGTTCTTACAAACCTCCAAGATAGAAGCCATGTTGAAACCCGGACCCGCGTGAGAGTGATACTGAATCACGATATCCTTCTTCAGCGCCTTGATAGCCGCCGTAATCTTACCCAATGTCTCCGGACGACCGATACCGGCCATATCCTTCAAGCAGATTTCGTCCGCACCCGCCTCGATCAACGTCTTAGCCAAGTTCGTATAGTACTCCACCGTGTGGATAGGAGAGTGTGTGATACACATAGAAGCCTGAGCAATCATGCCCGCCTCCTTAGCGTACTTAATAGAAGGAATAATATTACGAGTATCGTTCAAACCACAGAATATACGAGTGATGTCTGTGCCCTGTACATGCTTTACCTTATAAAATAGTTTGCGAACATCGGCCGGAACCGGACTCATACGCAGTCCGTTCAGTGCACGGTCGAGCATGTGTGTTTGTATGCCTACTTCATGGAAAGGCTTTGTCCACTCGCGAACGGCACGGTTCGGGTTCTCACCGAACAGCAAGTTCACCTGTTCAAAACCACCTCCATTGGTCTCCACACGATCAAAACATCCCATTTTAATGATAGCGGGAGCCACCTTCACCAACTGGTCTACACGCGGTTGATATTTACCGGCACTCTGCCACATATCACGGAAGACCAGACTGAATTTTACTTCTTTTTTCATCTTTCCTATTTAGTATTTTATTCTTTACAATTTCTTGACACCGGCTACGTGTCCCTTTCCTCCGGTTAGCTGCTTCACGGCTGCTTGTAAAACTTCCATGGTGGTTGCATCAATGGTATTGGATGCAGCAGACGGTTGGGCCGTCTTTTTCTTCACGGTGGTTGCTTCTTCAGGTGCCCACTTATTCACTACGAGAATAAGCAGCTTGCCAAAGTAAATCACGATAAGTAGGATCACGAAAACCGTTGCCATACCTACTACCATGAGTTCCAATGCTTCACTTAATTGTCCCATATTCTTCTTTGTATATTAATTTTAAAGCTTGATTTTTTCGAACTTCTTTCTTTTAGCGGCACGAAATTACACAATTTTTGTGACATTTGAAAGGAAAATGTGCAAAAAGATATTCGATATGTGATTTTGTGTGGCTTTTTAGCCATAATCCGTAAGGGGAATGAAAAAACAGTGAATCTTTATTCACGTTTTCTACCCGCTTCGGTTGTCCTGTTTGTGCGCACCCCTCCCTTTATCGAGCAGCACAAACACGCACACCGGCTCCCCGGCAATCCGCCCCCATCGGCGGATTCTCCTTGAGAATCTCCAACCGTACTTTTGTAATCATCGGTTGTTCCCGGAAGATGCGTTCCAGTATTCTCCCCGCCACATGCTCCAGCAATCGCGACGGCGTAGCCATCTCCTCCTTTATGATAAGAAACAGGTCGGCATAGCTCACGGTATCGAACAAACAATCACTCGTTAAAGCCGACTGAAAAGTACAGTCGGCTTTAAGCGTGATGTAGTAATAAGCACCCGTTTCCTGCTCCTGCGGATCCACCCCGTGACGGGCAAATATCTTTACATTCTCCAGCAGCAGGGAGGTTTCTTCTATCTTCATATTCTATTGTTGTAATAACAAGTTGCAACAAGTCTGTTCACAACGCACATCTCTGTCGCGGAACTAACCGCAACGAGAACTGCCGCAATCCTTACAGATAAGGCAACCCTCCTGGTAAACCAGCGATTCGTGTCCACAGTTCGGGCACTTCTGTCCCGTAGCCTCCGTGCCGTCGCTCACATACTTCTTCAGTGCACGTTCCACGCCCACCTTCCAAGTATTGATGCTCTCGCTCTCCAGCTGCAGCGAAGCCACCAACTTGATGACATGCTCCACCGGCATTCTGTAGCGCAGCACACCCGAAATAAGTTTTGCGTAGTTCCAATACTCCTTATTAAACTTCTCGGACAAGCCCTCCACGGTCGTCTTGTAGCCACGCTTGTTTTGGAACTGGAAGTCGTAACGTTTCGTGCCGTCCGGATTGGTATTCTTCACAATGCGTCCCTTCGTCACCGTCTTGGGCAATACTATGCCCTCCTCGTCGTCCTGCAAACCCGTGAATATCTCGTAAGGATACCCGTTCAGCAAGCCCACGAAAGCCACCCATTTCTCCTTATTGTTCTGGAAACGAACCACATCGCAATCCAGTACCTGCGGGCGCACCTCCGTCACCTCCGGACGTTTGCAAGGCATCTTTGCCGGCTCCTCCTTCTTCTTCGGAACCGAAATCATCACGCCGGAACGACTGCCATCGCGGTACACCGTACAACCCTTACAGCCCGATTTCCAAGCCTCCACATAGAGATCGTTCACCAACTCCTCGCTCACGTTGGACGGCAAGTTGATGGTCACGCTGATACTGTGGTCCACCCACTTCTGGATAGCCCCCTGCATACGCACCTTCATAAGCCAATCCACATCGTTGGCCGTAGCCTTGTGGTAAGGCGATTTCGCCACAATCTCGTTTATCTCCTCCTGCGTGTACTTCTTCTCCGTATCGTATCCGGCCACCTTCATCCACGTCAGGAACTTCCGGTGGTACACTATGTACTCCTCAAAGGTATCGCCCGTCTCGTCCGTATAGTCCACATGCGTCTCCGTATCGTTCGGGTTCACCTTGCGTCTGCGCACGTATACCGGCATGAACACCGGTTCTATACCCGACGTCGTCTGCGTCATCAAACTCGTTGTACCCGTAGGCGCAATCGTCAAACAAGCTATGTTTCTACGACCATACTTCGTCATCTCCTCGTACAACTGCGGGTCCGCCTCACGAATACGACCTATAAACGGATTGTTCTCCTCCCGTTTTGCATCGTAGATAGCAAACGCACCGCGCTCCTTCGCCAACTGCACGGAAGCCCCGTATGCCGCCAGCGCCAAGCTCTTCTGTACCTCCACCGCAAAGTCGGTAGCCTCCTGTGTACCATAGCGCAAGCCCATAGCCGCCAGCATATCGCCCTCGGCCGTTATGCCCACACCCGTACGTCGTCCGGTGCCGCTCTTCTTGTAGATCTTCTCCCACAGATGACGTTCCGCACCTTTCACCTCTTCCGACTGCGGGTCGGAATCAATCTTCGCCATGATGGCCTCAATCTTCTCCAACTCCAAGTCGATGATATCGTCCATGAGACGCTGTGCAATCGCCACACACTTACGGAACTTCTCGAAGTTGAAGCTCGCATGGTCGGTAAACGGATTGTCCACAAAAGAGTATAAGTTCAGAGACAGCAATCTGCAACTATCGTACGGACACAACGGAATCTCACCACACGGGTTGGTAGAGATGGTACGGAAACCCAAGTCCGCATAGCAATCCGGAATAGACTCCCGCAAGATGGTATCCCAGAACAGCACACCCGGCTCCGCCGACTTCCACGCATTGTGCACAATCTTCTTCCACAGCGCCTGCGCATCAATCTCCTTAGACACCATCGGGTCGCTACTATCGATAGGATATTGTTGCGTGTACGGTTTTTTCTTGATGGCCGCATTCATAAAGGCATCGTCGATACGAACAGACACGTTCGCACCCGTCACCTTACCCTCCGTCATCTTAGCATCGATAAACGCCTCGGAATCCGGGTGCTTGATGCTAACCGAAAGCATCAGTGCACCCCGTCTGCCATCCTGTGCCACCTCGCGCGTAGAGTTGCTGTAGCGCTCCATGAACGGCACCAGTCCCGTAGACGTCAGCGCCGAGTTTTTCACCGGCGAACCGAACGGACGGATGTGCGACAAATCGTGTCCCACACCACCACGACGCTTCATGAGCTGTACCTGCTCCTCATCGATACGAATAATCGCACCGTAAGAATCCGCGTTGCCATCCAGGCCAATCACGAAACAGTTGGACAGCGAAGCAATCTGGAAGTTGTTGCCGATACCCGTCATAGGGCTACCCGCCGGAATGATGTATCGGAAATGATCCAGCATACCGATGATATCCTCGTACGACAACGGGTTCTCATATTTCTCCTCTATACGGACCAACTCCTTAGCGATGCGTCGGTGCATATCCGCCGGAGACTCCTCATAGATGTTTCCCTGAGAATCTTTCATGGCGTATTTGTTCACCCATACACGCGCCGCAAGTTCGTCGCCCTCAAAATAGCGTAGAGACTTTTCAAAGGCCTCTGCGTAGGTATATGTTTTTTTCTCCATTTATATTGTTTGTTTTTATCCGAACGATTAGATGGTTTTTCGACCAAAGCACTGCAAAGCTACAAGAAAAATCTGATATAAGAAAATATTTTGCCCGAAAGTTTGCGTCTATCCATAAGAATCTTTTTTCTCCGTTTTTCTCGTCATTTTGTACCCCGTTTTTTTGTTTTTTCCGATAAAATGTACTATATTTGCCCGCGTGTGTAAACATTTAAAAAGAACGAATATGATAAGTATTAAGAATAGAACCACCATCCGCAAGTATGCCGATACGGAGGTGTCCGATGAGTTGCTCAACACCCTCCTGCAAGAGGCCGAGCAGACGCAGACCATGGGTAATCTGCAGTTGTACAGTGTAGTAGTAACCCGCAGTTCCGATCGCAAAGCCCTCTTGGCTCCTGCCCACTTCAACCAACCCATGGTGACCCAAGCCCCCGTGGTCCTCACCATCTGTGCCGACTTCAACCGCACCGTTCGTTGGTGCGAGCAGCGTCAGGCCCTGCCCGGATACAACAATTTCCTCTCCTTCATCAACGCCGCCACCGATGCCCTGCTCTACACACAGACCCTGAGCGTCCTGGCCGAAGATGCCGGACTGGGCGTCTGCTTCCTTGGCACTACCGCCTACATGCCGCAGATGATTATCGATGCACTGCAACTCCCCAAACTCGTCATGCCGGTAGCCACCCTTACCATCGGTTATCCGGCAGAGACCCCGGCCGTGTCCGACCGACTTCCCCTGTCGGGCATTGTACATCAAGAGTTCTACCATCCCTACGGTCCTGCCGAGATAGACCACACCTACCACTACAAGGAGCAACTCGACGAGAACAAGAAGTTTGTAGAAATCAACCATAAGCAAACCCTGGCGCAGATCTTCACCGACATCCGTTATACGCGTAAGGACAACGTAGCCCTCTCCGCCACCTACCTCGAAACCCTCCGCAAGCAAGGTTTTCTGGACTAATCGTCGGGACATTCACCGGCAACAACGCATAAAAAAAGGAGCCTTCCATCAAGAAAGCTCCTTTTTTTTTATGCCTTTTTCAAGAGTAACTCCTCTATATTCACCAAGTCCTCTTTCAGTTTCTTATCGTTCGTCAAGCGATCCTCAATCTGGTTCACCGAGTGAATCACCGTAGCATGGTCGCGTTTACCCACCAGCATACCGATGCGCGAGCACGAAAGCGACGTATGCTTCTGCGCCAGATACATAGACACCTGTCGCACCTGTACTATGTTGCGCTTACGACTCTTCGTGTAGATATCATCCTGCTTCACCGAGTAGAAATCGCACACCTTCTTCAAGATATCCTCTATGGTAATCACCTTCTTCTCTATGTGCGTCACACGTTTCACCACAATCTCCGCCAAACCGAGGTCCACTTCGCGGTTGCACGTCACCGAGTACGCCATCAGAGAGTTTACCACACCCTCCAACTCACGCACATTCTCCGACACGTTCTCCGCCACAAAGTCCACCACATTCTCCGGAATCTTCAATCCGTTGTGCTGAATCTTGTTGTTCAGGATATCGCGACGCAACGCAGCATCCGGGCGCTGAATCTCCGCCAATATACCACCCTTGAAACGCGTCAGCAAACGGTCCTTCAAGTTCTTCAGCTCCACAGGTGGGCGGTCGGACGTAAGGATAATCTTCTTGTTGTTCTGAATCAAGTGGTTAAAGATGTGGAAAAACGCATCCTGCGTCTTGTCCAGCGACTCCAACTCCTGTATATCGTCCACAATCAAGATATCAATCTGCTGGTAGAAGTAGATAAAATCGTTGATCTTATTGCGCTGCGTAGCACTTGTAAACTGCAACTGGAACAAGTGCGTCGAGATGTACAACACATTCTTGCGCGGATGACGCTCCTTTATGCGATGTCCGATAGCGTTCACCAAGTGCGTCTTGCCCACACCCGATTCACCATATATAAATAGCGGGTTGAACGAACTCTTGTTCGGCTGGTCCGCAATAGACTCACTAATCGCCAACGGAAGCTTGTTGCTCAGTCCCGGCACAAAGTTCTCGAAATCCTTCTCCGGAATCAAGTGAGAATCCAGCGCATTCGCCTTCGGTTTGGTATCCGTGACAGCCTCCTTCGGCTTAGTCAGTCCCGGACGATCCTGCAACGAAAGCGTGTGCGATGCCGCCGGTACCTGTATCGTATCGTTGTTCAAATCCTCCGCCAGCCACATCAGCTTCGTACCCTTGCCGAAAACACCTGTCAGCGTGGTATACAGCAACTTAACAAAACGATCTTCTATACAATTAATGATATACTGAGACGGGACACGCACGGTTATATGCGTCTCCATCGCAACTTTTTGCTTCAGTTGCGTTCCGTTTTCGCCTGCCTTGGGAATGTTGTATTCGCGCGCCACCTTCTTGCAATCCACCAGAATGGCGTGGGCAAAGAGCGAGTCATATTGTTCCTTTGAGATGCTTGCCTTGATGCGGTTCAGACACTCATCCCAAAGTAAAGAAGGGTTTTGTTCCATTCAAGTATGCTGTTGCTACAATTTGCTATTTATGTCGAATCGATTTGAGAATTCAGGCGCAAAGTTCCGAATAATTTTTCAGATATGCAAGTCCGGCAAAACAGCGCGAAAAACCGACATTTTATTACTCCTTTGTTTTTCAGTATTTTGCTACTTGTCGCGACGTTCATTTTCAAAAGGCCACTTGCAAAAGTATAACCTTTTGGGAAATACCCCTTTACGTTGGTGCCGTATGTTAAACAACATGAAAAACAAAATACGCATAAAACCTTTGGATATAAACGGATTATCCGCTATTCCGAAAAGATTTTACGCGCATCTCGTTATTTAGAAGATTTCTATCTTTCCTACTTTTTTTTCTTCCTACTTATCCTTTTTCCCAAAGATAGAGAAGTGAACATAGCGGCTCGGCTTCTCGCGGAAGTTAATCAAAAGTTCGTTGGCACTACCCATTGTATTGCTCATGTTGCGATACAAAGAGCTGTCGTTCAGCAACAAACCCATTGTGTTGTCCGTGCTGTTCAACTTGCCGGTTACCTCCTCCACGTTGCGGAGTGTACGGTTCACGCTCGCCATGGTCTCCTGCAAGTGCAAGTCCTTCAGCGAATCCGTCAGCACCTCCACATTGTTGCCTATGCGGTCAAAGCGATGCGTCAGCTGTGGCACATCCTTGTCCAGAAGCGTGTTCAGGCTCTCCGTGCTATGCTTCAAGTTGGCCGTTATATCCGCCGTGTTGTGCAGTATCTCCTGCAGTTCGGGGCTCGCTGTCAATCGGTTCAGATTGTCCAGAATGGAATCCAACTTCACCAACATGCTCTCCACCTTTGGCATCAACTGCGCCGCCTGTGCCATCAAACCGTTGTCCAGTTCGCTGCCGATGGTATCCCCCGGCATGTAACGCTGTGTAGGGTTGTTCGCCATCAGTATGTTCAGCGTCGCACCTCCCAGCATTGCCGTCTCCAGTGTAGCGTAACTACCCTTCGGTATGCGCATGTTCTTATCCACCTCTATATTAACAATGATGTTGCCCGGGTTCTCGTAATCGTAGTCAATCGCATGTACGATACCCACCTCGTAACCGTCGGCATACACCTGGCTCGAAACCGCCAAGCCCGTTACATTCTTAAAGGAGATGTAGTACGTATCCGTCGACTTAAACAAGTTGATACCCTTCAGGAAGTTGATGCAGATGAACAGCAGCACCAGTGCAATCACTCCCGTTATTCCAATCTTTACCTCTTTTGAAATCTTCATATATGTATAGTCTATTTTTTTTCGTTCTTTCTGAATGTCCGAATCGCCTCGTTCAGGTCGGTACGTTCCCCGTTTACGAAAGCCACCACAAAGCAATCGCCAAACTTAGCGCTCGCCTCTCTGCGCAGTTGCAGTATCTTGTTGTAGTCCTCGCTCTCGCCGTACGTGTACTTGTAAGAACGTCCGTCGCGGTAGTAGCTCACCGGCGACAAACCCTTAAACTCCGAACTGTTTGCCGGCAACTCCTTGGGCGATGTCAGCAACTGCACCTTAAACACCGGTTTTCCCGTAGCCCCCGCCTGTGCGGTCGCCTCCTTGGCAGGCTTTGTCTCCTCCTTTGCCGGAGCCGGTGTCGCAACCGTCGTCGTTGTAGACGTTGTAGCCGCCGGGGTAGGAGCAGCCGCCGGAGTAGGAGCCGGCGTCGGTGTTGTCGTAGTAGCCACAGCAGTAGAACGTTTGCCCCCCATCCGTTTGTTCTTATACTTCACGAACGCCTGGTATATGCTCTGTCCCAAACTGTTCACCCCCACGCCACTGCTCAAGAAACTCTCCTCGTCGGACGTAGAGATGTAACCCAACTCAATCAGCACACTCGGCATGGACGTTTTGCGCAGCACCAGGAATCCCGCCTGGTGAACCCCCTTGTCCACACGGTGCGACGAAGTACGCATCTCCTGCTGCACCAACTTGGCCAGTTCCACGCTCTGTTCCATGTTCTTATCCTGCATGAACTCAAAGATGATGTAACTCTCCGAAGAGTTCGGGTTGAACCCCGCATACTTCTCCTTATAGTTCGTCTCCTCCAGAATCACCGCATTCTCGCGCTTTGCCACCGCCAGGTTCTCGGCCGCACGTGCCATACCCAGCGTATACGTCTCCGCACCGTGTGCCGGAGCACTTCCCTTAGGAAGCGAATTGGTATGCACCGAGACAAAAAGATCCGCCTTCGCCCGGTTTGCCACATCCGCACGCGTATCCAGCGGGATAAACACGTCGGTTTTTCGTGTATAAATCACCTTCACGTCCGAGCAATTCTGTTCCACCAGTCTGCCGAACGCCAGTGCCACATTCAGGTTTATATCTTTTTCCTTCGCGTATTGCCCTATGGCTCCCGGGTCGTGTCCCCCGTGTCCGGCATCGATAACCAGCACAAACTTACCGCTCTTAGCGTCCGCCCATACCATCGTTATCTGTGCCGTTGCCAACCACAACGCAATAAACACAAGTAATTTTTTATACATATCTTTTGGTTACAATTCGCTGCAAAAGTACAAAAAAATCCGCATATTCCCGCTTTACCGTCCTAACAATTATCGGTAGAGCGTGTTTTTCTCCACTTTTGCCTCCCTATTGGAACAACTTTTCTGCTCTCAGCGCTCCCAAAGCATCACCTTTCCCGCCAGCAACGATGCCTGCACATCTATCAGTCGCTGGTTGCTGCTCCCCCTGAACAGCAGGTCGGTATCTTTTTTGTTTTCCATGAACGGGCCATCCACCAGCACATCTATCCGTTCCAGCAATTGGCGCTGTGCAGGGTTCTGCAGCACCTCCTCGAACAGAAAACCGGTGTAGCACCATATATTCTTGTCCGTGCGCTCCTTTATGTTAGCCGCCAGCTCCGCAAACCCCTCGGCCTGATACATGGGGTCGCCCCCCGTAAAGGTGACATGAGCAAACGGGTCGGCCTCTATCACCGCCATTATCTCCTCGGTAGACATAGCCCTCCCGGCGTTGAACTCCCACGACGACGGGTTGTGGCAACCCGGACAGCGGTGCGCACATCCGGCACAATAAATGGCGGTCCGGAAACCCGGACCGTCCACTGTTGTGTCTTCAATAATCTTCAAAACGGAAATCATCTTCGCTTACTCCTTGTCCTCCACATCGGTATGAGTAACACGATCGTTCAATTCGCTCAGCTTACCGTGGTTCCAGCGGTCGGTAGTACCCACCAGGTAACCGGTGATACGCTGCAGGCGATCTATGTGTGTGCTGCCACACTTAGGACACGTTGTCAAGTTTGGCTCCGCATTCTCGTAGCCGCACTGCATACAACGGTTGCGGTTGTGGTTCACCGAACCGTAACCTATGTTGTACTTATCCATCATGTCCACCACGCTCATCACCACCTCCGGGTTGTGCGTAGCATCACCGTCCATCTCCACGTAGAAGATGTGTCCGCCACGGGTCAAATCGTGGTATGGAGCCTCTACCTCCGCCTTGTGGCGCGCGCTGCACTTGTAGTACACCGGCACGTGGTTGGAGTTGGTGTAGTAATCGCGATCCGTAACACCCGGAATCACGCCGAACTCCTTGCGGTCCTTCTTGGTAAACTTACCGGAAAGACCCTCTGCCGGAGTCGCCAGTATGCTATAGTTGTGCTGATACTTGTCGCAGAATCCGTTGGCACGGTCGCGCATGTAGGTGATAATCTTCAAGCCCAACTCCTGTGCCTTCTTGCTCTCGCCGTGGTGTCTGCCTATGAGTGCCACCAAGCACTCCGCCAGACCTATGAAACCGATACCCAGTGTACCCTGGTTGATGACCGGCTCTATGGTGTCGTTCTCCTTCAACTTGTCGCAACCTATCCACAGCGAACGCATCAACAGCGGGAACTGCTTGGCAAACGCCGTCTTCTGGAACTCGAAACGCTCGTGCAACTGCAGTGCGGTGATGTCCAGTATGTGATCCAGTTTAGAGAAGAACAAGTCGATACGCTGCTGCTCATCCGCTACGGACATGCACTCAATAGCCAACTTCACAATGTTGATGGTAGAGAAAGACAAGTTACCGCGACCTATGGAAGTCTTCATGCCGAAACGGTTCTCGAATACACGGGTACGGCAACCCATGGTAGCACACTCGTACATGTAACGCTTCGGGTCGTCCGCTCTCCACTCCTCGTGCCGGTTGAACGTAGCATCCAGGTTGATGAAGTTCGGGAAGAAACGACGCGCCGTCACCGTACAAGCCAACTTATACAAATCGTAGTTGCGATCCTCCGGCAAGTAGCTCACGCCTCTCTTCTTCTTCCAGATCTGGATAGGGAAGATGGCCGTTTCGCCGTTGCCCACACCCTCGTAGGTGCTCTTCAGTATCTCACGGATGATGCAACGACCCTCGGCAGAGGTATCCGTACCGTAGTTGATGGAGCTGAACACCACCTGGTTACCGCCACGAGAGTGAATGGTATTCATATTGTGGATAAACGCCTCCATGGACTGGTGAACGCGAGCCACCGTCATGTTGATAGCGTGCTGCTTTATGCGCGCCTCTCCCTGCAGGAAGTCCAACTCCTTTGTCTCATAGTCGTCTATCTGTGCCCGGTACAAAGCGCTGTAATCCTCGCCCGTCAACTTCTCCAGTTTCTTTACCTCCTCTATATAGCTGGTGCGCACGTAAGGAGCCAAATAGAAGTCGAACGCCGGGATAGCCTGTCCGCCGTGCATCTCGTTCTGTGCCGTCTCCATGGAGATGCAGCCCAAGATGCTCGCCGTCTCTATGCGCTTTGCCGGACGAGAAGCCCCGTGACCCGCGCAGAAACCGTTCTCCAACACATTGTCCAACGGGTGCTGAACACACGTAAGACTCTTGGTAGGATAGTAATCCTTATCGTGGATGTGGATATAGTTCTTCTCCACAGCCTCGCGCACCTCCGTGCTCAACAGATAGTCGTCGACAAACGGTTTCGTCGTTTCGCTGGAGAACTTCATCATCATACCCGCCGGAGTATCCGCGTTCATGTTGGCATTCTCACGCGTCACATCGTTGTTCTTTATGTTGATAATCTCCAAGAACATGTCGCGCGTCTTCGCCTTGCGCGCTATGCTGCGCTGCTTGCGATACGCTATGTAAGCCTTCGCCACATCCTTGCGGCTACTCTTCATGAGTTCCATCTCCACAGCGTCCTGTATTTCCTCTACAGTCATCTGCGATTTTCCGCGAAACATGATGTGATCGGTAATCTGATGTACCAATTCACGGTCTTCGCCCTTGTCGGTGTGCATCATTGCTTTGCGCACAGCGGCATTTATCTTTTCTTCATTGAAACCGACGATACGCCCGTCTCTTTTTACAACTGTCTGTATCATGTTGTTGTCCGTTTTGATTATTTATCTATTTAGTATTCAAAGGTTTCTGTTTTTCGAAAACTCAAAAAGTTGTCCGTTTTGGCAAACTTTTGCCTCGTGGAACGTCTTCGTGGTTGTTCGTTTCGGATGCAAAGGTAATCAAAAATATGATTCTCGCCATATCTTTTTCGTACTTTTTTTGCACTTTTTTTTTGCCCGAACAGCGCAAAAATGTCTTTGTTGCATTCAATCAAAGAGATAGCTCTTTTTGCTCTATCAAAACTTCACCTTCCCCGCTTTTCGGAACATCTTTTGCACCTTGGAGCACAAAAAAACCTCCCTTTTTTCTTGGTCGTACCATAAAAAATACCTTCCTTTGCATCCGGTATTAATACATTATATTATAAGAAGAATATGACAACGATTATTATTATTGCCGTTGTAGTGGTGCTGCTCCTGGCGGGCGTGTCTGTCTACAACAACTTGGTGCGCATGCGCAACAATCGTGAGAACGCTTTTTCCAACATAGACGTTCAACTCAAACAACGCCACGACTTGGTCCCTCAGTTGGTGGCTACCGTTAAGGGGTATGCTACCCACGAGCGCGAAACCCTGGAGCGCGTTATCCAGTTGCGCAACCAGGCGGCTACGGCTGTCGGTATCGACGATAAGATAAAGGCGGAGAACGCCCTCTCCGGTGCATTGGCAGGACTCAAGGTTACCCTCGAGGCTTATCCCGAACTCAAAGCCAACCAGAACTTCTTGCAACTGCAGACCGAGGTGAGCGACCTGGAGAACAAACTGGCGGCTTCTCGTCGCTACTTCAACTCCGCTACCAAGGAGTATAACAACGCTTGCGAAACCTTCCCGGCCAATCTCATTGCGGGCATGATGGGTTTCCACCGCGAGAGCATGTTCGAAGTCTCCCACGAGGAGCGTGCCATCCTCGACAAGGCTCCCGAGATAAAGTTCTAGGCTTTTATGAGTAGATACGTAGGAATCGTAACACAGCAGCGGCGCAACAACCTGCGCTCCATTCTCTTGTTGCTGTGCTTTCCGCTTATTATAATAGGGGTGATATTCCTGTTCTTCGAGCTCATCTATCTGTTGAGCACCGAACCGGAGTACCGCTCCGATGCGCTTTTCTACACTCAGGTGATGGATCCCTTCGTGAGTACCATCCCCGTTGTCGTCTTTGTGGTGGGTGTGTGGTTTGCTATAGCCTACTTCACCAACACCTCCATGATTCGCAGCGCCACCCACGCCCGTTCGCTCTCGCGCCGCGAGAACCCGCGTGTCTATAACCTGGTGGAGAACCTCTGCATCGCCAACGGCATGGACATGCCCATGATCAATGTGATAGACGACCCGCAACTCAACGCCTTTGCCAGCGGCATAGACAAGAGTTCCTACACCGTCACCGTCACCACCGGCATCATGGCACGTCTCAACGATGAGGAGTTGGAGGGCGTCATCGCCCACGAGTTGACACACATACGCAACCGCGACACCCGTTTGCTCATCATCAGCATTGTGTTTGTGGGCATCATCAGTGCCGCCATGCAGATGATTATCCGTATGCTCTTCTACGGTGGCTATGGTGTGCGTGTGCGCTCGTCCAACAATCGTAAGGAGGAATCGGGGGCCGGTTGGATTGTCATCATGATCATAGCAATCGTCTGTTCCGTCATAGCCTACTTCTTTGCCCTGCTCACTCGCTTTGCCATTTCGCGCAAACGAGAGTTCATGGCCGATGCGGGAGGAGCGGAGATGACACAGAACCCGCGCGCTTTGGCTTCGGCGCTCCGCAAGATTTCGGGCGACCCCGCTCTGCAGAATTGCGACAGAGAGGATGTAGCGCAGCTCTTCATCTTCCACCAGAGTGCCAACTCCCTGCTGAGCGGTTTGTTCAGCACCCACCCCGACATAAAGGAACGCATCCGCATATTGGAGCAGTTTTAGTACAATAAAAAAGGTTTCGGCAATCACCGAAACCTTTTTCTTTAAATCTTATTCTTCGAGAACTTGTTCAGAATGAATCGTCCCAGTAGGCTTAGCACCAGCACGATGACCGTGAGCACCACGGCTGCGGCATAGGCTTGGTTCTGCACCTGCTCCTGTGGTGCGCTCAACTGGAAGAACACCGCCAGCGGGAGCGTGGCTGCCGGACGGGTCAGACTGTCCGGTATGCTGTCCGAGAAACCGGCGGTAAACATCACACCGGCCGCATCGCCTATCGCTCTACCTATGGAGAGCAGTGTGGCCGTGGCTATGGCGGGTGCTATCTGTCGCACCACCACACCTATGGTTTCCAAGCGTGTGGCACCCAGACTGAAGCTGGATTCCAACAAGTCTGCCGGTATGGTCTTTGCCACCTCGTCCATGGAACGGATAAAGATGGGAATCACCAACAGCGTCACCACCAGGATACCACCCAACAACGAGGCACGCATGCCCAGTGCCACCATCAGCGTAAACGCAAACGCACCGTACACTATGGAGGGGATACCGAACAACACATCGAATCCCAGACGCGCTATGTAACCGAACTTACTGTCCGGCTTCAGATACACATTCAGGTAGAACACCACCGGTATGCTCACCGCCAATCCCAGCAACGTGCTACCGCCCACTATGTAGAGCGAACCCACAATGGCATTCAGGAAACCACCCTTGCCACCGATAAAGAAACCGCCACCCGGCAGTTGGGTCACCATCTCCCACGTCAGCACCGGCAGTCCGCGGCTCAGTATGGTGTACACCACACTCACCACAAAGAACAACACCACTGCTATGCTTGCCAACATGAACAGGTAGGCCACCCGCTCTCTCCAGAGTTTCCAAAACACATTGCGTCGTGCCGCCCGTTCCTTGGCCGACACCTTATTTATATTATAGTCCTTCTTTTCCATCGTAAAAACACACCGTTATGCATTCTTTTCAATCTTTCTCAACACAATTCGCGAGCACAAGTTGAACACCAGTACCACAAAGAACAGCAAGAACGCCGCCAACATCAGCGCCGACTCATACATCGGTACCGACATCATTTCGCCGTAACTGTTCGCAATCAACGCCGGAATAGGGTAACAAGCATCCAACAGCGATGTAGGGATAATCGGCAAGTTACCGCACACCATGAGCACCGCAATCGTCTCGCCCATGGTACGGCTCACCGCCAACACCACCGATGCAATGATACCAGGCAACGTCTGGCGCAGAATCACATGCTTCGTGGTCTGCCACTTGGTAGCCCCCAGCGCCGTCGATGACTCGCGCAGCGCCATAGGCACATTGCCGAAAATCTCAATAAAAAGACTCACCAACAAAGGAATGATCATCACCCCCAGCACGATGCCACCCGCCAGAATACAGTATCCACTCCCCGATACCCCCAGCGCCGGCGCCACCACATCCGAAATCCATGGCACCACCAGGAGCGTACCCCACACACCATAGATTACCGACGGCAGTCCCGCCAAGATATCCAACAAAGGGAAAATGTACTTGCGCACCGATTTGCGCGCATATTCCGTGAGATGAATCGCCATAAACAGCGAAACCGGCAGCGCCAACAGCACCGCCAAGAGCGTCACTCCCATGGTACCCGCCAGGAACGGAAGGAATCCGAACTCCCCCTCCGACGGTCGCCACACCGGCGAAAAAAGCAATTTTGTAAGCGGCACCGTGTGCAGTATCGGCGACGACTTGGTGTACAAACCCACCGCCATGGCCACCACCAGCAAAAGCGACGTAAAGGTCAACGTCGCCATCACATAGCTCGCTATCTTATCTTTTAGTAAACGATTGTTCATTTTGTTTTCAGTTGCGCCAGCCCCTTGCGTACATCCGCCTTACCTATGGCTATGTAGCCCTGAGCCTCGTTTTCTTGTTGTCCTTGTGTAATTATGTAGTGTAAGAAAGCACGTACCGCCTTGTTGCGCGGAGTACCGTCGCTCACCAGATAAAGGTAACGTGCCGGTGGGGTAGGGTAGCGACCGTCGGCGATAGCCCGTATGAGCGAATCCTTGTCACGGTAAAAGTCCTCATCGGCGTCTATCTTGCCGTTTTCGTTGATATCGATGGGCAGTACCTCTATCCCCGGATTGGGTTTCCCCTCACCGTCGAACACGTAACCTATATTGTTCATTCCTATACCTTGTACATCGTGCTGTATGGAGAAAGCCACGCCCGGATCGCCGTACACCGCCGTACCGTTGAGGCCCTCCTGGTGTGTCCCCAGGTAAGCCGCCCACGTTTCGGCCGCACCGCACGCATCGCTACGCGTGTACACCTTCACCGGAGCCGTCTCCCCGTTGCCCGTTATGTCGCCCCATCGTTTGGCCTGTCCGGTCACCCATATATTGACGAAATCCTCGCGCTTTGCCCCCTGTCGGCGCAGCGTTTCTATCACCGGGTTCTTGCTGTTGACGGTAGGTACCACCGCATCCTTTGCCACCGCAAAGGTCACCGCTCCTTTTTCCCGTTCCGCCGGGTTCAGTTCGCGGCTCACCATTCCCAAGTCCACCATGTGGGTGAGCGCATCCGTGATGCCTTTTCCCGCACCGCCCGCACAGATATCTATGCGCACGCCGGGATGCAGTTTCTTAAACTCCTCTGCCCACTGTATGGCAAGGGGATAAAGCGCAAAAGCCCCCGAGAGGGAAATCTCCCCCTTGAGGTCATCTTGCCAAGCCGTTGAGCTCTCCTGCTTCACCGCCTTTTGGGCATGGTGTCGGACGATCGCAGCCGCCAGTACGACAACCAGAATCGCCAAAAATAGTACCTTTTTTTTCATCGCTGTTTTTGTTTTTTGTTGACAGTGCAAAGGTACGGCGAATCTCCCGTCCGAGCAATACCCCTGATATGGTAAACTGCCATCCCATATATGTGGTATGGCAGTTTACAACGTGCTTTTATCTCTTGTGCAGTCCGCACTCTCGGTGTTCGGGATTCTCCCACCACCAACGGCCTGCACGTATGTCCTCGCCCGGTTCTACGGCACGGGTACACGGTTGGCAACCTATGGAGGGGAACCCCTTCTTGTGCAGTTTGTTGTAGGGTATGTGGTGCTCGCGTATGTAGTTCCACACATCCTCCTCCGTCCAACCTATGAGCGGATTTATTTTTACCTTATCGTGCATGCTGTCCCACTCCACGGTCTGCATGTCCTTGCGGGTTACCGACTGTTCGCGGCGCAGTCCGCAAATCCAGGCGTCGGTGCCTTGGAAGGCACGTGCCAGCGGTTCCAGTTTGCGCACTTGGCAACAACGGTGACGGCTCTCTATGCTATTGTAGAACAGGTTGATACCCTCCTCCTTCACCATCTTCTGTACCGCCTCGTAGTTGGGGAAAAACACCTCTATGTTGATGCCGAAGAACTCGTTGGTACGGTCTATCAGGTTGTAGGTCTCCGGAAACAAGCGTCCCGTGTCCAGAGTAAAGATACGTGCCGTAGGGTCTGCCTGCACCACCATGTGGGTGAGCACCTGGTCCTCTATGCTCAGGCTGGATGAGAGCGCTATGCGCCCCTTGTACTCCGCCACGAAATGGTTTACTATCTCCTGCGCATCCTTACCCTCGAACTGCGCATTCAGTGCCTCGATATCTGCCATGGTTGCCTCCTTTCTTTACTTATTACGAATCATACCCGCACCCATGGTCTCGTTGGTATCGGGGTCTATGAAGATGAGGGAACCGGTGATGCGGTTCTCACGGTAATCGTCGAACACCAGCGGATTGGCGGTGTGTATGGTAATCTCGGCTATATCGTTCATATTGAGTGCCTCCACGCCCTCTTCCTTCTCCAGCGTATTGATGTTGCGGCGGAAGTTGATGCTGCGTACAATCACCGGAGTCTCGGAGGTAGTCTGTCGCAGTATGTACTTGTTGCGTGGGCGCAGCGGAGTCTCGTTGAACCAGCATACGGCCAGGGTGATGTCTTGTTCCACGGAGGGACGTTTCTCACCCACCTTCACGATGGTATCGCCACGGCTGATGTCGATATCGTCGGTCAACTGCAGGGTGATGCTCAGCGGTGCCGTAGCCTCCTCCAGTTCCTCGGTGGTCTGGGTGATGTGGCTCACGGTGCTCTGTTGTCCGGAAGGCAACACCTCTATGCGATCGCCGGGGCGGATGACACCCCCCGCTACACGTCCTGCATAGCCGCGGAAGTCGGGGAACTGACTGCTGATGGGGCGAATAACGTACTGTACCGGGAAACGGAACGGCTCCTCCTCGTGGGCACCCTCCACCGGAACGGTCTCCAGGAACTCCAACAGAGACGGACCGGTGTACCAAGGTGTACGTTCGCTCTTGTTCACCACGTTGTCGCCATCCTTAGCACTGATAGGAATAAAGGTTACATTGTTGATATTCAGCGTCTCGGACATCTTGTTGTAAGCCTCCTGAATCTCCTTGAAACGTTCCTCGCTAAAGTCCACCAAGTCCATCTTGTTGACAGCCACCAATATGTGGGGTATGCCCAACAAAGATGAAATGTAGCTGTGGCGCACCGTCTGTTCCAGCACACCGTGGCGTGCATCTATCAGGATGATGCTCAAGTTGGCCGTAGAAGCACCCGTCACCATGTTGCGTGTGTACTGTATGTGTCCCGGAGTGTCGGCTATGATGAACTTACGTTTCGGAGTAGCGAAGTAGCGGTAAGCCACATCAATCGTGATACCCTGTTCGCGTTCCGCTCTCAGTCCGTCGGTAAGCAGCGCCAGGTTCACCTCCTCGTTGCCACGGTTCTTGCTTGCCTCCTCCACAGCCTGCAGCTGGTCCTCGAAGATAGACTTGCTATCGTAGAGCAGTCTACCTATGAGTGTGCTCTTACCATCGTCCACGCTGCCTGCGGTAGAGAAGCGCAGGAGCTGCATATCTAAATAACCTCTTGTATCTGACATAGTTGTATTCGTTTTGTTTTTTGTTGTTCTTCTTTTTTAGTAGTGTTTTTTGTATAGCTTTCGCGGCGCCCGTCCGGTTTAGAAGTATCCGGCTTTCTTGCGATCCTCCATAGCGGTTTCGGAGCGCTTATCGTCGGCACGTCCTCCTCGTTCGGTAACGCGGGTAGAGGCTATCTCCTCTATAATATCTGCCACAGATGCAGCGTGTGAGAGGGTAAGTCCCGTACAAGTGATGTCGCCTATGGTACGGCAGCGAACCTCCTTGGTTACCACCTCTTCCGTAGGTTTACGCTTGATGGCGGGAAGTGCGGCCAACCACTGTCCGTCGCGCTGGAACACCTCGCGTTGGTGTGTAAAGTAGAGCGATGGCATGGGTATGTTTTCCAACAGTATGTACTGCCATACATCCATCTCGGTCCAGTTGGAGATAGGGAATACACGGAAGTGTTCGCCCATGTTCTTACGTCCGTTGAAGATGTTCCACAACTCCGGGCGTTGGTTCTTGGGGTTCCACTGACCGAACTCGTCGCGGTGACTAAAGAAACGTTCCTTAGCGCGCGCTTTCTCCTCGTCGCGACGTGCACCACCGATGGCAGCATCGAACTTATGTTCCTCCAGACTATCGAGCAAGGTAGTGGTTTGCAGTTTATTGCGACTAGCATAGTAACCCGTTTCCTCCTTTACACGTCCTTTGTCTATACTCTCCTGCACGCTACCTATGATAAGTTCCGCGTTCAATTTTTTCGCAAGTTCATCGCGGTAGTCCAGCGTCTCTCGGAAGTTGTGTCCCGTATCTATGTGCAACAAAGGGAACGGGATGCGAGCCGGATAGAAGGCCTTGTACGCCAGATACGTAATCACGATGGAGTCTTTACCTCCGGAAAACAGGATGCACGGGTGTTCGAACTGTGCGGCCACTTCGCGCAAAACATATATAGACTCAGACTCAAGTTCTCTGAGATGTGTAATGGTTTTTTTATCCATATTGTATAGCAATTATTTGTTTTTTGTTGACGGTGCAAAGGTACGGCGATATTTCGGTACGGGCAATACCCCTGATATGGTAAACCCCATCCCATAAATATGGTATATGGGATTTTCACCTTATTATAAAAAAGAGAAAATAAAAATTTTTTCCTCCGTTATTCCTTTGTAAAATCGATGGTAGCCACCTCTTCGGTTCGGTGCAGTTCGGATCCTTTT
>CAZUTW010000001.1:0-66119 GCA_964623295.1 uncultured Bacteroidaceae bacterium | reverse complement strand
TATAGCGGGAGGGGCATCCTAATTACGGGATTGCCCCTCCTCTTTTTTTATAAAATCTTTCCTCTATTTCCCCCTGTTTCCCGATTTTTTTATTTAATTTTGTGGCGTAAATAACGAATTAAACAACAAATATCGAGAACAATGAAGGACGTATTCTCTTGGAATAAAATAATGCGTGGTGCCGTCGTGGCATTCTTGGCCCTAAACACGACCGGCGTTTGGGCCGATACAGAGGACATTCTGCTCTCCAACAACTGGCGTTTTAAACTCGGTGACCAACCCGGAGCCGAAGCGGTGGACTATAAGGATGCCGCCTGGCAGAAGGTAACCATACCGCACGATTGGGCCATAGCGGGACCTTTCGACAAGGAGATAGACAAACAAACCGTGGCCATAGAGCAGAACGGAGAGAAAACCGCCACGGAGAAAACCGGACGTACCGGTTCCCTGCCGTGGATAGGGGAGGGCTGGTATCGTACCACCTTCCGCACGCAAGGCAAACAGCACGTAGAACTCCTCTTCGACGGAGCCATGGCAGAACCCACCGTCTATGTAAACGGCACAAAAGTGACGTACCATCCCTACGGATACAGCTCTTTTGTGGTAGATATCTCTTCGTACGTATCCGCGGATAAGGAAAACACGTTGGCGGTTCACCTGAACAACCGTCCCGAAAGCAGCCGTTGGTATCCCGGTGCGGGACTCTATCGCCCCGTACACCTCATTTTGAGCGACGAGAGCGGCCTGGAAACCTGGGGGACGTTTGTTTATACCTCCTACATAAAAGAGGGCGTGGCACGCGTTTCTACGTGCTCGTCCGTGCGTCCCGGTACGGCAAACAGTGATAAGAAACGTCGCAAACTCTACGTACGCCAAACCGTCATCGATGCAAACGGTGTTGCTGTAGGTACGGCCACGACCGAGAGCAACGACAGTAAGGAGGCATCGGCCGTTATAGACGTGCCGAATCCATCGCTTTGGTCGCCCGAATCTCCCACTCTCTATACGTTGAAAACAGAGTTGATAGAGGACGATAAGGTATTGGATACACAGCGAACTCCCTTTGGTATACGTACCGTAGAGGTGAGTGCCGATGGTTTTAAGCTCAACGGCGTGGCACGCAAGATACAGGGCGTCTGTCTGCACCACGATTTGGGCCCCTTGGGAGCCGCTGTCAACAAGAGTGCGTTGGCCCGTCAGATAAAGTTGCTCAAGTCTATGGGGTGCGATGCCATTCGTACCAGTCACAACATGCCCTCTCCCTGGCAGATGGAGCTGTGCGACTCTCTGGGTATGATGGTGATGGCAGAGTCTTTCGATATGTGGAAATATCCCAAGTGTGCCAACGGGTACGCCATCTTCTTCGACGATTGGTGGAAGAGTGATTTGGAGAGTTTGGTGCGTTACCATCGCAATCACCCCTCCATCGTGATGTGGAGTATCGGCAACGAGATACCGGAGCAGGGGAGCGCATCGGGTAAGAAGTATGCTACGCTGATGCAGGATTTGTGTCACAATTTGGACCCCACACGTCCCGTAACGCAGGGATTGGACCGTGGCATGGCACCGGTGTGGAGCGGTACACTGCAGGTGATGGATGTGCCGGGCATGAACTATCGTACCCACCTCTACGATGCGGTCTACAAGCAGGCTCCGCAGGGATTCATTTTAGGCTCCGAAACGGCCTCTACCATTAGCAGCCGTGGCGTGTATAAGTTCCCGGTGGTTCCTACCAATAAGGTATATCACGACGATTTGCAATGCAGCGGTTACGACATGGAATATTGCAGTTGGAGCAATCTTCCCGAGGAGGATTGGATCCTGCAGGAGGACCGCTCCTGGACAATCGGTGAATTTGTGTGGACGGGCTTCGATTACCTGGGCGAACCGACGCCTTACGACAATTACTGGCCATCGCGCAGTTCCTACTTCGGAATCTTCGATTTGGCAGGTTTGCCGAAGGACCGTTACTACCTCTACCGCAGTCATTGGAACAAGCAGGAGCATACCTTGCATCTCCTTCCGCACTGGAACTGGGAGGGACACGAGGGAGACACCATTCCGGTGTTCTGCTATACCGATTATGATACGGCAGAGTTGTTTGTCAACGGCAAGAGCATGGGTAAGCGTACCAAGACGCGCGATAGCAAGTACGACCGTTTCCGCCTTCGTTGGATGGACGTAACCTACGAACCGGGTGAGTTGAAGGTGGTGGCTTATAATAAGGATGGCAGTAAAGCAGCCGAGGAGACCATCCGTACGGCAGGTGCACCGCACCACATTGTTTTGGAACCGGATACAAAGGCTTTGCGTGCCAATGGCGAGGATTTATCTTTTGTGACGGTACGAGTGGTAGACAAGAATGGTAACGAGTGTCCTACGGCCAATCTTCCGCTTTCCTTCAAAGTGGGTGGAAAGGGTACGACCTATAAGGCAGCTTGCAACGGCGATGCCACCTCTACGGAGATTTTCACGCAACCCACCATGCGTACGTTCAACGGCGAGTTGGTTGTGGTTGTGTCTGCCACGGAACAGCCGGGTACATCCACTCTCACGGTAACCGGCAAGGGACTGGCATCGGGTAAGTGTACATTTGTGACGAAATAAGCAAAAAAACTGCGCGCATTTCCGAGTAAAACTGCGTGCTTTTTTACATAAAACTGCGTGTGTTTTGATTGGAAATGCGCGCAGTTTTTTGTAAAACTAAGGAAGTTTTTATTTGCATTATTCTTTACATCCGGAATCCCCTGAAGGGAATGATTTTCCCTTTTTTTAGTGTTGAAACAGTCCTTTCACTCCTCTCCCTATAGGGAGTTTCTCGAAATTGCTTTCAATCTTTCAATCCTTCAAACTTGTTGATACTCAGTGGTGATATTATGAAGGGAACATCCGAGAATCCTTTCAGCTCCCTTTCAACTACACTTTATAATAGAAAATATGCTCTGCAGAGGTGTAAAAAGAGATATTTGTAAGGATATAGGACCTTTCAGCGAAATTAGGTGCATATACGGATTGAAAATAGAAAACAAAAAAGTGGAGGCATGTCCACTTGTGTTGTGGAAGGTAATGCTCGGTTTTGTGGAAGCATGCTACCTATTTAAAGCACTCATACACAGCAAAAGTGGAAGCATAGTGGAAGCAGTGGAAGGTTTAGGGTGAAATGTATAATTGTGGAACGAATTTGCAGTTCCAAAAAGACAAGGCCCCCTTCAGACGATACGGAAGAAAGATGAAAGGAGATATGAAATGTAATAAAACAAGAAAATCTGTGTCAAATCTATAGAAATGAATAAAACCTTACAAAACAGCGTAGAGGAGTCCTAAGAATCCCCTACGCTGTGAAAGGTAATAATGAGGTTGTATCTTTTTTGTGTCGTTTACTTCAAGAAGAAGATAGGAGCCGTAGTGTTCGGATCCTCATCGTAGAAGTGCAGACCGCTATCGTTGAGTTGCGGATGCTGTGTCTTCAGCAACTGGAGCATTTCGGCGCCCGCCCATAAAACCGGACCATAGCCGTGAGCGGCAAACTTATTGACGGGACGGTAAGCATAGAAGGCAGCATCGAAGCCCATGCCTGTACCTACACAAGTACCCAATACCTCGCCCTCTTGGTTTACCTGACCGCTGATGTAGTTCCATGCCAATACCGTCATGGGACCATACGCCTGCTTATCAATCCAACCCTTGTTGATGGCGTGTGCCATGCAATAAGCGTAGAGCGCCGTACAAGACGTTTCCAAGTACGTATCGTTGCGGTCCAGGAGTTGGTGCCAAGCACCATCGTATCCCTGCAAGGCAACCAATCCCTCCAGATGCTCCTTAAACTCACCGAGGATGGTGTTCCACTCGGTAGAACCCTGCGGCAGATAATCGAGCAACTCACACGCCGTGAGCAGTGCCCATCCGTTGGCACGTCCCCAGAAGAAGGAAGGATGCGCCTTCATCTCCTCGCCATAGCCGTGACGGTAAAGCTTCTTCTCCGGCACCCACATGCGTTTGTGGAAGAGTTGGAACTGCTCCGCCGCACGCTGCAACTCAGCATTGTCCTTGTCCAGTGCACCCTTGCACACCAAGGAAGGAATTCCCATGAACATATCGTCCAACCAGATGGTATTCTTCAGCGGACGCATGCGAGCAAAGAGTCCATCGGACAGACGATATTGTCCTTTGTCGATGTATGCATAGTAACGATCAATCTGGTCGTCGAGCTTGAGCGACGGGTTCGCCATCTTTGCCTTTATCATGGCAGAACAGATGGCACCGCAATCGTCCAGTGCAATGGGGGCCAACAGCGGATGCACAAACGGGTCTACCGTCTTCCCTGCTTTATACACCTTTAGGAAATATGGTGCAATCTCCGCCAAGAAACTCATACGATCCTCGGCATATTTCGTGTATTTCTTGTTGCCCGTAACCTCGCCCAAGCGCAGCATAGCGCTATAGGTTACACCCCACTCATAGGAGGTAAGTCGGAAGGTACCACGCACCAACTGACTGTTCTCGTCCACCTTCTTGAGATTGGTCAGCACCTCGTGCGTATTCTTGTTCTCCACCTGCATGTGGGTATTTACATCGAGATACGTATAAATACGTTCGATGGTCGCAGTGATGCTATCGGCACTCGGTACCCCATAGGCAAAGCGATACGCAGGTTTCATGAGGTGCAGCGGAGCGTTGGAATCGTTCTGCTGATTGCTGTTCCCGGTATTTCCCCAAGTGGTTTGTGCCTGTGCGGTCATGGCAGACAAGGCGATGGCCGAGGCAACGAGAGATATGTACTTTTTCATTCGTTTTGTTATTTAGCTTATTAGGTTATTCTTCGGTGATTATTCGGTGGTAGCCGTTCCCAGAGTCTCCATCATGTAGATAGCATCTATGACCCATGTTGCGGCATCGTTGGTGCTACGCAGTTTATCGTTGAAGTAGAGCGGGTCGTCGGGCTTGTTGAACACCGCCGGCGTGCCCGTTTTGTCGATGTGCAGCAAGTCCGTCCACGCCTCCTTACGTTTGGTAGCCGACGGCATCTTCCAACCTGCATAGGCTGAGAGATGCGGCACTAGGAAACGATTGTGCAAGATAGTCTGCGCCTTCTCCTTATACAAATTCGCATGCTCCAACCACGCCGCCTGCCATGCCGTATCGGGAATCATCACCATCATCTCGTTCATCAGTTCGAATCCACCCATGATGGTCATCAGGTGGTTGGTGGTTTGCAGTGCCGTATCGCACTCGCTCGTGATGATGCCCGTAGCCGGGTCGTAGCCCAGCGCCAGCGGACCGCTAAACATGCGATGGGGGAGCGCACAGATACTCTTCATGCCCGCCACAATCTTATCGCGATACTTGGTATCCTGTGTACGTTCCCAGTGTGTCATCCAGTTGCCCGCATACGCCAACCAATCGGGACCGATACGCAAGCGTGCCGGTTTGGTGCAGGGATACAAAGAGCGCGGTTCTGCCAAGCGCATGGGGTCGAGTGTGTAGAGCATTTGGTCGGCATCCTTCACATCCTCCATCAACTGTCCCGTACGTTCGTCTGCCGTAAGGTAGTAATAGAAACGATTCCATGCCGCCTGACTGATGCGACTCTCCTTGGCTCCGCAGCCCCAGTGCACCACGTTGTGGCGACTGCCCAACATGGCGTGTGGCCCCAGGTGGTACACATCCACCTCGGAGGTGTGGCGAGTCATAGCCTCCGCCATCTTCCAGTAGTCTGCCCTTCCACTGCGCAGAAAGGCGTACCACAACATGTTGGTGGTGCCCAACTCGGTGTTGTCCCACGCATAGCCTCCCACATCGTAGCGCCACTCGTTGCGTGCTTCGTCGTAGGTGTGCATAAAGTCGCCATAGTTCCAATAACCGTACCATCCACAGCGGTCTATCTCGTTCTCGTAGAACTTCATCAGTCCTTCTATGCGGTCCTCTATTTTTGCGCTAAGCGGTGTATTGCGTGTAGGCAAACTCCATATGCCGAAAGCCTTGCAACGGTGTAGGTACTCCGGCGTACATATCAGCTGACGTGCATCGCCGAAGGAAGCGGCCACCTGTGCAAAGTCCTCCTTGCCGGTATAGCCATCGGACGCCTTGAGGGTAAGTACCGTGGTGCGAGCAATGCCCTCCGGCGTACTCATGCCGGGCTGTACATCCTCGTAGGAGGCATTCAAATCGTGCGCTATGCTATCGTAGTGACACAAGTTCATGGCCTCTGCCTCGGGGCTCCACAGCCACATCTGTGCCAACGCCTCGTTGCTGCGTGCCTCTTTTATCTGTAAGGTAGAGGGGAAAGACTGCCAAAAATCCTTCATTCCCAAAATCATACCACCGGTGACATCGCCCACAAAGAGGACGCCCTCCGAACGGTGTGCCTCCTTGGTTCCAATCCACGGAGCGGTGCTGATGGCCTTCTTGCGGATGGAGCAGGCACCGGGTGAGAGTTGGGAGAGACGGTATTCGTCCCATTGTGCCAGGTGGGAGATGAGTTCTTGCGACTTTTCGCTGAAGGCGGAAATCTCCGGCAACTTAATACCTGCCACCTGGTAAAATTCCGCATCGCTCTGTGCCTCACCGGAGAGTTTCTCGGCGTAGCTGCCGCGGTATTCCTGCGGCATCTCCACCAATCTTCTACTTTCCAGCGGTTGTATGGATTCGCTCCATACGCCGGCATCGCCCATAGAGAAGGCTACATGGCGGTTGTAAGCAGCCTCGCGCATGGGGACACGCATCTGGAGTCCGAGGGCAGAAATCTGCCGGGTGTCGTATCGCGCGTCAATCAACTGGGTGTATACCACCTTTATTTCATCGCTTCCGGCATAGCAGCAGAGGCGGATGACGAAGGGGAGGCAGTCGCCGGGGGTGTGTACACCGTCCAACTTCAGTACTACGCGGTAGGGACCATCGTGTTCTACTATTACGCTCTTTACCTTACTGATAAGTGATGTGGTGTAGCGCGCCTCGTTTTTGTCCTCTTGCAGCGCTGCAGCCAGGGTGGTGGCACCGCCCACGCGTTTGCCGTTTACCACAATGCTGTCTATGAGGTTCTCCGTGCCGCCTTTGGGTACGTAGAAGGTCATCTTACCGGTGTTGATAATATACTGTGAGGAGGTCTCCTTCTTAACAATTTGTGCGGTTGTTGTCTTCTTCTTGGAAACGGACAATTTCTTTATCTGTTCGTTGCCCACCGCCAACAAACAACTGTCGGACCCGGCGGGAACCACGGCAGATACCCCCATCCACTTGATACTCCCGTCCGGCCAGTATGCCAACGGCCAGGACTCCGGCTGTACCAATCGGTTGTCGCCTACTGCCATCAGCATAGGTGTATCGCTCTTAACACGTCCCTGTTCAAAGGGCACACCGAAGGTAGAGGGGACATCTATACCGTAGGCCTGTGTTCCCTCTTTAATCCATTTTAGTGTGATGGGAGAGGTCGTGGGGTTGATGGCCGTGTAGCGGAAATGCGCCAAACGGGTGTGACTCTGTGTGGTGCGAAAGGCAAACCAACCGCGTGTGAGGGGTTGGGCGTCGTAGTAATCCACCAAGCACTGTCCGTCTATGTAGTAACGCACCTTACCGTCTATCTGTTCCAGGCGTATGTGGTACCAGTGGTTGGGGCGCAACAGGTGAGCTGCATCCGTGTATTCCTGCAGAATGGCGGGTTTTGTAGCCGTGTTGCCGTCGTAGCGACGAAAACGGGTGGTGGAGTTGCTGTTGCCTCCGTACCCCATGTAGTAGAGTTGGAGAGCATACGCATTGTTGAACACACCGCCACGTTTTTTGAGGTTGGCAAACGGATCCTTCGCTTTCGGGTCGCTCGCCATCCAGAAACAGTTGAGGTCGGATAGGCGTCCGTCGCCCACCACGCAAGCATCGTATTCAATCACTACATTCCCTTTCATGGCTTTTTTGTACCAAAGGGAGAGTCCTTTGGGCGCTACCATGTCGACGGTATCGCCCCGGAAGCTTACTTTCGTATCGTTGGCTTCCGCTTCCACCTGCCACTGCTCGCTCTGCGCATGCATGGGCAGTGCGATGGCCAGAAGCAGGAGGGTTAGTATTTTATTATATTTCATGGTCTGTGGATGAAAAATCAACGTATGATGACAATGCGGCAGGCAACTCCTTTGGAGGCTCCGGCATCGCTTACAAACACATTATATATACCTGCAGCTACCCTGCGTCCTCGTTGGTCGCGGCCGTCCCACGTAAACAAACCTCCATTGGAGGTGCCTTGTGCTATCAGTTGGCCGGAGGTGGTGCATATCTTTACGGTGCAGTCGGAGGAGAGTCCGCGCACATAGATATCGCCGGAGTATTCCGGGCGAACGGGGTTGGGGTAGGCGTAGATGTTGTCCTCGTTGAGCGTCTCCTCGGGTTCTACGGCATCGCTGTAGTAGCAAGCGAGTCCCGACATGGAACCGAACATCACGGCACCGGTCTCCTCGTTGACGGCAATAGAGGTGATATAGTCGGAAGGCAGCGGTGAGTTCTCGGTGGTGAAGTGCTGAAGGGTCTCCTGTCCGTCGGCACTGAGTAGATAGACACCCTGTCCGTCGGTACCCAACCATTTGCGGTTGGCACCGTCTACGGCAATAGCGGTGATGGAGATACCGCTCAGAAGGTAGTCGGCCAGTCCGGAACCATCGTTGCGGTTTATCTTAATCTGTGTGTAGGCGGTATTTTCGGTAAAGTTGTCCGGGTCCTCGAGCACAAAGGGGCCCAGGTTGGTACCAATCCAGAGTTGGCCGTTCTTATCGAACTCTATGCAATAATAATAGTCTACCGTATAGTTCACTCCATCTTGGTTGGTGCAGGTATTGTGCTTGAATATCATGCTGCCGGAGCGGTTGCTTGCCGGTGTATTGTTGTTGTAGCGTATGCGTGCCAATCCTGCCGATTCCGTTGTTCGCTCGGAGTTTATCCACACGGTGTTGTCGCGCATCTTAAAGACATCGAATTTGGAGTTCCCTTCTATGGGTTCGTAGTACTGAGCGGCCCAGGTGCCATCGTGCTTAAGGATGCGGATAATGGTGTCTACCTCGTTGTTGAACATCCACAGGTTGCCCTCGCTGTCGTAGGTGAGTCCGTTGACGCGAACGTAGTGCTTGTAGTTGGAACTTTCGGGACGGATGGAAGAGAGGGGGCTGTTGGTGCAGTCGTAGTGATTCACCAGTTTGGCATCGCGGAACTCGTAAATACCGTGTCCTGCGGAGGAGGCAAAATGGTGGTTTTCGTCAAAGGGGTCTTGTGCTACGGAGGTGATGTTGACGTAGGCTTTTCCCGTTCCCTCTGCGATGCCTTCGGCTTTGTAGGAGGTGTCCTCCTCGAAATTGGTCCAAGTATCGTCTTCCAGATACATGACGGTACCCTGATAATAGTTTCCCGTATAGTTGTGACTACCGCCGGCAACCAACAAACGGTTTCCTTCGTACTTAAGATAACTGAAATAATCGCGTACGGGACTATTGGGTGTTATATCGCCTGCCGTCTCTACCCACTCATCGTTTTGATACTTATACGTACACAGTCCCTCGGAACCACGTGCCACATAGTAATTGCCGGAGTCGTAATCCAGAGATTTCATTCCATCGGGTAGGGGGTATGTCGTAGGGGTATCGTCGGTTCCGTCGAATACATGCAATTTGTCTTTCCCGATAACCATAAGTTTGTCTCCCGTAGAGGTGTGGATGTATTGTAAATTCGTAAAACCGGTTCCGGAAAAGATGTTTACTCCTTTGGTTACCCCGGGCATCTCAAAGCGATAAACGGAGGTGTTGTTTATAGCGTAAAGTTTATCGCCCAGCATGCGCATCTTGAAGAATCCCCAACCGATGGTCGTCCACTGGGACGGATCCTGCAGGTTGGCCGACAGGCTGCCACTGAGAATAGAGCGCTTGCCGGAAATAATGGTCTGTGCATACACTTTCCCATCGTACAGAATCGTCGTGAGAACCTGTCCACCTGGATTGTAGATGGAGATGAAGGCCTCCTGCTCCATATCGATGACTACGATACCATAGTTGCAACTCAGATAGGCACGTTCCTCCTCTATGAGCACATCGTTCACGGTGTTATCGGAAAACGTTTTCTCTTTGAGTTGCGGCATGTTTACCACCTCGTTTGTACGAACATCTATGATGTCTATGTTGGCATTGGAATAAAGGACCAACAGTTTTTTGACCTCGCTATTGTACTCAATCCGTTCTATCCCGATATCGCTCAGACCGGTAAGTCGGCTGTACGTCTCTACCTCGGAGTCCTCCGTATTGTAAGAATACAAGTTTCCGTTGGCCACTACATACACTCTACCGTCTGCCACTCTGCAGCAAGTAGCGTTGTGGTACGATGGGAACAACTCCCACGAACCAATCTCTTGTGCCGAAAGTTTGCCCCCCGTCCACGGTGCCATGCACAATAGCAGGCATGCTATCACCCATAGATATTGTTTTGCCTTACGCATCTCAATCACTGTTATATCATGTTATTATTCAGGTTACGTCACTCGTTGTCTACTCCGTTGTAAGGAAACGGCACAACTGTGCTACGGCACGAGCACGATGACTGATGGAATTTTTAATTTCATTGCCCAGTTCCGCAAAAGTTTTACCGTTTTGTCCCTCGGGAGCAAACACAGGATCGTAGCCGAATCCGGCCGTTCCCTGTTTCTCGCGCGTGATTTCACCCCGAACGATCCCGTCGAAGAGGTGTACCTCTCCTTTTATTATTAACGCAATAACGGTGCGAAATTGTGCGTTTCGGTTACTTTTTTCGCTCAATTCGTGCAATAACTTGTTCATATTTGCCTCGGAATCGTGTCCGGAACCACCGGCATAGCGTGCGGTGTACACACCCGGAGCACCGCCTAACGCCTCCACTTCGAGGCCTGTATCGTCGGCAAAGCAATCCAAACCATAGTTCTTATAGATATACTCAGCCTTCATCTGCGCATTCCCTTCGAGGGTGTCTGCCGTCTCCGGGATATCCACCTCGCAGTGAATATCCCGCAGACTCAGCACCTCCACCTTGTCGCCAAGGATGGCTCGCACCTCTTCCAGTTTATGCGCATTGTTGGTGGCAAAAACTAATTTTCTCATGCGGTTGTTGTATCGGTTATTTGTTGAGGCTCCGTTCCTGTCGTTTCCTCTTTTGGGTTTCCTTTTTTACGCGCTTTTACCTTTATGCGGTCGAATCCGTTACCGAAGACGCCCGTTACCACGCTTTGGGATACAAATGCGTCGGGGTCTATCTCCTTGATGAGTCGGAACATCTCCACACTCTCGCGCTGACGTGCCAGAACCACCAATACCTTCATCTCCTGCTTACTGTACCAGCCCTCACCGTGCAGCACTGTGCATCCGCGGTGCAAACGTTTGTTGATGGCGCACGCTATCCTAGCATGGTGACGACTAAAAATCATGAACTGAACACTACGAGCCGCACTGTTCATGACGTAATCCACCATGACGTTGCAGATGAGCAGGGTGCAGAAGCCGAAGACCATACGCTTCCAATCGTGCCAGATGAAGTAGTTGGTTCCAACAATTACAATGTCGCAGTAGGCCAACACGCGTCCCAATCCCACGTCGCGGTATTTGTGAACAATGGCTGCAATGATATCCGTTCCTCCGGTAGAACCGTTGTTCAGGAAGATGAACGCCAATCCGAATCCTTCTATACCGGCACCGATGATACATGCCATGAAGGCCTCCTCTTGTCCCAACCATTTCGGGAAGGTAGCATCGGGGTTCAAAATCAGAGATTGTAGGAAACTTAGGAGTACGGTGACAATACCTACACCATAGATGGTCTTGAGGCTGAATTTAAAGCCTAATACCTTAATGGAGATCAACAATAATACGATGTTGATGGAAAAGTAAGTGTACTGGATGGGGATGTTCAACCAGTAGAAGAAGATGGTGGCCAAACCGGCAACACCTCCGGTAGTAATTCCATAGGGGAGGAAGAAACATACGATACCGAGACAGTAGATGCATGCCCCGACGGTAATCAGTACGTAGTCCTTAACTTCCTGCCAGATTTTCTGTGCGTTCGTCATATTTCTTATTGTTTGAGCGTATTTATTAAACGAGTAAAAAAAGGTCCGGTCGGGCGGCTCTCTTTCTTCCGCCCGACGGACTTGTTTATTTCTTGAGAACGATATTTACAATCTTACCGGGTACCACGATAATCTTTACAATCTGCATACCCTCGATGTACTTGCCGGTCTGCTCATTGGCCAGCACGGCTTTTTCTATCTCTTCCTTTTTCATCTCCGGTGCAAATGGCAACACAAAGCGTGTCTTTCCGTTGAAGGAGATGGAATAGTTGATGACGTCTTCCTTGAGGTACTTCTCATCGAATGCGGGCCATGTGGCGTCGCATACGCTACCCTCGTGTCCCAATTGGTGCCACAACTCCTCGCACAGGTGCGGTGTGAAGGGGGCCAACAGGATAACCAGGTCTTCCAATACCTCCTTGTTGCGGCACTTGAGTTGTGCCAGTTCGCTTACGCAAATCATGAAGGCACTGATGGAGGTGTTGTAGGAGAAGTGCTCGATATCGGTTCCTACCTTCTTGATGAGTTTGTGAATGCTCTTCATCTCCTCCTTGGATGCCTCGCCTTCTTGCGGCAGGAAACTATCGTCCTTTCCGTAGTAGAGATTCCAGAGTTTCTTCAGGAAGCGGTGGCAACCGTCTATGCCGTTGGTATCCCAGGGCTTAGACTGTTCTACCGGGCCCAGGAACATTTCGTACAAACGCAGGGTGTCGGCACCGTAGCGCTCTACAATCATATCCGGGTTCACCACGTTGAACATACTCTTACTCATCTTCTCTACCGCCCATCCGCAGATATACTTGCCGTCTTCGAGGATGAACTCGGCGTTGTTGTACTCCGGACGCCAAGCCTTGAAGGCCTCTACATCGAGGATGTCGGCACTTACTATGTTGACATCTACGTGGATAGGAGTGGTGTCGTATTGGTCCTTAAGACCGTGAGATACGAAGGTGTTGGTGTCTTTGATACGGTAAACAAAGTTGCTGCGTCCCTGTATCATACCTTGGTTTACCAACTTTCGGAACGGCTCCTCCTGTACGCTGTATCCGTAGTCGTGCAGGAACTTGTTCCAGTAGCGGCTATAGATAAGGTGACCGGTAGCGTGCTCGGTACCACCCACATAGAGGTCTACGTTCTGCCAGTAGTTGACAGCCTTCTCACTTACCAAAGCTTGGTCGTTCTTGGGGTCCATATAGCGCAAGTAGTACGCAGAGCTACCCGCAAAGCCCGGCATGGTGTTCAATTCCAACGGGAAAATGGTCTTGTTGTCGATACGTGCGTTCTCCACGATGCACTTGTTTGCCTCGTCCCACGCCCACTTCTGTGCGTGCCCCAATGGAGGTTCGCCCGTTTCGGTAGGTTCGAACTTCTGTACATCCGGCAAGCAGATGGGCAGACACTCCTCCGGAATCATCTGCGGCATGCCGTCCTTATAGTAAACCGGGAACGGCTCACCCCAATAGCGCTGACGGCTAAAGATAGCATCGCGCAGGCGGAAGTTCACTTTGACACGTCCCAGTTGCTGTTCCTTAACATACTTCTTGGTGGCTGCAATTGCCTCCTTTACCGTTAAACCGTTCAGAGAGAAGTCTATATACGGCTTAACACCCGCACGCGGACTGTTGGTGACGATACCCTCTTTGGCATCGTAGCTCTCCTCGCTCACGTCGCAACCCTCGATCAACGGGATGATGGGCAAGTTGAAATGTTTGGCAAACGCATAGTCGCGGCTATCGTGTGCCGGCACCGCCATGATGGCTCCGGTACCGTAACCTGCCAATACATAATCGGAAATCCAGATAGGGATAGCTTCTCCCGTAAACGGATTGATACCGTAAGAACCGGAGAAGACACCCGATACGCGGCGGTCGCTGATACGCTCACGCTCCGTACGCTTCTTTGTAGCCTCCAGGTACGCCTCTACCTCGGCCTTTTGCTCCGGTGTGGTGAGCTGTGCTACCAGTTCGCTCTCCGGTGCCAATACCATGAAGGTAACACCGAACATGGTGTCGGCACGCGTCGTAAAGATGGTGAAAGTAACATCGGAATCCTTGACCTTGAATTCCACCTCGGTACCCTCGCTACGACCGATCCAGTTGCGTTGAGTCTCTTTCAGAGAATCGGTCCAGTCCACGGTCTCCAGTCCGTCGAGCAATCGCTGTGCATAAGCGGAAACACGCAAGCACCACTGCTTCATCTTCTTCTGTACTACCGGATAACCGCCACGCTCGCTCACACCGTCTACCACCTCATCGTTGGCCAATACGGTACCCAACTGCGGACACCAGTTCACCATGGTCTCGCCCAGATAAGCGATACGATAGTTCATGAGTGTCTGCTGCTGCTTTACGCTGTCCATAGCGTTCCACTCCTCGGCCGTGAAGGTGAGTTCCTCGCTCTGAGCTACATCCAATCCCTCGGTTCCTTGCTTGGAAAGGTGCTCCACTAACTCCTCTATGGGGCAAGCACGCTTCTTGGTATTGTCGTAGTAGCTCAAGAACATCTTGCGGAAAGCCCACTGTGTCCAGTGGTAGTAACCCGGGTCGCAGGTGCGAACCTCGCGGTCCCAATCGAAGCTGAAACCGATCTTATCCAACTGTTCGCGGTAACGGTTGATGTTGTTTACCGTAGTTACCGCCGGATGCTGTCCCGTTTGGATGGCATACTGCTCGGCCGGAAGACCGTAAGCATCGTATCCCATAGGGTTCAAAACATTGTATCCCTGCAGTCTCTTATAGCGTGCATAGATATCGCTGGCAATGTATCCCAGCGGGTGTCCTACATGCAGACCGGCACCACTTGGGTAGGGGAACATGTTCAGGACATAGAACTTTTTCTTGTTCTCGTCCTCCTTTACCTTGTAGGTCTGTTGCTCCACCCACGAACGTTGCCATTTTTTCTCTATTTCTCTGAAATTATATTCCATTTTTACTCGTCTTTTTATTTTCTTGATGCAAAATTAGTGCAAGTAACGCGAAATCACAAATAAAATGACTATTTTTGTGGGCAAATTAGTAATCAATACCAAAAATGAACCGAAAAAAAACATTAGAAAGCATCTTTTTGTGTGCTTTATTCTCTTTTATGGGCGTTTCCGGTGTACGTTCGCAAAATGTGCAGAAGGGTACATACGGTTATCTATATTGTCACATGAGTGACCGGGGTGAGTGGACGGCGTATGCCTTGAGTCGCGACGGGTATCACTACGAAGATATCAACAAGGGTAAACCCATCTTCGAAGCCAAAGAGCATGCTCGCATAGAGGGCGGTACGCGCGATGCATATATCTGTCGTGCTTCCGGTGGCAAGGGTTACCTTATGGTGACCACCGATATGTGTGTGGCTAAATCGCACAAGTGGGACAACTACGGTATGGACTTGCTTACGAGTAAGAATCTTACGGAATGGTCGTCTGTGACGTTCGATTTTCGCAAAGGTCCATCCATCTTCTGCGATTCATCGTCCAAGGATGTATATAAGAATTGGAGCACGATAAACCGAGTATGGGCTCCGCAAATTTTTTGGGATCCTGCCTATGTGTGGCCTAACGGTGAAAAAGGTGGCTACTTTATCTACTATTCCCTTTGGAACCAGGCAGAAGAGGCCTACGACCGTATGTACTATTCCTATGCGGATAGGAGTTTTACCAAATTGACAAAACCGCAGTTGTTGTTCGATTGGGGATATGCGACCATCGATGCCGATATCAACTACCTGCCATCCGACGGTAAGTACCACATGTTGATAAAGAAGGAGGGGGGTAAACCGGGTATTTACACGGCTACTGCCGATAAGTTGACGGGTCCGTGGAGCGAACCGGTAGAGGACGATTATGTGAGTTTCGAGGGGGACAAGAAGTGTGAGGGTAGTTCGGCCTTTCAGTTGATAGGCGATGATACGTGGCGTGTGGCGTACATAGAGTATACCAGCCGTCCCAAACATTACCGTATCTGTAAGGCGGATAAGTACTTGCGAAACTTTTCCGACCCGGTAGATATAGAGGGCGTTACCGGTCCGCAGCATGGCTCTTTCATGCGGTTGACGAAGAAGGAATACAAGCGTTTGCAGAAGTGGAGCAAACAGTTGGAAGCTGCCGAGAAGAAATAAAAAAAGGAGTCCGCAAAACACGTTCGTTTTGCGGACTCCTTTTTATGGAAACGTACACGATGCTTCTATCGTATTCTGCTGAAATCGAGCATGGAATAAATCTTATCGGTTGCACCGGCGTTGTCGTGGATGTAGCTACGACATATGTCGCCCACACGTTTGCGCTCCTCTTCCTGCGTCAGCAAGGTTTGAATGCGCGCCTCGAACGATTTGCGGTCCTTTATCTCCGTGGCACCTCCCAGTGACAGAAGAGCTTGTGCCTCCATAAATCGCTTGTTGTTCGGTCCGAACATCACCGGAATGCCATAGACTGCCGCCTCCGGAACATTGTGAATGCCCACGCCGAAGCCACCACCGATGTAGGCCACCTCTCCGTAGCGATAGATGCTGGAGAGCAATCCGAAGCAATCGATGATGAGGCAACGAGCCTCCGCTATGTTGGCCTCGTTGGCTTGCGTGTAGCGTACCGACTTCATCTTGAGCTTATGTTCTATTTCTGCGAGATGCGATTCGTGTATCTCGTGCGGTGCAATGATCAACTTATACTCCGGATGCGCGTTGAAGAACGGAATATAGATATCCTCGTCCGGCCCCCAGCTGCTGCCCACAATGAAAACACGGTCGGATGCTCCCTGCGAGTTCTGCTTAAAGCGCTCCACCAAGGGCAATTCCTTCGCCTGATTCTTTATATCCAATACACGGTCGAAACGCGTATCGCCCGTAACCGTAACATGCTTGATGTTATGTGCCTCCAGCAACTTTTTGCTTTCCTCGTTTTGCACAAAGAAGTGGTCGAAACAGCGCAGCACCTTGCGGTACTTACCCCCATACCAACGGAAGAAAATCTGGTTCTCTCGGAAGATACAAGAGATGTTGTAGACCGGCAGACGTTTCCTGCGAGCCAACTTCAAGATACCTCCCCAGAACTCATACTTAATAAAGATAACCATAGACGGGTGAGCCAATCGCATGAAACTATGGATGTTTCCCGGCGTGTCGAACGGAAGGTAGCAGATAACATCCGCCCCCTCGTAGTTCTTGCGCACCTCGTAGCCCGAAGGCGAAAAGAAGGTAAGCAGAATCTTGTATTCCGGGTGCAACGCACGTATGCGCTCCATCAACGGACGTCCCTGTTCAAACTCACCCAACGAGGCCGCATGGAACCAAATGTACTTTTCGTCTTTCTTTATTTGCTTGCGTAATATAAGGAACGTGTTCCAACGCCCCTTGAACATGAGTCGAGCCTTTTTGTTCCAAAGAGCGGCGATGGATACGCCCAACATATATATGTATATTGCTAAATAATAAAGCATCTGTCTGTCTTTAGTTCCTTTATTCGCCGGCAGCTATCCATTCGGATTCGTCTTCGTGCTTCACAACACGACCGTTCGTTATCACTTCGATTCCACGACGCATACGGCGCAATGTCTCCTCCTTGCCCAGGAAAGCCGAGATGTCGAACATGTGCGGTCCTTTGCCCTCGCCCACCAACAGCAGACGGAATGCGTTCATGATGTCGCCGGTCTTGTAGCCCTTTTCCTCTATCCATGCCATAACGGAGGTCTCCTGGTGCTCCAAAGAGAAGTCTTCGAGTGCCTCGAGGAACTGTGCCAACTCCTCCATCTGTACGGGAGAGTCTGCCTTCCAACGCTTCTTGGCGGTCTTGGCATCGTACTCGGTAGGTGCCACAAAGAAGAAACGGCAGAGTGGAACCAGCTCCTTCACAAAGTTTACACGTCCCTTCATCATGCCGATAACGGAGGCGATGCGCTCATCGGTATCGGTGATACCCTCGGCGTTCAACAGCTCCTTATAGGCCGGCAGTAATTCTGCATCGGATTTCTTGAGTATATATTCGTGGTTGAACCACATGCCTTTTACATAGTCGAAACGAGCACCGGCCTTGCTGCACTTGCTCAGGTCGAACAATTGGATAAGTTCCTCCATAGAAAGCACTTCCTGATCGGTTCCGGGGTTCCAGCCCAACAGAGCCAGGAAGTTGATGACAGCCTCCGGCAGGTATCCCTGTTCGCGGTAACCGCTGCTCACCTCGCCGGTCTTGGGGTCGTGCCACTCCAACGGGAATACCGGGAAACCCAGTTTATCACCGTCTCGTTTGCTCAACTTACCATTGCCCGCACCCTGCGGTTTCAGCAACAACGGAAGGTGTGCAAAGCGCGGCATGGTATCCTCCCAACCAAATGCACGATACAACAGTACGTGCAGCGGTGCACTCGGCAACCACTCCTCACCACGGATTACGTGCGTCACCTCCATCAAGTGGTCGTCCACGATGTTGGCCAAGTGATATGTAGGCAGGTCATCGGCACTCTTATACAGTACCTTATCATCGAGGATAGAGGAGTTGACCACCACATCGCCACGGATGATATCGTCTACATGAATCTCCTCACCCGGTTCAATCTTCATGCGAACCGTATACTGAGCACCCTCGGCCAACAGACGCTGAACCTCCTCTGCCGGGAGCGACAGAGAATTACGCATCTGCATACGCGTGTGCGCATCGTACTGGAAATTGGTACTCTTACCATTCTCGTCCTTCTCCTCACGTTTCGCGTTCAACTCCTCCGGCGTATCGAATGCCATGTAAGCCTTGCCATTGTCCAGCAACTCCTTTACATACTTACGATAAATATCGCGGCGCTCGCTCTGACGATACGGACCATGGCTGCCGCCGAAGCTGACACCCTCGTCAAACTGAATGCCCAACCATTTAAAAGCCTCCAATATATATTCCTCGGCACCCGGAACAAAACGGGTGCTGTCGGTGTCTTCTATACGAAAAATCAGGTCACCCCCATGCTGACGCGCAAAGAGGTAATTATACAATGCGGTGCGAACACCACCTATGTGCAAAGCACCCGTTGGACTCGGCGCAAAACGGACACGAACTCTTCTTTCTGCCATAAATTATGCTCTATCTAATAGTTTTTTTCAAAATTCGTTGCAAAGATATAGATTTTTTTACTACTTTCGCCCCATAAAAAGAATAATTATGAATTTTTCCATCAAATAAAGGAAGGTTTTTGAGATGAGCAGGTATAATAATATTCAGATATTGTCGCGTAAGGATTATATTTACCGTACGCTGATTGTGTTGGTCTGTACGGTGCTGATTGTGTACTGTATGCCGAGAAACAACGATCGGTTCAATTATCAATACGACTTAAATAAGCCTTGGAGATACTCTCAACTGATTGCTTCGTACGATTTCCCGATCTACAAAGACGACCAAGTGATGGCGAAGGAGCTGGATAGCGTTATGCGTCAGTTTGCTCCTTACTATACCATCAACCGGGATATACAGGTGCAACAAGAGGCTTTGATGGAACGGGAACTGCAGGGACAGGTACCCGACGACTATATCCGCTACATAAAGCGTATGTTGGAGCAGGTATACGAGGTGGGCGTATTGGAAAACGAAGATTACAACCGCTTGAAGGAGGCGGGGCGTGATTACATCCAGTTGGTGGATGAGAGAAATGCCTATAAGTATGAGCTGAACAACTTCAATACGTTGCGTACCGCCTATGAAAAAATGCTGAACAACGATACCATTCATTTCAAGAAAAGTATCTTGAAGCAGTGCAAACTGAATCGTTATATCTCGGCCAATATGCTACGGGATGTCCAAAAAAGCGAGGAAACGGAAAAGGACTTGCGAGCTTCGGTTTCGGAAACCGTCGGTATGGTGGTGAAGGGACAAAAGATTGTGGATCAGGGAGAACTCGTGGACGAGAATATCCGGCAGATTCTGAATTCTCTGAAGCGCGAATATACCAAACGCGCGGAGAAAATGGTAGACCAGGAGGATGGAGCAGTATTGGGACAATGCATTTTTACGTTGATGATGGTCCTGAGTTTCATGCTTTATCTCTCTCTCTTCCGAAAGGACTTCTTGATGAATGCGCGTAATGTGTTGTTGCTGTTCTCTCTCATGGCTATATTCCCCATCATCTCCTCTTTTTATTTAAAGGCGGGGTATACGGATTTGTATCTCATTCCTTATGCCATGATTCCTATTTTCAGCCGCGTCTTTATGGATTCTCGAACGGCCTTTATGTTGCATGTATGTACCATGTTGATATGTGCACATTTGACAGATTCCTCCTACGAGTTTTTTGTGGTGGAGGTGATGGCGGGTTTGGCAGCCATCTATGCGTTGAGTGAGTTGTCGCAACGTTCGCACATCTTCCGCAGCTCCTTGGCGGTGACCGTTACCTCTGTCGTCGTGTATTGTTCCATAGACCTTATGATAGGTAACAAGATAGATGTTCAGAACCTTCAGCATGTCTATTCCTTTGTCATCAACGGTGTTCTGCTGTTGTTCGCTTATCCCTTTATGTTCCTATTGGAGAAGATGTTCGGCTTTACCTCCAATGTGACACTCGTGGAACTCTCCAATACCAACAACCCATTGTTGCGCAAGATGTCCGAGGAGGCCCCCGGAACCTTCCAACACTCCATGCAGGTGGCCAATCTTGCAGCCGAAGCCGCTGTACGGGTAGGTGCAAAGAGTCAGTTGGTGCGTACGGGAGCGTTGTATCACGATATCGGTAAGATACGCAAATCCATCTACTTCACCGAGAACCAGAACAAGATGAATCCGCACGAAGCGTTGACCTACGAGGAGAGCGCTCGCATCATCATAGAGCATGTTACAGAGGGTATTAAATTGGCCGAGAAGTACAATCTCCCCAAGGTGATACGCGACTTCATAGCCACCCACCATGGTACGGGCAAGGCCAAGTATTTCTATATAAAGTACAAGAACGAGCACCAAGACGAGGAGATAGACGATGCACTCTTTACCTATCCCGGTCCGAATCCGTTTACCCCGGAGCAAGCCATCTTGATGATGGCCGATTCCGTGGAGGCTGCATCGCGCAGTCTACAGGATTACACCACGGAAAGCATCAATGATCTGGTGGAGCGCATCATAGACGGACAGGTGAACGATGGCTATTTCCGCGAGTGTCCCATCACCTTCCGAGATATCAGCACGATAAAGGAGGTGTTTAAGGAGAAGTTGCGTACCATATATCACACCCGTATACAGTACCCGAACGAGGTGAAGCCCACTCCACGGTTGGAGGTGTTGCCTACTGTGGATCCACATCGTAGTAGCACACCAACGACGTAAATCGCTTGTCCTGCAGTAGCACACTGAGTGTGTAGCGGAGCCATTCCTTTACCTTGGGGCGCGATGCTCCGGGTTCTATCTTGAGCATCATCTTTCGGATAAACAGGGTTTGTATGCGTGAAACCGGTGGAATGTCCGGTCCCAATACCCGTTCGCCGAAGGTTTGACGCAGGAGTTGTGCCAATCGCTGTGCGGCCAGGTCGACCGTGCGCATATCCTTGTGCTTTATGTAGATATTGATTAAGCGATAGTAGGGCGGGTAGTGAAACAGTTCCCGTTCCTGTGCTTGTGTTCGGAAAAAGGCAGCATAGTCTCCGGCAACAATCTGACCGATTAGAGGATTGTCCGGCATCTTGGTTTGTAGAATCACTTTACCCCGTTCCCCTTTGCGACCGGCGCGTCCTGCCACCTGTACCATCATTTGATAGGCTCGTTCGTAGCTTCGGAAATCCGGATAGTTCATCATGGAGTCGGCATTCAGAATGCCCACCACATGTACATGGTCAAAGTCCAATCCCTTGGTTACCATTTGAGTACCGATAAGTATGGAGGTTTTGCGTGCTGCAAAATCGGCCAGAATACGTTCGTAGGCCGTACGACTCTTGGTGGTATCCAAGTCCAATCGTGCCGTCGCCACCCCCGGGAAGAGTGCTTGTATCTCCTCTTCAACCTTCTCCGTGCCGTATCCCTTGTGCCGCAAATCCGTCTCTTCGCAGGACGGACACTTGGAGGGCAATAGCTCCGTATAACCGCAGTAGTGGCACACCAATACGTTGCGTTCCTTGTGGTAGGTAAGCGACACATCGCACTGTTTGCAACGGGGCACCCATCCGCAACTATGACACTCCACTACCGGTGCAAAGCCACGACGATTTTGGAAGAGAATTACCTGTTCCTTGCGGTCCAAGGCCTGTTGCATTTCGTTGAGGAGTGTGGGAGAGAAAGCACCCCGCATCATGCGTCGGTGTTGCAGATCGCCTATATCCACCACCTCTATATGCGGCAGTTCTATGTTTTGATAACGTTGAGTTAGTTCCACCAATCCGAAGTGTCCTTGTGTGGCGTGGTAGTAGGAGTCAATGGAGGGGGTGGCACTGCCCAGAAGGACCTTCCCCTTAAAATAGGACGAGAGAATCAGTGCAACATCGCCGGCCTTGTAGCGGGGAGCCGGTTCTTGTTGTTTGTAAGTGGTTTCGTGTTCCTCGTCTACAATAATCAGTCCCAGGTCCTTGTATGGTAGAAAGATGGAGGAACGTACTCCCAGTACCACCTGATAGGGGGAATCCGAGAGCATCTTTTTCCACATCTCAACCCGTTCGGCATCCGGGAATTTGGAGTGATATACGCCCAACTTATTGCCAAACACCTTGGAGAGTCGTTCCGTAATCTGGGTGGTGAGGGCAATTTCGGGCAACAGATAGAGAACTTGTTTGCCTTGTTGGATCATCTCCTCTATGAGATGTATGTAAATCTCTGTCTTTCCGCTCGAGGTAACGCCGTGCAGCAGACAGATATCTTTTTGCGTAAATACTTGTTTTATGGAATCGTATGCCGTTTGTTGTGCTTCGTTGAGTGCATGCAGAGGCATACATGCCGCATCCTCTTGTCGGCGGCGGGCCACTTCGTAGGGGTAGATTTCGAGGATGCCTTTTTGTATCAGCCCTTTAAGAACGGCGTCCGAGACCTTTGCTTCGTCGAGCAGCGACCTCTTGCTAACCTCCTGCAAGAGATGTTCGTTCTCCAAGCGTGCCGCAGCGGTGGCAGCGGAACGTTGCAGGTAAACCTCCAGTAGTCGATGCTGATTTTGTGTGCGTTTGGTGTCCAACTCCCGCAACGACTCCTCGATAGCGGCAACGGTAAAACAAGCAGATGTCAGCCGAACGTGCATCTCCGTTTTGGGCACAAACTTACGTCGTACCTCCTCCTGCATGATGACCACACCCAGTTCCAAAAGATGTTTCAGTACCGGTTCTACACACTTTAGGGTGGTTGAGGCCTGTATCTTTGCGATGCTTAGTGATTTATGCGTATGCAATACGTCAATGATGCTCTGTTCTCCGGGTGTGAGCTCGACGTCTATCCATGCTTCATCCTCTTGCAGAGTAACCAAACTCTCGCTCTCCAGTTTCAGTCCGGAGGGGAGTGCCGCCTTCATCACCTCGCCCTCGGAACAAAGATAGTATGCTGCCATCCATTGCCACAATCGATACTGGGTGGGGAGCAGTATGGGTGCGGAATCCAGTTGTTCCTGGAGTTCCTTCACTACAAAATCCGGCTGTTGGGTGCTGTCCGTTTTGTTGAACGACTCGCGTATATCCGTTACAATCCCCGTGTACACCTTCTTCTTGCCAAAGGGAACCAGTACACGCATACCCACGGCCAGTGAATCCATCATCACCGTCGGTACTCGGTATGTAAACGCGCCTACAAGCGGCAGCGGGAGCAATACATCGGCAAACATACGTTATCCTCGTTAAAAAACATCCCTTTTCCGCTCTTCACGGAAAGGGATGTCTCCTTATTATATATAATAGCTTTCTCTTAGAAATAGTAAGTAGCAGATATCTGCCAAGTCTTTGCCTTGGCATCTTTGATGGTTGAAAGGGTAGAACCGGCATCTACGTGCTTATATTCAGCCGTTTTGCCCAACGGAATGTTGTAAGCTGCACCAATCTCCAAGTGGCTCAATAACTTAACGCCCGCACCAATATTCCAGGATAAATCGGAACTCTTGAGGGTTGTGTTCTTAAGGTCGCCCCATGATTTATCACCGATGTTGAAGTTGAACTGAGGACCCGTAGCCACGTAGACTCCTGCAACACTGCTGAAACCAAATGTATAACGCAGGTTGATAGGAACAGCAATACTGCGCACCGTCTTGGTGTCGCTTGTTAGATTTTCCTCATTCTCAAGTGAGAACTGACGCTGAGAATACATCAAAGAACCATCGATACCCAATCCTATTACAGGAATTGTGAATACCGCTTTGGCACCAGCAAACCATCCGGTATGGTTATCGGATTCCAGAACCTCACTGCTCACAGACATTTTACTCAAGTTCCAACCGGCGGTGATACCCCAGTCGAGTCCGGCCTTTGCCGGTGTCAATACAGCCATGATCATGACCGTAAAAGCTACTAAAAACTTCTTCATATTTCCTATTTTTGTTATATGTACGGGCAAAAATACAATAAATTTGCGATTTAATGCCTCATTTATGAAAAAAAAGTGTAGATTTGCAGCAATATAACATGATTAACATCTGTATATATAAGAAATGATATGGATAGGTTGAAACATATAAAGGTCTGGATAAAGCGAATAAGACACCGTAAAGGATACGGTGTACAGTCGCCTTTCGCATTTGATTTCATCACGGGAGTCATCTACGAAAAGGGGGCCTATTACGATTATCCCAACTTGGAAACACTCTACAAACAGATGAAAAAGGAGAATAAAGTGCAATTCTCCAAACGAGTAGACCAACTCTTGTTTCGTATCGCCAACTTCCACCAACCCGATGTGATCGTGGATTTCGGAGGTCCGTCCAAGGACGCCTATCTCTATCTCTCCGCCGGATGTAAACATGCCAAGGTCCATGTATTACACCCCACGGACGATGGATTGCTGAAGTTAGACAAGCTATTGCAAGAGCACCAAGACAAACGCATCTTAGTGAACCTGGCTCAAGGAACCCACACCGCGCGCGCCATCGACGTGGTTATACCCTATATAAAAGACGGTTTCCTGTTGGTAGAACACGACATATACAGCACACCGGCCGTCAAGGAACAATGGAACACCTACAAGAAACACGAAAAGGTAGTCCTTACGTTCGACCTCTACGACTTGGGCATCAGCATGTTTGATAAGCGATACAACAAACAAGACTACATAGTGAATTTCTAAAAAGAGCATATAGAATGAAAATATACACCAAAAGTGGAGATAAGGGAGAGACATCCCTCGTGGGAGGCGAGCGCGTACCCAAAGACTGTATTCGCCTGGAATCCTACGGCAACATAGACGAACTCAACGCTCAGCTGGGACTGCTCCATACCTATCTTACCGACGAACACGACCGCACCCGGATACTCGATATCCAGAACGAACTGTTTGTGGTAGGCAGCAACCTCGCCACCGATACGGACAAACGTCCGCTTCACCCCAATAGCATCATCTCCACCGCCAAGATAGAACAATTGGAACAAGAGATAGATGCACTCACCGCATCCCTTCCCCCCATGACCGGCTTCATACTCCCCGGCGGAGCACGCTCGGCCGCTGTATGTCACGTCTGTAGAACCGTCTGCCGGAGAGCCGAACGCACCATTGTACAACTCTCCCGGACGGCCAACGTTGATGAAAATTTACTAAGGTATATAAACCGATTATCCGACTATTTGTTCGTTTTATCACGTAAATTGAATAAAATAGAGAATATAGATGAAATTCTATGGAAAAAAACTTGCTAAAAACAATATAAATTGTAATTTTGCACTCCAAATTTACGATTACCGAAAATCTTATCTAAAAGAAAGTAGATTATGTATTGGACACTAGAATTAGCTTCTAAGTTGGAAGATGCCCCATGGCCTGCAACAAAAGAAGAACTTATTGATTACGCGACACGTTCAGGTGCGCCGCTGGAAGTGATTGAGAACCTTGAAGAAATAGAAGACGAGGGCGAAATTTACGAGGCAATAGAAGATATTTGGCCCGACTATCCTACCAAAGAGGATTTCTTATTCAACGAGGATGAGTATTAACCCACAACTGTTCTCCTGAACAGCACAACACGACCGACAAAAGAATCGTTTCGCACGTTTCCGAGTCGGTTTTGTGTTCTAAACCCTTACAACATCATGGCAGAGAAAAAAATATCCCGTTCCCGCGTAACCGACTCTTCGATGGGCGATGCGAATATCTCTCTTGTTCTGAAAATTGCTATGCGGGACGTGACCAAGCCTCCTGTTTGGCGCGAGGCACAGATTCCGGGCTCTTTTAACTTTTTGCAATTGCACCGGGTGATTCAGAGTCTTTATGCGCTCGGAGATTATCATCTGTGGTGTTTCGGCAGGTGTGCTTACGACCAGGAACTTTCTATAGGTCCGAGCGAAGAAGACTGCGATTTCTTCAATACACACGAGGCAAAGGATACTGCTGTTTTGGAGTTTTTGAAAGATGTGGGCGATAAGTTGGTCTATACTTACGATTTCGGCGATAGTTGGGAGTTTTCGGTAACGGTAAGACAGGTGGTGGACGAAAGGATAGAACATCCTATTTTTACCAAATGGAAAGGGAATCTCCAACCCATGGAGGACAGTGGGGGCGCGTGGTGCTACATGCAGATGCGCGATTTTCTTACCAACGAAGCAACCCTAAAGCCGAAGCAAAAAAAAGAAATAGCCGCGAATCTTTGTTACGAAAGTCCTCGTGAACTCGCGGACTGTCTAAGAGAACAAATCATAGATCCCGAAATTATAACCGACGACTTGGAGGAGATAAAATAACAGAAGAAGTAGCTGAATGTCACAAAGACTAACACAACAACAGGAACAGCAACAGATTCAGACGCTGTCGCCCCAACAGGTGCTCTACGTCCGTCTCTTGGAGATGCCGATTGCAGCCTTGCAAGAACGCGTGAAATCGGAGATGATGGATAATCCCGGATTGGAAGACGCTCGCAACGAAGAATCGGTGTCCGACGAAATGGCGATGGACGAGGAGCGCGTGGACTCCTTCGCCGACGGACTTACGGGCGGTGAATTCAGTCGGGGACCGCTCCATGGCGATGACGACGCTCCGGACCCTTCGCAGGATAGCTCTTTCCGTAAGACGGGAGAGTTCAACGAGAGTTCCACCTCCTTATATGAATATCTGGAAGAGCAGGCCGGCTGTTTGTCGCTCAACGAACAACAGAAGGCTATTATGGAATATCTTATCGGTTCCCTGGATGGTGCCGGATATCTGAATAAATCCATTCAGAGCATAGTACAGGAACTCTCCATCTATCACGAGATGGAGGTGAACGAAGAGGAGGTAGAGGAGATGTTGACCGAACTGCAAGGATTCGACCCGGCCGGTGTGGGTGCACGCGATTTGCAAGAGTGCATGCTCCTACAGCTACGGCGTACGGAGGGAGAGCGCACCAAGGAACAGCGCATTGCTATCAGCATAGTACAGAAATATTTCGACGAGTTCCGTCGCAGAAATCGTAAGTTCTTTGCCAAGAAGTTCAAACTCTCCGACGAAGGCGTGGAGCGTATCTTCAATATACTCAAACGACTCAACCCTAAACCCGGTGGAGCGGTAGAGAACGGTACGGAGATAGGTGAGACCGTCATCCCCGATTTCGTGGTGGAAACCCTCGATAACGGTAAGTTGGCCTTCTACATAAACAACGAGCGTATTCCCAAACTCTGTGTAAGCGATACCTTTACCCGCATGCTCAGCGACTATCAAAAGCGGAAAGAAAAGTTGAATCGTTCCGAAAACGAAGGCTTTCTTTACGCCAAACAAAAGGTGGAATCGGCACAAATCTTCCTCAATGCGCTCGAAGAGCGCCAAGCCACCATGCGTATGGTCATGGCAGCCATACTACAAAAACAAGCACGATTCTTTGTGGACGGCGATGAAAATACGCTGCAACCGCTTAAGTTGCAAGATATAGCCGACGTCACGGGACTCAGTATATCCTCCGTCTCACGTGTTAACAATAGTAAGTACGTGCAGACAGATTTCGGCATATTCCCCCTGAAATACTTCTTTAAGGATAAGTTTGTAACCGAAGAAGGCGAAGAACTCTCCACGACAAAAATAAAGTCGGCTCTCAAACAATTGGTGAGTAACGAGGACAAATCCGCCCCGTTGTCCGACAACAAGATAACCGAGTTGCTCAAGGCACAAGGACTTCCCGTAGCCCGCCGCACCGTAACCAAGTACAGAGAACAATTAAACATACCCAAAGCATCACTAAGACGATGAGCGATAAATATTTGATACGTTTGGCACGATGGATATCCTCCATCTTTTCCCCCTTTTACATGCCGTTGTTGGGCATGGTGATACTCTTTACCTTTAGTTATATGAGTATACTTCCCTTTCTCTATAAACTGACGGTCGTGATTATGGTCTATTGTTTCACCATAGCCATACCTAAGTTGGGTATCTACTCCTATCGACGTTTTAAGGGGTGGAGCTCCCATCAAGTAGGACACCGCGAACGACGCATGGTTCCCTATTTCATCTCCATCGTCTCCTTTATGGCTTGTTTCTTTCTCATGGATCAATTGCGCATACCGCACTTCATCAAGAGTATCCTCATCACGGCACTTCTCCTGCAGATAGTGTGTGCACTTATCAATAATTGGTGGAAGATAAGTATGCACACAGCAGCGACCGGTGCTATAACCGGTACGCTGCTGGGCTTTTCCATTATCTTCCTTTTCAACCCCGTTTGGTGGCTCTGCCTCACCCTCCTTATTTCGGGCTTGGTAGGTAGTTGCCGTATTATCCTGCACTTGCATCGGTTGAGCCAAGTGGCAGGCGGTTTCTTTGTAGGCCTCGTCCTGGGGTTCTTTGGTGTCTTTATTTAGCGGACACCTTATTTATTATTGTCCGCCTGAATCAGTTGGAGCAGTTTCTCTACCGCCTCCTCGGCCGGGATATTCTTTTCCACACACTCCTTGCGACGGTACAGACTCACTTTACCGCGAGCTGCCCCCACATATCCGTAATCGGCATCCGCCATCTCGCCGGGGCCGTTTACAATACATCCCATAATACCTATTTTCAGTCCTTTGAGATGTGACGTTGCCGCCTTGATGCGTGCGATGGTCTCTTCCAGATTGTAGAGCGTACGACCGCATCCCGGACAAGAGATATACTCTGTCTGCGTCATGCGCAGTCTACCTGCCTGCAGTATACCAAAGGCAGTAGCATCGATGACTTCGGCAGGGATATTTCCAAGGTTGTGCAGGTAGATACCATCCACCAATCCATCGAAGGCCAAAGCTCCCATATCCGCAGCACTCTCCACCTGAAAATCTTCCTTTTCATCGGCGCCGTGTGCATAGTGTTGGAAGAATACCACCGGGTTTTGCAGGTCGTTGCAGGTAAGTTCGTGTACCAACGCACGCATTTCGCCCACACGATTCTGATGGTTGCTCTGCGCTATTACCACCACCTCCGGATGATGCTTTAAGCACACACGCACCTCCTCGGTCAGTGCGCCATAGGGCAGGAACAGAAACTTAAGATCGCTCTTGCAACCACCCATCATGAACAATGCCTTGAAACTGAATACCGGGAAGGTACCCTCTTCGCCCGTCCAGCAGTCCGCATCCACGATGTAAGCACTGCCCGCCTCGCGCTGTGCCGGAAGTTCACGTCCGCAGTAGATGTAGTCCGGTTGACGGTCGGCATTCGGGTTTTGCGGTGCTGCCGAACCCATACGGTCGGCAATCACCACCGGCAGATGGTCACCACCTATGTTGCGCACGGCGCGTGTCTTGCGGCGTTGAGGCTTTGTGTAATTGAAATTGGGCGCCTGTGTACCCGGTATAAGCATGTGTCCGGCACGTTTACCAATGTAATCCACCAACTTACGAGCCACCGGAATTTCCGCTTCCGGAGCCTCACTCAGGGAAACACGAATGGTATCACCGATGCCGTCCGACAACAATGCACCGATACCCAATGCACTCTTTATGCGACCATCTTCGCCCTCTCCGGCCTCGGTTACGCCCAAGTGCAGTGGGAAGTTCATGCCCTCCTTTGCCATCACATCCACCAACAAGCGAACGCTCTGTACCATTACTACCGTGTTGCTCGCTTTGATGGAGATGACCACATGAAAGAAATTCTCCTTAACGCAGATGCGCAGGAACTCCATGCAACTCTCCACAATACCCTCCGGTGTGTCGCCGTAGCGACTCATGATGCGATCGGACAGCGAACCATGGTTCACACCGATACGTATGGCGGTATGGTGCTCCTTACAAATATTGAGGAACGGTACCAAGCGCTCTTCTATCTTTTTGATTTCCTGAGCATATTCCTCGTCGGTATACGTCAACTTCTTGAAGGTGCGAGCCGCATCTACATAGTTGCCCGGGTTGATACGCACCTTTTCACAATAGAGTGCCGCTACGTCCGCCACCTTCGGGTTGAAGTGAACATCCGCCACCAACGGCACCATCACCCCTTGTGAGCGCAGTGTAGCATTAATGTTGCGCATGTTCTCCGCCTCGCGTACTCCCTGAGTGGTAAGACGTACATACTCGCCGCCCGCAGCAACAATTCGTTTGGTCTGCTCCACGCACGCTTCCGTATCCAGCGTCACCGTGTTGGTCATGCTCTGTACACGTATCGGGTTGGTACCTCCCAGCGGCGTATTGCCCACCTGTACCTCCCGACTCTCACGTCGTTGATAATTAAAGAGATCCATTAATTACACTTGAAATCATACTTCACCTCCGCCAGGTCGGCATTGGCCTTCACAATTTTCTCTTTCAGACCACTCTTATAGTTCGCTAGTTTCTTTGCCAGTTCGTTATCGGCCAGTGCCAACATTTCTACCGCCAGTATACCGGCGTTCTGAGCACCATTTACACCTACCGTAGCCACCGGAATACCGGGAGGCATCTGAATGATACTCAGCATAGCATCCAGTCCATCGAGCATACCCTTAATGGGCACACCGATGACCGGTACCGTAGTTCCTGCCGCAATCACACCCGGCAGAGCAGCCGCCATGCCCGCACCCGCGATAATCACCTTGATACCACGTTCTGCAGCACCTGCAGCAAATGCCTCCACCTCGTTGGGCGTGCGGTGAGCCGAGAGTGCATTCATCTCAAACGGCACCTGCATATCGTTCAAAAACTTCGCCGCCTTCTCCATAACGGGGAGGTCGGATGTACTACCCATAATAATACTTACAATCGGTTTCATACGCTATTCTTCTTTCTTATTCTTGTTTTTGTATGCACAAAGTTACACATTATCTTTCATAAATAGGGGGGTAGACCCTTTTTTTCTGTAGGCAGATGGGTGAAATTGGAAATAAATCCCTAATTTTGCATCAAGATTTAATAAGAAGACAAATAATATGGAACAAAATCTGATTCTGTACAACACGCTGTCTCGCCAAAAGGAGCTGTTTAAGCCCATCACTCCGGGCAGAGTGGGTATGTATGTGTGCGGACCTACGGTTTACGGCGATGCACACTTGGGGCATGCGCGTCCCGCCATCACCTTCGACATACTGTTTCGTTACTTGAAACACTTGGGATATAAAGTGCGCTATGTGCGCAACATCACCGATGTGGGTCACTTGGAACACGATGCCGATGAGGGCGAGGATAAGATAGCTAAGAAGGCGCGTTTGGAGCAGTTGGAGCCAATGGAGGTAGCGCAGTTCTATACCAATCGTTACCACGATGCAATGGCTGCACTCAACGTGTTGTCTCCCAGCATTGAGCCGCATGCTACAGGACACATTATCGAACAGATTCAATTGGTAGAAGAAATTCTCAAAAACGGATATGCGTATGTGAGCCAGGGTAGTGTGTATTTCGATGTAGAGAAGTACAACAAGGATTATCACTACGGTAAACTCTCCGGTCGCAACTTGCAGGATGTGATCAACAACAGCCGTGACTTGGACGGACAGAGCGAGAAGCACAATCAGGTAGACTTTGCTCTCTGGAAGAACGCTCAGCCCGAGCATATCATGCGTTGGCCGAGTCCGTGGGGTATCGGCTTCCCGGGATGGCACTGTGAGTGTACGGCTATGGGACGCAAGTACCTGGGCGAACGCTTTGATATTCATGGCGGTGGCATGGACTTGGTGTTCCCGCATCACGAGTGCGAAATAGCGCAAGCCGTAGCCAGTCAGGGGCACGAGATGGTGAACTACTGGTTGCACAACAATATGATTACCATCAACGGGCAGAAGATGGGTAAGAGTCTTGGCAACTTCATCACCTTGGATCAGTTCTTTACGGGTTCCCACGAGAAGTTGACACAGGCCTATGCTCCCATGTCTATTCGTTTCTTCATCCTGCAGGCACACTATCGTAGCACGGTAGATTTCAGTAACGAGGCTTTGCAGGCCGGTGAGAAGGGACTCTCCCGTCTGTTGGATGGATGGCATAAGTTGCAGCATCTCACGGCATCCGATAAGGGTGAAACCGGTATCGACTACGTCAATTCCCTCAAGGAGAAGTGCTACGATGCTATGAACGATGACCTGAATACTCCGATTGTCATCAGTCACCTGTTTGATGCCTGCCGCACTATCAATGGTATTGCCGATAAGAAGGGAAGCATCACGCCGGAGGCACTCGAAGCACTCACCGAGCTCTTCCGTACCTTTGCCTTCGATATTCTCGGACTTCGTGATGAGGCCAAGGCCGGTAATGCAGAACGCGAAGAAGCCTATGGTAAGGTGGTAGATATGTTGTTGGAACAGCGTAAGATAGCCAAAGCCAACAAAGATTGGGCTACCTGCGATAAGATACGCAACGAACTCACTGCACTCGGTTTTGAGATTATGGATACCAAGGATGGTTTCTCCTGGAAGTTGAACAAATAAATATGTTATATAACACAAAGGTCCCCGTTAGAACCGATGTCTAACGGGGACCTTTTATATTTACAAACTGCTAAAATTCCTTTTAAAAGGATGAGTAATTAGATTTTCAAATACTCATCCATTCCATTGTTTTCGAACGTCTTGTTCATCAACTCCTCGTACTTGCCGAACTGGCTCTTGTTGAGGATGAATCGCATCTTTTCGAAATTGGTCTTCACCGCCTCCTTCACGCTCAGAACCTTCTCTTCTGAAGTCTCGTAGCTAGAAGCGTTGGCTACTTCCATGTTGAAAGACTGCTGTGCATCTTTCACTGCCTCCATCTGCTCGATGGTCAAATCCAGACGACAACCCAACTTACGTACATTGTAATCAAGGTTGAATTTCTCATCTGCCTTTGCTGCATTGTTACCTGCAAATGCAATGCCGGTCATTACAACGGCTACTAAAGTCAAAACCAATCTTTTCATAATCCTAAAATTTTAATTTGTCATCCTTATCTTTTTACCTCTAGGTGCACTCGCTTGTGTCACCCCTTTGTCCTTTTGACGATGCAAAGGTACGACTTTTTCACCACTCAATCCAAGAAAAACATGTTATAAAACATATTTTTGGCCCTTTTTCATGACTTACGTCAAGTAAGCCCACTAAAAAACCCCGTTCATTAGCTGAACGGGGTTCGTTTACTCTTGACTTATGTCAAGTGTCTTATTCTGACTTAGATATGATATCGACAATGGTTGTGATATCGGAAACCGAAACCTCACCATCGTTGTTTACATCGGCCTTATCATGCTTTTCGGCATTCAAAATCATGTCGGCAACCTTTGTTATGTCGGTTTCGTCCACTTTTCCATCACTGTTTACGTCGCCTACCTGTTCATTCAGGTAATCGGCTATCTCGTCCTCCGATAAGATAATCCACTGTTGCTTGGTAGCAGAGTTGGCGTAATTGAAGTCAACCTCGGTCACCGAACCATATTTTGTTACGCTTCCTACAGCATTCGCTTGCATACTCTTGCTGTTCCAGGTGAACCAATATCCGTGCTTGGTGATGTCGCCACCCTTGAGCGGAACGGTTACATCGGTACGATCCGGCATCAGTTGGAACTGTTCGGTCGTGGTAGGAGAGGTGGTTGCTTTCAGCGCCACACCCGATGAGTGGCTCAGGTAACTGCCGGTCTCGACATTGCGGAAGAGATACTTACCGGTCTTGGCGTTGTACTCTATGTACCATGCCGCACTATCGGTAACGGCTGTCTCCATCTGGTTCTTCCAAGACGCAGCCTTGGTGGAGCGAGCGTAGAGCAGTCCGGTACCCAATCCGCGGCTGGCATCCTTACACATTATATAATACTTCTTGGCATCGTCAAAGTTGTATGTGTAACCTGCGATACCGTTTTCGTAACTGCTGGTAGGGCAAAGGCCGTCTATGAAGAGTCCGTAGAGCAATGCGCATCCACCAATGTACTGTATTTCGGTGTGCTTATCCTTGTCGGCACCATTTACCCACCAATCGTAGGTGGCGTTGGTTGCCCATCCGTGGGTTCCGTCGCCTGTTACGTAGGTATCATCGCTATCGGTGTTCTCCAGGAAGTGGAGGATGTCGTTGGCCTCGCGACCGTACCAACGTCCGTATGTGGTGCTCTCGCGTGTGTCGGCGCAACTGTACCAACGATAGTGTGTTCCCACGCCCACTCCATGAGCCGTCTCGTGGAGTACGGTACCTACTGCCTGATAGCTGGCATTCGGACCTATACGCATCCAACCGCCATAAGAGCAGTCTGCCGTTTGGGTGCTGGCTCCATAGTTTCCGGTAAGGGTGAATCCCTGAATTCCGGTCCACTCGTTGAAGTAATCGATGGTTCCGTAGATGGCTTCACGGCAACGGGTATTGGCTTCGTCTGTCGGGGCACCTTCGTTCCATGTACCCTTGCAGTTACCCATGGGGTGTGTTACCACCTTCACCTCTTCGCCGTAAACCACCTGATAAGAGCTGTTCATGACGTAAGGACGCATATAATATACGGTAGCCGGTTCCAAATCCTTTACATGAATAAGCGTTCCCTTCTGTGAGAAAGATTTGGTGGTACGAGAGTCGAGTACGGTAGGATTGTGCTCGGTACTCCAACAAACACCTGCTTCCTTGCGGTTGCTACCGGAGAAGGTGGCACGTACCAAGGCCTGAGTGGCACCGGTTACGACATACTTGGTATACGTAGTAACGGACAGATCGGAGCTACCCAATGCCTCACCGTTGGCAAGGTTATAGGCAAAGAGACCGTTGTCCAGTTTCTCCGTTTCGGCAATTACCTCTTCGGTGCTTGCGGTTGCATCCTCGTACATCGTCTTTGCTTCGGCAAGGAGGGCTGCAAAGGTATCTGCCCCCACGCCATCGCTGTCGAAAGCATTCTCGGAACTTGTAATCTTTGTGTTTAGATTATCGTATGCATCGTTGGATGCCGATGCGTTATTGTAGGCTTCAACCAAGGCATCGTATAGTGCAACGGGGTCGTTGTCGGTAGCATCCTCCTCGAGGGCAGCCTCACCTGCACTAATAGCTGCAACGAGCGCATCATATTCCGCCTGTCCCATTTTGTTCTTAAGCATCAGTTTGGCAGAGCTCACCTTTGTCTTCAGTGTCGTGTACGCCTTGGTGTTGGCTTGTGCCTCCAGATAGGTATCCTGCAGTGCCATTGCCACACCGGTCAGGTCTTCAGCTTCATCCGCTACAGCCTGCGTTGCCGCGTTGATAGCAGAGGTCAGCTTATTGCGTGTTTCGTCGTTCAGTTTTTTCTCCAGTTGTCCACTCGCTTTCTCTGCCAGAGAAGTTACGGTAGCCGGTTCCACGGAAAGAAACGTCAGACGGAAGTTGTCACAAGCAATCCAGTTACCGCTGGCACTCACGGCTGCATAACCGATGGTTGCGCTTGTGGCTACGATGGAGAAATCCACGGAGTAATTACCGGCGAAGGTCACATCGGTCTTTGTTGATGTATTTCTTCCGTAGATATAAGCTCCGGTTTGTTCGGTCGTAAGCGAACTCTGCTGTAGATTTTGTGCAGCCACTGTGAGTCGATAGGTTCCTTTCACCAAGTTGGAAACGGTTTGTTTTACACTTGCGCTGCCCACAGAGCCACCGGAACTGGTCCACTTCTCCAGGTAAGTCTTACCCTCCTTATAAGTAAAGGAGCTATTAGTCTGTTGTGACATGTCGGTAACGGTCCATCCGTCCGTACCGTTTTCGAACGATGGATTCTCGATTTTGTAGGTCACATCCGTTTGTGCCGATGCACTCCAGGTGGTCAGTGCAGCAACCAAGCAGAGGAATCCTTTCTTTAGTTTTCTCTTAGTCATATCGGGTAATTTTTTTAGTTTTAGTTTTTGTTGTAGAAAGTAATGTGCAAAAATAACTCTTTTTTTGCAATCACCAAGCAAAAAAAGAGTTATTTTTGGTTTTCAGTAGGTTATAACTGAACCTTTTTTCCATTTACTACGTATATTCCGTGCGGAAGCAAGTCTGTATTTTCTTCTTGCATCTTCATTCCCTGCAAGTTGTACACTCCGTTAGCATTCTTCGGAGTAGCATGCACATCCTTCACTCCCACAGCCGCCAAGTAATCGTCGACGGATGGTTCGAAACCGATATAGCTAATGACAGCCTTACCGGTTGTGGATGTGAGTCCGAAGATGGTTTGCCCCAAGCACGCATCCCACGGATCTTCCGTGCAGTTGGCATTCAGGTCACTCGCCGTGATGTCCCAAGCTATTACCCGTTCTCCGTCGGCTGCCGTAGCTACTTTTGTGGGTGCTACGGAGGTACCCTTGTTCTTACCATTCAACCACCACAAGTAACTCTTACCCTGAAGCAGACTGATGTTACGTCCTTTCACCACCAAGTACTTGTTGGCCAGCGGAACATAATATTCGCGATTGTCGGTTTGCAACAGCAAGCACACATTGTTGTCTCCTGTTCCCGCATTCAGAGTGATGGTATTGGCTGTGGTGTCATACGAAATTTTATCCTGCGCTACACGTCCGGCATCTCCTGTCACCCAATCGGATGCTACAAATGTGTAGTAGTGCGCATCGTATCCACTCATCAATCGTACGTAGTACAATCCCGGTAACGGGGTAGACCCTGAAGCTACGAAACGCACGGTCACCTCATCGCCTGTCAAAAGCGATGCCGGAATGGGGTATTCCACTTCATAGAATCCCTTATCATCGGCATTCTTGGCAGAAGATGCTACCGTCACATTCGTTAGCAACACATTATTTATATATATAGTAGCTACACGCCCTTTGTCTGCCGTAGTATAGCGAACCAACAGCGAAACACTATCCCGTTTCTGTGCTTTGTTCTCGAGAACATACTGTACATAGCCACCACTCTGTGCATCGCGGTAGTATTCTCCTTGGTAGGTGCCGCTCCCTGCATCGGTGGAACCCACATATTGGTGTCCCGCCTCGCTCTGTTGTTCACCGGTAGCCACATAGTCGATGGTACGTGCTGCAAGAGCTGCATCGCGCGCATCGGATATACCCATGTCACTGGCAGCATATCGTTCGGGTGTAGCCTGATACCAATAACAGTTATAGCGTGCGTGGTGCAGTGTGTAGAAAGGAACCAACGTTAGGTCGGTCCAGTCTCCCTTGCTCTGGGTGGAACGAGCATCTATATTGAACTTCAGAGATTCTTCCGTTGGGGTGATGAGCGATAATACATCGTTTCTGTCCCCAATTAGCAGTGGAGATGAGGAGATACTCAGCGATGTGCCCATTACGGCGGGGGAGTGTCCCATGCGTTCCTCTCCCGCGTATTCGTTTTGTAGACTCTCGTACGTAAGTCCGTTCTCGATAGCCTCCTCCTCGGATGTAGCCGTGGTTTGGGCAGCCAACAGAATGGGTCCATAAGTGAAGGCGATGTAATCCGATAGTCCCGGGCACTCTACATAGTTGAGTGACATGGGGAGTTGCACCTCTACCACATCTCCCACCTTCCAGTTTCGGGAGATGTTCACATAGTTCGCCAAGCCCTGAGTGACGTTTGTAGATATGGCACTTCCGTTTACCGTGATGTTATATCCTTCGGCTGTCCATTTCGGGTGACGGATGGCGAGGGTGTATTTGCCTCCTTTTTCTATTGTAATCTTTGTCCTCTGTTCGTAGGGAAATTGTGTCTCTTGACGCAGTGCAAACGTTTCGTCTTGTAGTGTTGAGGCTGTAAAGAGGTTGACGTATAGCGTTTTGTTGTCCTCGGAATGTGTGTAGACAAAATGCCCGTACTTACTATGGTTCTCCATGCCTGTACCCACGCAGCACCACATACCCTTGTTTACTACGGAGTAGATGCGATAACTCTGTGGACGCAATGAGGTGAAGTATACATAACCACCTGTTTCCGGATCTTGTGTAGAGAGAATATGGTTCCACATGGTGTATTCGTAGAAGTCGGCATAGCGTGCATCGTGTGTTTCGTCGAACAGATCTTCGGAAAGTTTCAGCATATTGTTGGAATTGCAGCTTTCCGGTCCCTCGGTGTTGGAGATGTAACGATCTGTATTTGCCTTGGCCAGGAAGTGTTCACCGATACTGTTACCTCCGATGCAGACGGTGCGGTTGTCCGCCACGTCCTCCCAGAAGTTGTGTGCAGCTGTGCGGTAGATATTTTCGGAAGAAGCGCTCCCATCGCGAAGTTCCTCTTGATAGATACGTTCGAATCCCACGTATTTAGGTACCTGTGTATTGGCATGTTTACCATCGAGGAACGATGTGTTGAGTGTTTGCATTCCGTTTACCATCATTGTGTGGCTGTATCGTTTCGCTGCACTTAGGTATTTGGTGTCACCAAAGATGCGGTATGCGTCGGCGAGTGTCTCGTTCATGCCTCCGTGCTCCCATCCCAAGATGTCCTGTAGTTGGTCATCCGTGAGGTTGGCAATAAGGTTCACGCTCCAGTCACACACTTTGCGGTACATCTCTTTTGCTAACTCACTGCTGGTATAGAGCCAAGCATCGCGCAGTCCTGCGAGTACTTTGTGTTCGCAGTAGAGGGGTACCCAACCGCCGTATTTTCGGTAGGGTGCCGTATCACCGCTGTAGAGTCCTGTCCATATTTGGTTGATGGGTTGTCCTCCCAGGAAACCATACAATCCTTCGGTGTTCTTGTCGTATGCCTTTTGGCAGTCGTTTAGTATGTTGAGGCAGTAATTGAGTCGCTCTTGCAGTGCATTACGTGTAGTGACATCGTAGGTTGCTGCCACTGCCAGTGAGAGTGCCGTGAGGTAGTGACCGCCCACGTGTCCTTCGAGTGACCAGCTGCTTTCGCCCCAGTTGGTAAAGGTGGGGTGCTTGGTTGTCCAGTTCTTATAGACTCCGGATGCGGAATCTAGTCCGGCCTGTCGTATGAAGGGTGTGAGCAGACGGTCTGCATCGTATTGAAGAAGCAGTTTGTTATTCACGTTCATCGCGTGCTTAAAGGGGCTATCCAGCAGTGTTACCTCGTTCAAGTTGAAGTGCTGCGGATAGATTTCGCTTTGTGCTCCGGCCTTTGCAAAGAGAGTTCCCGCTACAAGGAGCGTTAGTATCGATTTTGTTGTCATTGTTCTTTAGGTTTCTTTCATCTGCAAAGATACGATTTTTTTAGATTAATCGTAGTTGAAAGTACAGTTTCTTTCGGTAAAGGATGTTTTTTTGTACCGAAGCTGTGGGGATGAGATCATATGGGAGGGGTATAGATAAAAAGTAATCCCTGTAAACTTTGTGCGTTTACAGGGATTTGGTACTTTGCTTAGTACCCAGAGCCGGGGTCGAACCGGCACGGGTTGCCCCACTGGTGTTTGAGACCAGCGCGTCTACCGATTCCGCCATCTGGGCCTCCGATTTCTCGTTTGCGAGTGCAAAGGTACGACCTTTTCTTGGATTTACCAAATCTTTCACCTCCTTTTTTTCAAAAAAGTGGAATATTGCGGTTTCTTTGTCTTTTTTGTACTTTATCTTTGGCTGTATGAGAAATAATGTCTATATTTAGGGCGGTTTTCTACTAATAGTTTAAATACCTAATATGATATGACAAGTGACAGAGATAATTATTGTGTGATTTTGGCTGGCGGTGTAGGCAGTAGATTGTGGCCCTATAGCAGAAAAGAATCTCCAAAACAGTTTCTGGATTTCTTTGGAACAGGTCATTCGCTGCTGCAAGACACCTACTACCGCATGACAAAGGTAGTACCTGCAGAGAATATCCTTATAGCCACCAATGCCGATTATGTAGACCTAGTACGGGAACAGCTGCCCCAAGTTGCTGCAAAACGCATTTGCGTGGAACCCATTCGTCGCAACACGGCACCGGTACTTACTTGGATATCTCAACAAATAGCTAAGGAACATGCATCCGCCAATCTCGTGGTAACCCCCTCCGACCAACTCGTACTGCGTGTTGACGACTTTGTAGAGAGCGTAAAACGCGGTCTCGACTTTGTGCAAAACCACGAATGCTTGCTCACCATGGGTGTCAAGCCTACCCGTCCCGATACCGCGTACGGATACATACAAGCAGGAGGGGAGTGGATAGATTCCTGTTTTACTCATGTAAAAACTTTCACTGAGAAACCACAGTCCTCCTTCGCCGAGATGTTTGTGAATAGTGGTGAGTTCTATTGGAACACCGGTATGTTTCTTTGGAACGTCAAGACCATGCGCGGCAACGTAGAACGGCTCGCCCCCGACTTGCAAGACATGTTGTGTCACTCCGAACTCACGGCTGAAGCTTACGGACGTTGTCCCAATCTCTCCATCGACCTCGGCATCCTAGAGCGTAGCGACAATGTATTCATGCAAGTGTGCGACTACGGATGGGCTGACCTCGGTACTTGGGATTCCCTCTACCGCGTACTCCCCAAAGACAAGAACCAAAATGTAAGTATCGGCTCCCGACTCTACCGAGCTAAGAACGCCACCGGCAATATTGTTTGCCTCACCAAGGGCAAAACCGCCGTCATTTCCGATTTGGAAGACTACGTTATTGCCGAAAGCGACAAAGCTCTCCTCATTTGCAAGCGTGAGAATAGTAACGATGTTCGTCACCTTGTAAAAGATATACAAGTAGATTTGGGCGATGAACTCGCCTAAACCTCGTCACAAACAAAGAAAAAGGTTGATACCAACCAAAAGGAAAATAAAAGGAGCGCGTTATTTGGATAACGCGCTCCTTATTATATATAGGAGAAAACCTATTACTTATTGTTGCGTGGCTCACGCTCACGACGCTGCGGACGTTCGCGACGCTGAGGGCGTTCACGCTCCACATAGTCCGCCGGCTTCTCTATGAGCACACGGCGAGAAAGCTTAAACTTGCCGGTCTTCTGGTCGATATCCACCAACTTAACCTGCAGCTTGTCACCCTCCTTGATGCCGGCCTCTTCTACGGTCTCCAGACGTTTCCAATCAATCTCGGAAATGTGGAGCAAACCATCCTTACCCGGCATGAACTCAACGAAGCAACCATAAGGCATGATGCTGCGCACTGTACCCTCGTACACCTCGCCCACCTCAGGGATAGCTACGATAGCCTTAATCTTAGCCATAGCAGCATCGATGATAGCCTTGTTGCCACCGCTCACCTGAACGATACCTACACCATCGGTCTCCTCGATAGTAACCGTAGCACCGGTCTCCTCTTGGATACCCTGGATAATCTTTCCGCCCGGGCCAATGACAGCACCGATGAACTCCTTAGGAATCGTAATCTGTTCTATACGAGGAACATGTGGCTTCAACTCAGCACGCGGCTCCGGCATCGTTTCCAACATCTTAGCCAAGATGTGCTCACGCGCCTGCTTAGCCTGCATAAGAGCCTTCTCCAAAATCTCGTAAGACAAACCATCACACTTGATATCCATCTGAGTAGCCGTCAAACCATCTGCAGTACCGATGGTCTTGAAGTCCATATCACCCAAGTGATCCTCATCCCCCAAGATATCGGACAATACAGCATATTTCTCCTCACCCGGGTTCTTGATAAGACCCATTGCGATACCGGAAACCGGTTTCTTCAAAGGTACACCGGCATCCATCAAAGAAAGACATCCGGCACAAGCTGTAGCCATAGAAGAGGAACCGTTAGACTCCAGAATATCGGAAACCACACGAATGGTGTAAGGATAATCCTCCGGAATCATCGGCTTGATACCACGCCATGCCAAGTGGCCGTGACCAATCTCACGGCGACCCACACCACGCTGAGCCTTTGCCTCACCCGTAGAATACGGTGGGAAGTTATAGTGCAGCAAGAAACGCATCTTGCTCTGATCCAAAACATCGTCTACAATCTTCTCGTCCATCTTGGTACCGAGTGTTGTAGTTGAAAGAGACTGAGTCTCACCACGCGTAAAGATAGCGCTTCCGTGAGGTCCGGGCAGCGGAGATACCTCGCACCAAATCGGACGGATATCCGTTGTAGCACGACCATCGAGACGCTTACCTTCATCCAGTACGCAACGACGCATAGCATCGCGCTCTACATCGTTGTAGTAACGATCGATCAATTCATCCTTCTCAGCCATCAAGTCGGCATCCATATCGGCATGTGCCGTGTGGTACTGCTCCTTGAACTCCTCGCGCACTGCCTCGAAGTTCTCCTCGCGGCTATGCTTGTTCGTGTTACCCTCGGCAGCCAAAGCATATGCCTTATCGTAAGTAGCCTTACGCAACTCTTCGCGCAGCTCTTCATCGTTTACCTCGTGGCAATACTCACGCTTCACATCCTTGCCCAGTTCCTTAGACAGCTCCATCTGCATCTGGCACATCGGCTTAATAGCGGCATGTGCAGCCTTCAGAGCTTCCAAAAGATCCTGCTCGGAACATTCGTGCATCTCACCCTCTACCATCATGATATTATCGTAGGTTGCCGCAACCATCAAGTCCATGTCCGCCTTTTCCAGCATCTCGAAGGTCGGGTCGATAACGAACTGACCGTCGATACGTGCTACGCGAACCTCGGAGATGGGGCCCTCGAAGGGAATATCGGAAACAGCCAAGGCTGCAGAAGCTGCAAATCCTGCCAATGCATCGGGCATGTCAACTCCGTCGGCAGAGAAAAGCGTGATTTGTACAAACACCTCTGCATGATAGTTGCTCGGGAAAAGTGGACGCAGCGCACGGTCTACCAAACGGCTGGTGAGAATCTCGTAGTCGGAAGCTTTACCTTCTCTCTTGGTAAAACCACCCGGAAAACGACCGAATGCGGAATACTTCTCCTTGTAATCGCACTGAAGTGGCATGAAATCTGTTCCGGGAACGGCATCTTTAGCGGCACAAACGGTAGCAAGCAGCATGGTGTTGCCCATGGTGAGCATCACGGCGCCGTCTGCTTGTTTGGCCAATTTCCCGGTCTCGATGCTGATGGTTCTTCCATCAGGCAATTCGACTGTTTTTTTAATAACGTTCATCTAAATTTAATTTATCGTTTTCTTATCATCATATATACCCTGCAAATTTAGTGATTTATTTCCACTTAGCCCGCTCTTTCGGAGAGAATATTGACTTTTTTGGCTATTTTTGTCGGTTTTCGTAAACTTTTTAGGAGCGGAATATCAAATATTATGTATTTTTGCACTCTAATGTGATTCCTATATAGATTATGATAAAGAAGTTGCTTTTCGGCATGAGCCTGTTTGCGGCATTTTCGGCTGTGACGTCGTGCACCAAAAACGGTTCGTTTTGTGTTAAGGGTACCCTGGCAGAAGCCAAGGATAGCACCCTGTATTTTGAGTCGTTGGGTCTCAACGGTGTGGAGGTATTGGACTCTGTTGTACTCGATGCGAGCGGAACCTTCTCCTTCTCCGGAGACCGCATGCCCAACCCCGAGTTCTATCGTCTGCGCGTAGCCGACAAGGTCATCAACCTGGCCGTCGACTCCACCGAAACCATAGAGATAGATGCCAACTACCTGCACAACATGCCGGTAGATTACACCGTAAAAGGTAGTGAAACCAACGAGCGCATTCAATCCTTGGCCGTCATGCAGATGGCCTTGCAGCGCAATATCCGCAATATCCAGGACAACAAGAGCCTCAGCTCCGACGAGAAAGACGCTCAGTTGCAGCAGCTCCTGGACGGCTATAAAGAAAAGGTAACCAACGACTACATCGTTTGCGATCCCGCCTCTGCCGCCTCTTACTTTGCCATCTTCCAGACCATCGGTCCCTACCTCATCTTCGACCCTGTACGCAACGCTAAGGATGTACGCTGCATAGGTGCCGTAGCCACTGCTTGGGACGAGCATTATCCCGGCACCGTGCGCACCGAGAACCTCCACAACATCGCTATGGAAGGACTCAAGAACACCCGTAAGCCCCGCGTCAATACCGTTACCCTCGATGAATCCAAAGTAAAAGAGGTAGGACTCATCGATATTGAGTTGCCCGACATCAACGGCGAAACGCGTACCCTCACCTCTCTGAAAGGCAAAGTCGTGCTCCTCGATTTCACCGCTTACTCTCTGAGTAACTCCACCCAACACGTCATGCAATTGCGTGAGCTCTACAACAAATACAAGTCTCAAGGACTCGAAATTTACCAAGTATCTCTCGATACCGACGAGCACTATTGGAAGACCTCCTGTAAGCGCCTGCCCTGGATATGTGTAAGCGCTCTCCATGCCGATCGCGACTACACCACCCTCTACCGCGTAGAGCAGTTGCCCACCTACTTCCTCATAACCAGAGACAACTCCATCTACCTGCGAGGCGATGCCAATACCGATTTGGAAGCTACAATCAAACAAATACTCTAAAAAGTTGAAAAAAAGTTCGTTTTAATTTGATAGATTAGAAAATATAGCTTACCTTTGCAGGCAGAGATTAGATAAGAAGGGTTCCGGTCGAATGTGTATCGGAATTCTTTTCTTTTTATCTCTGTGCGAAACGATGGATTAAAGAAAAACAATAAAAAATAAAGATTATGGCGTATATGTCACAAGAAGGCTACGACAATCTCGTGGCACGTTTGAAACACATGGAGACAGTTGAACGTCCCGCCGCATCCGCCGCTATTGCAGAGGCACGCGACAAGGGAGACCTGTCCGAGAACGCTGAGTATGACGCAGCCAAGGAAGCACAAGCTATGTTGGAGATGAAAATCGCTCAGCTCAAGTTAACCATTGCCGAGGCAAAGATCATCGACACCAGTAAGTTGAAGACCGATGTCGTACAGATTCTTTCTCGCGTGGAAATGAAGAATGTAAAGAATGGTATGACTATGGCCTATACCATTGTGAGTGAGAGTGAAGCCAACATTCGCGAAGGCAAGATCTCCTCTCAGACCCCTATTGCACAAGGCTTGTTGGGCAAGAAGGTAGGCGACATCGTACAAGTTCGCATCCCTAGCGGAACCGTAGAACTCGAGATTCTCAGCATCAAGTTTTAATAAAGGATCGAAAGTCATGGCAACCATCTTTTCCAAAATAGCTGCCGGAGAGATTCCCAGCTATAAGTGTGCGGAGAGCGATCGTTTTTATGCGTTCCTCGACATCAATCCGCTTGTACAAGGACACACCCTCGTCATCCCCCGCAGAGAGGTAGACTACCTCTTCGATATGGAAGACGATGAATTGGCAGAGATGCAAATCTTCGCCAAGAAGGTAGCCAAAGCCATCAAGGCAGCGTTCCCCTGTATCAAGGTAGGTCAGGCCGTACTCGGTCTCGAAGTGCCTCATGCACACATCCACCTCATCCCCATGCAGAGCGAGAAGGATATGCTCTTCTCCAACCCAAAACTCTCCTTCACCGAGGAAGAGTTCAAAGCAACCGCAAAGGCTATTAACGATGCCTTCAATGCACTATAAAATAATGGCTCGGAAGAAAAGAAGCTTCCGAGCCATTATTTTATAAGGTGTGTTTTTTTTATTTCAATGTTATCTGTTCCACTGTCATTTCATCGGTCTGCAAGAAAACTCCTGCTGACTCCTTAAATTTATCCGACGACTCCGTTGTGAAGAACCTACACGTACCTCCTTTGGTACACATAGCCTCCATCTCCACATGCTTTTGCAAATACTCCCGCAAGCTCTGCGCCACGTACGCGCCCTGCGGCACAATCCGTACCTGCTCCGGCGCATATCGTCGTATCTTCTCCAGCAACAACGGATAGTGTGTACATCCCAAAATAATCGTATCAATCTCCGGGTCTTTCTCCATCAACTCGTTTAGATACTTCTGTACGAAATAATCCGCCCCCGGAGAGTTAAACTCGTAGTTTTCCACCAGTGGCACCCACATGGGACAAGCTTCCTGTGCCACCGTGATGTCCGGATGCAGTTTTTGGATCTCGATAGGGTAGGACTGTGACCGCACCGTTCCGTTTGTCGCCAAGATGCCCACGTGTCTGCTTTGCGTCAGTTCGCCCACCACCTCGGCAGTAGGTCTAATGATGCCCAACACTCTGCGCGACGCATCCCACACCGGCAGGTCCTGCTGTTGGATGGTACGCAACGCCTTTGCCGATGCTGTGTTACACGCCAAAATCACCAAGTGGCATCCCTGTTCAAACAAGTAGCGAACCGCTTCCCGCGTAAACTCATACACAATCTCGAACGAACGCGTACCATATGGTTGGCGTGCATTGTCCCCCACATACAGGTAATCGTATTCCGGCATCAAACGATGAATCTCCTGCAGAATGCTCAATCCACCATATCCCGAATCGAAGATCCCTATAGGACCGGGTTTTGTAGAAAGACTCACTGTACGCGTATGTTAAGCTCCGCCTTTACCGCCTCCGTAGCATCCTCTCCCTGTTCCGGGTTGATAAACGGACATGCGTTGTTGTCGGTATTAATAATGTAAGAATACCCCCTCTCGGAACCCACCTTACGGATTGCCGCATTCAGTTTTATCGTCACCTCCGCCATCAGTTCCTTCTCCGCATTTTTGAGCAGTTCCTTCATGTCGTTACGGAACTGGATACCCCGTTCCATAAGCTCCACCAGCTCCTTCTGTCGTTTCTGCAGAATAATCTCCGGGAACTCCTTCTGTCCCTGCAAGAACTCCGCAAACTTCTTGTTGAAGTCCGCCTCGCTCCGTTCCGCCTCGCTATCGTACTTCTTTCGGAGGTTTTCCAGCGTTGTCTGTGCCTCCGCATACTCCGGCATCGCCTTGTACAACGCCTCGTAGCTCACGTAGCCAAACTTATTCTGCGCCATCAATAGCAGCGGCATCGCCAGCAGAGCGAAAGTCATGAGAATCTTTTTCATTGTTTCTACGGTAAAAAGTTGCGCTTCATATTGGGAAATACAAAGCGCAACCGGTTATTTTGAAAACTACTTATTTTACTTCAATCCCAACTTCGTCTTCACCTGCGAAGTAACGTCTGTACTAAGCGTAGTGCTGATGTAAGGAACACCACCATTCAGCTCCATGATGTAGACATAGCCACCGGCCTGTCCAATCTCCTTAATAGCATTTACAATCTTGGTAGTGATGTTCTGCATCTTCTCCTGAGATACCTTCTGCAACTCCTGCTGGTTGTCCTGGTAGCTCTGCTGTATACGCTGATACAGATCCTGCAACTCCTGCTCACGGCGAGACTTTACATTGTCCGGAGTATTCGGGTTCTCCTTCAATAACTTATCGTACTCCTCGCCCTTCTTCTTGAGCTCGTCCTGCATTCTGGTCAGATCCTCCTCATAGGTTTTCTGGAGCGCCTGCACCTCGTTCTGTGCCGTCGTATATTCCGGCATAGCCAGCATGATTTCCTGTACGTTTACGTGGCCGAACTTCTGAGCGAAGAGGCTAACGGGAGCCATGAGCATGGCCATGATAATCAATTTCTTCATTGTCTTATACTTTTTTTGTTTATACATTTCAGTTATACATTATTCGGAGTAGCCCAATTTAGAAAGCACCTCCTGACTGATATCAATCTTCGGTGATGCATAGATGATACCGTTATCCGTAGAACGATCCACCACCACAGAGTATCCACGCAAGTCGCACACACTCTTCACCGCGTTGTATATCTCGTCTTGGATGGGTGTCATCAAGCTCTCACGTTTCTTGTAGAGTTCACCCTCCGGACCGAAATACTTCTTTTTCAGTTCCGCAGCCTCCTTCTCTTTCGCCACGATAGCCTCCTCACGTTTCGTCTTCTGCTCCTCACTCAGGAAAACAGCTTCCGATTGGTAGTTCTTGTAGAGTGTCTTAGCCTCGTTGGTAAGCACCTCCACTTCCGCCTGCCACTTTTTGGACACCTGGTTCAACTGCTCGTTAGCACGCTCGTACGCCGGCACATTCTTCAAGATGTACTCCATGTCTACGAGTGCAAATTTCTGCGCGTGTGCCACGATGCCTGTAGTCAGCACCATCAACACACAGATGATTAGTCTCCTCATTGCATTATCATTTTTAGGGTTATTATACACGTTTAGAACTCCTGTCCCAACACAAAGTGGAAGCGGCTTCCACCATAGCTCTTGGAACCGAATACCGAATCAAATCCGTATCCCCAGTCGATACCCATCAGTCCCACCATTGGCAAGTAGATGCGCACACCCACACCGGCAGAACGTTTCAAATCGAACGGGTTGATACTCTTCGCCTCCGTCCAAGCGTTACCGCCCTCCACAAAGGCCAAGCAGTAGATGCTCGTAGAAGACTCCAGCATGAGCGGAAAGCGCAGCTCCGCACCGATACGCGTATACGCATAACCCTCGTAGCCATACGGAGTAAGACTACCGTTATCGTATCCACGCAAACCGATGGTTTCCGTAGCATAACCATACGTATAACCCGACATACCGTCACCACCCATGTAGTAAGTCTCGAACGGTGATTTCTTATACTTATTGTAAGAACCCAAGATACCGAACTCCACACGCGTCATCAGCACCGGACACTTCGTGATGCTCGCCAGCGATGTATAGGTACGAATCTTGAACTTCCACTTGTGGTATTCCACCCACTTATACTTCTCCTGCAACTCCTTTTGGTAATTCGAAGACTGCGAATTGGTTGCCAAGTTCTTGTAGTCCTTTCCATCCCACAGAGAGAACGGCGGCGTCAGCGAAACCGAGAACGTAAAGTCCGAACCCTTACGCGGGAAGAACTGGTTATCCGTAGAATTACGGTTCAGTGACAATGTCAAGTTCACATTGTTACAGTTACCGTTTGTAATCATAAAGTAGCTCCAATTCTTCAGCATGTAGCGTTCAAACTGCAGCGAAGCACTCAGCGTAAACCAATCGTCCGGCCAGCGCAAACGCTTACCCCAACCGATACCCAAGCTATACATCATGATATACTTATCCGGGTCATAGTAATTCTCATAGTAAGAACTACCCGATGTACCGTAACCATACAAATAGTTATAGTAACTATTGTAGTAAGAAGAGTTGTAATAACGACTGCTCACATCCGTAGACTTAGAGAACGAAGCCGAAACCGACAACGAGTTCGGACGTTTACCCCCGAACCAAGGATCCAAGAACGAAATATTGTACGCCTGATAATACGTACCATTCGTTTGTCCGCTCAAGCTCAGCGTCTGTCCGTCACCCTGCGGCAAGATACCACGGTGTATACCTCCTTTCGTAAAGAGGTTCTTCACAGAGAAGTTAGAGAACTTAAGCCCCAACTTACCGATGACACCCGTTTGACCCCAACCCAAAGAGAACTCCACCTGGTCGTTGCTCTTGCTTGTAAGTCCCCAGTTGATATCTACCGTACCATTCTCCTGATCCGGTTGTACATCCGCCTTCAGCGCCTCCGGTGTCGGTTCAAAGTGTCCCATAGACGCCAACTCACGATAAGAACGCGTCAACGCATCACGATTAAACAAATCACCCGGCTTATTCTTCAACTCACGACGCACTACATTCTCGTATACACGGTCGTTACCGAAGATACGCACATGGTTAATCGTCGCCTGTTTACCCTCAATCACACGAATCTCCAGATCCACGGAATCGTTCTCTATGTTCACCTCCACCGGATCGATATGGTTAAACACGTAACCATTATTATAATAAAGGTTCGAGATAGCATCCTCATCCTCAGAGATACGTTGGTTCAGATGCTTCTGGTTATACACATCCCCCTTCTTCATGCGCAGCAAGTACTCCAGTTGGCTCGTCGGGAACACCGTGTTACCCACCCATTCCACATTGCGCAAGTAATACTTCTGTCCCTCATCCACCTTCAGGTAGATGTTCACCTCGTTCGGGTTTGCAGCCGGATAGACCGAATCTACCTCCACATACGCATCTTTGTAGCCATACTCATTGTACTTCTCGATAAGCGTCTTCTTACCCTCTTCAAAGTTCGCCGGGATATACTTCTTATTCTTAAAGAAGTTCGTAAGGCCACGATCCTTCTCATACGTCTTACCAATCAAGCTCTTCGTAAACAAGCCACCCTTAATCTTATTCGTTGGGATACGCTCGTTACCCTCAATGGTGATATGACGAATCTTCACCTTCTCATGCTTATCGATATCGATGTTCACGATGACCATATCCTTCTTGTCCGGATCCGTACGCTGCAGTACATTGATTTCCGCGTTTTTAAAACCCTTCTCATCAAAGTACTTACCCGCCAGAATCTTCGCACGATCAATCATGTTCGGTGTAATCTGGTTACCCTTCAGTAAGCCCAGTTTCGCCTCAAGATCCTCCTTTTCGCTCTTCTTTACACCCGAGTAATTGATTTGCGACACCTTGGGTCGCTCCGTCAGATAGATATGCAAGTAGATTTGATCTCCCACGATACTATCCGCCTCGATACGAACGTTCGAGAAAAGTTGGTTCTTCCAGTAACGCTTAATCGCCCGAGTAATCTCATCACCCGGAACACTTATCAATTGTCCCACCGACAATCCCGAGATGCCGATGAGCACATAGTCGTCGTTGTATTCCGCCCCATCGATAGCGATACCACCGATGTAGCATTTCTGAACCGCCCCGGCATAATCGATTACCGGTTTGATTTTAGTGCCGTTAGAGGACTCCGGGTTCTGCGCCACCGCACACAGCGGCAGCAGCGACATGAACACCCATCCCAATATACGGTTACCTTTATTCATATATCGTATTATGATTGTTTTGCTATTTGTTCACTCGTCTTACCGAATCTCCGCTCCCTATGTTGGAAATCCAGAATCGCACGCCAGAAATCCTCCTCACGGAAGTCCGGCCAATACGTATTACAGAAATACAGCTCCGAGTACGCACACTGCCACAGCAGATAGTTACTCATACGCAATTCCCCACCCGTACGGATCAGTAAGTCCGGATCCGGCATAAAGAAGGTATTCAAGTGTTGCGTAATCGTCTCCTCGGTAACCTCCTCCGGCTTCAACGAACCCGCAGCCACCTCTCGTGCAATCTTCTGCATCGTGTCCGTCAGTTCCCAACGCGAAGAATAGCTCAGCGCCAATGTCAGCGTCATGCGTGTGTTACCCGCCGTACGTTCCTCGCTGTTCGTCAAGTGCTCCAATACATCCTGCGGCAGACGGTCACGCTGACCTATCACCCGGAAACGGATATTGTTCTTCATAAAGAGCGCCTCCTCCAAAGCATCGATAAAAAGCTTCATCAGCGTTGTTACCTCCGCCTCCGGACGGTTCCAATTTTCCGTAGAGAAAGCATAGACAGTCAGATATTTAACTCCAAGTCGAGCCGCCTCCTCCGTGATGGCGCGCACCGACTCAACCCCCTCGCGGTGTCCCGCCGTGCGTTGCAGTCCTCTTGCCTTCGCCCATCGTCCGTTACCATCCATGATGATGGCTATATGTTTAGGAATCTTCTCGAGATTCAGCTGTTCCTTCAAGCTCATACGTATCAATTATTACATTTTCTATATTTAGGAAACATGTCGTAGCTTATATATACAAAGGTATCGGTATACCCATCCTTGTTTTTGAACATGCCCCCCTTTATGCCATAAGGCTTGTTTATATCGTCTATTTTGTCGGTCGTTGTAAAACGTACGTTCCACTCCGCCCCAATGTTCCAACGAGGTTTCAGCTTGTATCGCACTCCCACCCCCAGCGTAGCATAAGCACCCACCGCCGAGTAGGACGTACCCACCATCAGTCCGAGACCTCCCGCCACATACGGTGTCAGTCTCTTGTACCCCTTGTAACTGTTTCCCATACCGTACCCGAAGAAGCTGTATTCATACATCGCCCCCAAGTCAATCAGCGTGTTTTTGAAATCCACCGGCACACTCTCCGCATTGGTCGCACCTCCCAGCGTAGCATCCGCCGGCAAGTATACATCCCCGCTGTTGCCCGCCACGTGGCCCACCTGCAAGTTTGTCTTAATAGACATCCTCGGATTCAAGTTAAACCGCACCAAAGCACCCAGCAGTGCCCCATTGTCCTTAAACAACTTTCCGTTGGCATCGCCCAAGTAGCTACACAAGCCCACATAGCCACCCACCTCCATCTTGTATTCCAACTCTTGCGCCGGAACGGTTAGAGGCATCAGCAATAGTAGTAAGAGAATCAACTTCTTCATGTGTCTTGTGGTCTTGCAGTGGTTTAATCCTCGGCCGTGTACGTCAGTTCGTTCAAACGTCCCCTCCAGACGCGTCCGTCCTTCAGGAGCCAAATATAGTTTTTGGAATCAACCGTCGCAGCAAACAGACCGGTTTCCCCCTTCAGTTCCTCCGGCAATGTATACGTATCGCTCGCCTGCCAAGTTATTCCATTATCCTTGCTTGTATAGATATGACCCATATCATCACTAATTGCACCGCCACGACTATCGTTACCGAAGGCAATCACCTCATCGTTGTACGCCAGCGTCGCTATGTTGTTCCAATCCGGATACGCATAACCGCTCACCTCCGGAATATGATACCAAGTAGACAACTGCTGCTTTTGGTTCGACGTCACCGTAAACCATGTCTGCGGTGTTCCCTCGTCGCCCTGCGTACCGAAGAGCGTAATGCGTTCCATCTTACTGTTTGTAGGCAATGTGTTCACAGCCACCACAACATTTTTCGTAGGCAGTGCCGTATTCGCCGTGTCCAGTGGCGACTCCGTCCAGTCCTCTGTCAGCTGATACAACTGCTGTCCTTTCATCGCAAACAACGACTGCGTGCTCGCACCCACCAAGGTGTAGCCCGCCTCCATGCCGCTCTTGCTCCACGTCACACCGTTGGTACTCTCCAAGACAGCCCCCTCGCCGTTGTTCGCGTAGAAGACACCATCCTTCACCTGCAACGTGTTCAGCAGCAAATCGTTTGCATTCACGGCACCCAAGCTCGCATAGTGTGCACCATCCTCCGTAGTGTAAAGGCGAATGTCCCCATTCTCCTCACCCCAGATATACAATGCATCCCCCTTTGTCGCCAAGCGCACATCGGAAAGTCCCGTCAAGTCCACATCCGGAGCCATCGGCGTCCATGTAAACAGCTCCGCACGCAATTGATGTACGTTCAGCGTCACCGTGTACACCGCCACGTTGGAACCATCCGTAGAATACACCCAGAACTCCTGCGGTTTGGTAAAATCGATAGAATCCGTCGAAGAATACGAATTCCACGTAGCCTCCTCGTTGCCCGCCTCGCGATAGCCCGCCAGATAACCGTCGTACGTAATCGTCGCCAGCACCGCACTCGTTTTGCAACCATAAGGAAGAGAATCCGCATTTTGTATGGTATGATTGTCCTCGTCAATCGTCATGGTGTACGAAGATGCACCGATCGTAATCACCGAGTCCTTCTCCGTCCCGTCACTCTGCGTCACAAAGATGGTACGTTTCATGTTACCGAGTGTAAAGGCCGTAATAGAGCAAGTGTCGGTTCCCGTCGTCTCGTCATCACTGGAAAGACACGAAGTCATCGTTCCGGTCACGGCGCAGAAGAGAGCCGCAGTGCATATTTGTTTGCTATTTATCATTATCAGTTTTCTGTCTATATTATACAAGGTGCAAAAATACCAACTATTTTTGTTATAACGGCTATCTTGAGTGTTGTTTTATGCAAAAAAAGCGATAAAACCGCCAAAATAGTGACTTTTTCCACCCTTTTCGCCCCTGTTTTGTGATACTTTGTGAGAATCTTTCCTATGCTATGCCCAGTAGTTCAATTTCGAAAATCAGTGTAGAACCTCCCGGAATACCCGGAATCGATTGGTTACCATACCCCATTTCCGCCGGCAGATACAGTTCCCATTTATCGCCCACATGCATCTGTTGCAGTGCAATAATCCAACCCTCAATCAGGTCGCTCAGACGAATCGCCAACGGAGCACCGTCCCGACTGCTGTCAAACACTTTTCCATCGATGGTACGTCCCGTATAGTGCGCCGTCACAATGCTTCTCACGCCCGGATGTTTGCCATCCTCGTTGCCCGTAGCCAACACCTTGTAATAGATACCGCGCGGTAGCGCCAGCACTCCCTCCTCGGAAGCCTTCTTCTTCAGCCACTCTTTGTTGGCCTGTATGTATGTTTTTTTGTTCATATCGTCCTTTCTGTTTTCAACACAAAAGTACGAATTTCCCCCGACTCTACCAAATAAAGCCGTTCTATTTCAACTTTTTAAACGAAAATGCCCCCATAGTGTTATATTTTTCCTCTTTTCTGTTGCATACTCTAAAAGATTGCGTAAATTTGCGCCCGCAAACAAATCTATTAACATTTCAATATATAAGTAAGTATGATGAAAATAAACGGAAACACGGCGACCGCTCTCTTCGCCTCCCTTTTTCTTCTTGCCACCCCCTGTAAGGCACAGGAGGCAAACACAGACGTAGACATTCTCAAAGAGCTTGCCTCCCGCATCGAAATACACGGATTTGCCGAGGCCGGATACACCGCCACCGACACCCATTACGGCAAGACCAATACCTTCGACGTCAAGCGTGCCATCGTTACCGCCAAGGCTCGCATCACCGACCGCTGGAGCTTCTTCGGTATGTACGACTTCAGTAGCGTACTCCAAGAGTTTTACACCGACTACCGAATCACCCGCAACAACGCCCTCAACGTGCGCGTAGGACAGTTCAAAACCCGTCTTACCATGGAGAACCCCATGTCCCCCACCATTGTGGAATCCATCGCACTCTACTCCCAAGGAACCACCTACCTCGCCGGCGGCTACGATCCCCTCTACGGCACACAGTACGGTCGCGACCTGGGACTCGATATCTACGGTCAACTCTTTAACGACCATCTCTATTACAACTTCCAGATTATGAACGGACAAGGAATCAATCGCAAGGACTATAACAATAAGAAAGACATCGTCCTTTCCCTCGACTACCGTCCCATCAACGGCCTTCGCATCGTGGCCACCGGACAGAAAGGACACGGCACTGCCGTAGCCACCTCCGAACACTGCCCCGATATCGCCGTAGGTCAAGTCTACCAACGCGACCGCTTTAGCATCGGTTCCGAGTGGAAATCCGGCGCCAACGACTACTGGAAACACCGCAGCTTCACCATCCGCGGCGAATACCTGTGGGGTAAAGACGGCAACAACAAATCCTACGGCTGGTACCTCACCACCTCTATCCCCGTGGTCGACAAACTCGATGTCATAGCCTCCTACGACTTCTTCAAGTACAACGAAGACCTGGACCGCTCCCAAACCAACCTCATCGCCGGTGTTCAGTACTGGTACTACAAAAAATGCCGCATACAAGCCCAGTACGTTTGGGGCAACCCCTCCTGGCAACCCTACAAAACCAGCAGTATTCAGCTACAAACACAAATAGCTTTCTAAACCGAAAAAGCCCGCACACCAAAACGTATGCGGGCTTTTTTTATGCACTAAAAACAAAAGTTATTTACACAAGAAATCCATGTAATCCTGAATCGCCTTGATGCACACCGGACAGAACTCATCGATGGTATGCAACCAATTCATCATACAGTTCGGCATAGGGCGATACACACCCTTCTCCAAGTAACCGCCACCCTCGTAGGCACCCACCTTCCAAGTGTGCGTGTTACCCTTCCATTCTGCCATATTCTTACTCTTCTCCGGGTTTACCGTCGGCAAAGCACTCTTATCCTTCTTCGCCAGTCCCGCCCAGTAAGGCTTCTTCGTTTCGAAGTCGTTGAGCGTCGTCAGGTTCGCCTCCCACGGCTCCACCGAGCTATCGTACATCTCCGTATCGCTACCGCCCACGTACTCATCGCCCAGTCCCAACATCAAGTGACCGAACTCATGTACAAACACCTTGTCCGTAGACGTAGGATGATGCGCCGCACTGATACCATAGAAATTATAGATAGCACCGCCACCATACTTTTGTGTATTACTCAGCACATAGATGTAATCGTGCGGAGCATGCGCCGCTATATCCATCAAGTTATGCTCATCCGTAATCATCTGGTAACGCTCGCTATCAAATGTATAGAACTGCGCCTTGCACGCTGTCTGTTTCCAGATGTGCTCTCCCGGGATTGTCACACCACTCTCTGCCGATGGAGCCCACACCGCACGTATGTTGATACGATACTTGTTCTCCTTGAACGGCGTAAACGCAAACAACGCATTCGCAAAACGCTTGCACGCATCCTCAAATTTCGACTTGTCCGCCTCTGCGTAACCCTCCGGAATCAGCACTATGTCCATACGGTGACTACTCTCTCCCGTATATGCCACATCAAACGTCTCATACTTCGCCGTAAACTTCTCAATCGCATAACTCGTCGGGTCTATATCCTGCGAAAAACGTTTGTGCAACACATTCTTCTTATCGCGTGAATAAATCTCCAGCGTACACGCCTTTTTAGGGAACGGAAACGTAATACCCTCCGGCATAGCTTTCGTCAGCGTCTTCGCCTCCGGCGTCGTACTCCACTCACTCCACAGCGTACAATAGTTACGCTGATAGATAAGCGTACCCGTCTCCTTGTCGATTAGGCGATACTGCAAGTTACCGTAACCCGAATCATCGATCAGCGACACCTTGCTTCCCGCAAAGTAAGGCTCCTCCTTCAGTTTGTCGAAGTAGAAATGCTCCTCCGTAGCCGTACCCGCATGGTAGTAATCAAATCGCATGGTCTTATCCTGGAAGTACTTTGAGAACTCCCCCTCCGCCAATGCACTCCCCATACAGAGAAGCGCCATCAGCGCTGTCATACATACTTTCTTCATATCCTTGATATTTTGTTGTGTCTTCCGTTATTGTGCCACAAAGTTAGTATTTTTTGTCGATTAATTGCTTTTTCTTTTGGAAAAAAGCGGAATTATGTGTAAGTTTGCGCATAAAATAAAAATGTTATGCAAGAAATAGAAATCTATAACGACCTTTGGCAATGGTTCCTCGAGTTTCTTCACTCCGACACCATGGTATGGTTGCTTCGCATGCTTCTCGTCAACGTAGTGGTATGGCTCCTCATCTGGGTAGACCGCCTCTACTACAAGTACAACTGGAAGGAACGCCTCATCCGTTTCAAGGATGCGATGACTCAAGAGGAGTAACCGTGTGCAACCGGTACCGCTTAAACAACTTGCGGTTCATCTTGTGGCGCACCATCAGCACCCCCTTACGCAGCGGCTCCATCGCCTCGAACAAATCGAGCGACAGATAGTATCCCGGCTCCCCATACAGCGCCGAGGATAGATGGAACTGATACATCTTGTATCCCTGTACCACCAGATGCCACACCAGCAAACCACCGGCCAGCACCCACCGATACATCTCCTCCACACCCGGAACCTCCGGTAGGAGAGCTACCGCCAATATCAATCCCCACAAGCACACACGCTCCACCCACTGCACCATCTGATGCACATTGTAGCAAAAGCGCGGAAGTCGATGCTTGCGCAAATGTCTGCGCGTCTCCATGTAAAACAAATCCCCCTTTCTCTCCGGCGCACTCCGGTGCACCACACACTCCGGGTGATACGCCACCGCCGTATTCTTACCATCCGACAGCGCGTTCACAATCAAATCTCCCTCACCCGTCATCAAGTTGTGACTACCGAAGATATTGCTCTTTTGCAAGAACGCACTCTTCCGCACCGCCAAGTTTGCCAGCGATGCCCGTTGCGCCACATGCCCCTCGGCAAAAGGCATGGAAAACATACAGTAGAACAGATTCGTGAACCTACCATACACCCCATCCGCCTCGCAATTCGCATAGCCAATCACCAGCGAAACCGAATCGCTGAAATACCGTGTCAACGTCCCCAACCACCGGTTCGACGCCGGTTGGCAATTCGCCTCCGTGAACACCACCCACTCATAGTGCGCAGCCCTCACCCCCAACGCAATCGCCGGCTGTTTCCGGTTCACAAAGTACGAAGTCTTCGGCACAAACGTATGCGTCAAGTTGTCGAACCGCTTCTCCAACCGCGTCAACACATCCACCGTCTCATCGGTCGACGCCTCGTCCACCACAATCACCTCATACTCCGGATACACCTGCGACAGAATCTTCGGCAAGTTTCGTTCCAGTTCCGCCCCCTTGTTATGGGCCGTAATAACGATAGAAACAGGCTCGTGGGACGAATTCGGAAGCACCCTCGCTGCACGTCGAGCCATCCCCCCATATCGGTGCGAACACACCATGGAGCACACCCCCGCCAGCAAGGCCAGCACAACAATCCCCACAGGAATCATCCAGCCACAATTCACAAATTCCTCCCACAAGTCTGTCATCTCTATCATCTTTATTCTCTTTTATTTAAAATCCTCCGACGTATAACCCACCGGCAACTTACGACAATTGTATTGACACGCCATAATCTCGCCATACGCACCCGCAGAGCGGAACGCAATCAGGTCACCACGCTTCGTCTTCTCCATGCTATAATCCTTCACGAACACATCGCTCGATTCGCAGATAGGACCCACTACATCGTACTTCTCCTCCGGCTCCTCGCTCGTAAGGTTCTCCACACGATGGTACGCATCGTAGAGCGCCGGGCGAATCAAATCGCTCATACCCGCATCCACAATAGCAAACTGCTTCACCTTTGCCTGCTTCACATACAGCACACGGCTAATCAGCGAACCACACTGCGCCACCACGGCACGGCCCAACTCAAAGTGCACATGCTGTCCTTTGCGCAGTTTCAACCCCTCGCTATAGGTCTTGAAGTACAATGCAAAGTTCGGCACAGGGTTACCGTTCGGATCCTGATAATCGATACCGAGACCACCCCCCACGTTGATGTTCTCCACCGAGATACCCTCAGCCTCCAGCAAGTCCTGCAACTCGTTTACACGGTTGCACAACGCCTTAAAGTCATCCATCTCCAGAATCTGGCTACCTATGTGGAAGTGCAAACCTATGAACGACACATTCTCCAGCTTCTCCGCCATGCGGATAACCGTCACCATATCCTCCATAGCGATACCGAACTTATTCTCCGCCAAGCCCGTAGTGATGTTTGCATGCGTATGAGCCCCCACATTCGGGTTGATGCGGAACGCCACGCGCGCCACCTTACCCTCCTGTTTCGCCAACGCATCAATCACCTCCAGCTCCGGGATACTCTCCACATTGAAGCAGAAGATACCCGCACGCAGACCCAAGAGAATCTCCCAATCGCTCTTGCCCACGCCCGCGTACACAATCTTGTTCGCATCGAAGCCCGCGTCGAGACACGCCTGTATCTCACCGCCGCTCACGCAATCGCAACCGATACCCGACTGCTGAATAACCCCCAGCACCTTCGCGTTCGCGTTCGCCTTGATGGCATAGTGCACATGGAAATTCTCATACTTTCCTGTCTCTCTGTTAATCGTCTCCAGCGTCTCGCGCAGGAGTGTCGTGTCATAGTAGTAGAACGGAGTCTCAACCTGTTGAAACTTCTCTACCGGAAATATTCCTTTTACCATATAATACCTTATTATAAATAGGGTGATGTGTGTTCCGTTATTTCTTCTTGTTGAAAAGCGTATCGCTCAACGCCTGCAGTGTACGCTGCTTATCGCACTGGCGCACCAAGAAAGAGATGTTATAGTTGCTACCACCATAAGAAATCATACGCACCGGTATATTCTTCATAGCCTCCGTAGCCAACGTCTCGAAGCCCACGTTGTCCCAAGTCAAATCACCCACCACACAGATGATGCACATATCCTCGTCCACCGTCACCGTACCGTAGTGTTTCAACTCATCCACAATCGCCGGCAGATGCGTCTTGTTATCGATGGTAACCGATACACCCACCTCGCTCGTCGTCACCATATCGATGCTCGTCTTGAACTGCTCGAAAATCTCGAACACCTTGCGCAAGAAACCGTGTGCCAACAGCATGCGACTACTCTTCACCTTGATAGCCACGATGTTATCCTTCGCAGCCACCGCCTTAATCTTATTCTTCTCCGAAACATTACCAATCAGCGTACCCGGAGCACTCGGATCCATAGTGTTCAGCAAACGCACCGGCACATTTGCAAACTTCGCCGGCTGCACACACGTCGGGTGCAGAATCTTCGCACCGAAGTAAGCCAACTCAGCCGCCTCGTCGAAGTTCAGCTCACGCACCGCCTCCGTATGGTCCACAAAGCGCGGATCGTTGTTGTGCATACCATCTATATCCGTCCAAATCTGGATCTCCTCCGCCAACAACGCAGCACCGATCAGCGACGCCGTATAATCCGAGCCACCACGCTGCAAGTTATCAATCTCATTGTACGCATTACGGCAGATGAAACCCTGCGTCAGATAGATCTGCTGCTCCGGGTTCTCCTCCATAATCTTCGTCAAGTTCGTACGGATGAAAGCACTATCCGGTTCGTTGTTCTTATCCGTCTTCATAAAATCAAGAGCCGACAACAACACCGACTTGATACCTATCTCCTGCAGATAGAAGTTCACCATATTGGTACTCATTATTTCACCCTGAGCCACCACGATACGCTCCTCGCAAGACGTGAAGATATCCTTCGTGAAACCGCGCAAGAAGCGGAACTCCTCCTTCAAGAACTCCGTAGCCTTCGCCTTGTACTCCTCCGTAGAATACAGGTTCTGTACATGCTCCATGTACGTACGTTCCATCTTATTGATCACGTCGCACGCACCCTCCGCATTTTTCTTGTAGAGGTAGTTAGAAATCTCGACCAGAGAGTTGGTTGTACCCGACATAGCAGACAACACAACGAAATTCTGTTCACCGCTGCGAGTAATCAACTCACTCACTTCCTTCATGCGTTGCGGAGTACCCACCGAGGTACCTCCAAATTTCATTACTTTCATCTTTATCTATATTTTAATTGTATTCCGTACTTTAAAAAAGCTCACTCATGCACCCTGCGCTCCAGTTCATCCTTGGTCTCCAACTGTTCCATGTCCACCTCGGCCTGTTGCAAGTTCTGCGTATACTCCTCCTTCTGAGCATCCACCGTCACACGTTTGTTACCAAACAAGAAGATACGTCCCGGGTACTCCCGTATGATTCTCCGCGTATGCGTACTCATAATCACCGCCGTACCCTGTTGCGCCACCCCACGTAGAATCTCCATAATCGAGTTGCTCGTCTCCTCGTCCAAGTGTCCCGTAGGCTCGTCCGCCAAGAGCAATTGCGGTTTGTTCAGCAGCGACCGCGCTATGCACACACGCTGCTGTTCACCCCCCGACAGTTCAAACGGATACTTATTGCTCATCTCCGTCATCCCCACCAAGTTCAGCACCTCCTCTATACGAACACGCCGCTCCTCCTTCTTCTTCCACGCCGTAGCCCGCAGCACGAAATCCAGGTTATCGTACACCGTGCGGTCGTTCAGCAATTGGAAATCCTGGAACACCATACCCAGTTTTTTACGCAGTGCCGGCACATGCTGTTTCTTCAGCGTCCGCAAGTCAAAGCCCAGCACATTCGCCTCCCCCTTCTTCACGGGAATCTCCCCGTAAATTGTTTTCAAGAGCGACGTCTTGCCCGTACCCACCTTACCGATGATATACACGAACTCCCCCTCGTTAATCTGGAAGGAGACATCCTGCAATATGGTATAGTCCGCCCGGCTGACCTCCACATTATGGTAACTCACCAACATAGCCTTAGTGTTTTTTCCAACCCGGCTTATGGCGCTGCATCAGCTCCTCCGCCAAGTCCTCAATCCGTAGTCCCTTGCTTGTAAGCAGCACAATCAAGTGATAGAACATATCGCTGCCCTCGTACACCAAACGCTCGTTGGTACCGTTGCACGCCTCAATCACCAGTTCCAGTGCCTCTTCGCCCACCTTCTGCGCCATACGGTTCAAGCCATCCTTAAACAGACTCGTTGTGTACGAGCCCTCCGGCATCTCCTCGTGACGCTTCTCTATAAAGTCTTGCAGTTCCGTCAAGAACAGCAGCGGGTTCTTCTCATTTTTTTCGTTCCAGCACGTATCCGCCCCCGTGTGGCACACCGGTCCCACCGGGTTCACCTTAATCAGCAGCGTATCGTTGTCGCAATCGTTGGCTATGCTCACCACGTTCAGGAAGTTACCACTCGTTTCCCCCTTTGTCCACAAGCAATTACGCGTGCGGCTAAAGAACGTCACCTTTCCCGTTTCCACGGTCTTTTGGTACGCCTCCTCGTTCATGAATCCCAACATCAGCACCTTCAGCGACTCATTGTCCTGAATGATAGCCGGAACCAAACCGTTCATCTTGTCAAAATCGATTGTCATATCTTTGTTGTCTTGTTATATCGTTTATAATCTTACGTCGATACCCTCGCCGCGCAGATAGCGCTTCAGCTCCGGAATCGCAATCTCACCGAAGTGGAACACACTCGCCGCCAGCGCCGCATCGCTCTTACCCTCCAAGAAAGTATCGCGGAAATGCTCCATAGAACCCGCACCCCCGCTCGCAATCACCGGGATAGACAAGTTCTCCGACAGCTCTCGCAGCGCCTCGTTCGCAAACCCGTTCTTCACGCCATCGTGGTTCATACTCGTAAAGAGAATCTCCCCCGCGCCCCGGTCGCACACCTCGTGCGCCCAGTCAAACAAGTTACGCTCCGTAGCCACCCGGCCACCGTTCACATAGCACGTCCACACACCGTTCTCCTCCAGTTTTGCATCGATTGCCACCACGCACACCTGCGAACCGAAGTGCCGTGCAATCTCATCCACCAGTTCCGGGTGTCGTAGCGCCGCCGAGTTCAAGCTCACCTTGTCCGCCCCTGCACACAGCAAGCGGTCCACATCGCTCATCTCGTTCACGCCACCCCCCACGGTAAAAGGAATAGAGATGGTCGCCGCCACCCTCGACACCAAGTCCGTAAACGTCTTGCGTCCCTCGTGGCTCGCCGTTATATCCAGGTACACCAACTCATCCGCCCCGCCATCGCTGTACGCCTTACCCAGTTCCACCGGGTCGCCCGCGCTCCGCAAGTTCACAAAGTTCGTCCCCTTCACCGTCTGTCCGTTCTTAATATCCAGACACGGAATGATACGTTTTGCCAATCCCATACACCTTATTTATTATATGTCTCGTTCCACTCCGCCAGTTCCCGCAGCGAGATGCGTCCCTCATAGAGCGACTTACCCATCACCACCGCCGGGATACCCGCCTCGTAGAGCTCCTTTATATCCCCCATGCAGCTCACCCCGCCGCTCGCAATCAGTTTGCACGCCGGGAATCGCCCCATGATCTGTTTATACAACTCCGTAGAAGGCCCCTGCAACATGCCATCCTTACTAATCTCCGTGCACAACACCCGTTGCACACCCGCCCCCATGTAGCGCTCCAGGAAGGGTAGGAGCTCCTCTTGGCTATCCTCCTTCCAACCGTTTATGCTAATCATCCCTCGGTTCACATCCGCTCCCAGGATCAGCACATCACCGCCGAATTTCTCCAGCCAACCCATAAACAGCTCCGGACACGTCACCGCCACGCTACCAATCGTCAGCATCGCCGCCCCGTTGTCCAGCACCTTACGGATATCCTCCTCCGTCTTTATGCCACCGCCGAAATCCACACGCAACTTCGTTGCCTGCGTTATATCGTGCAGCACCTTCTCGTTCACCACATGTTTGCTTTTGGCACCATCCAGGTCCACCACGTGCAGTCGGGTGAACCCATGCGCCTCCACTTCGCGTGCCATATCCACAGGGTCCTTCTCGTACACCTTTTTCGTGTCGTAGTCCCCCTTTGTCAGCCGCACGCACTTACCGTCTATGATATCTATTGCAGGAATAATCTCGATCATAGCTCCAAGTTTAGAAAGTTATCCAGTATACGTTCGCCCACCGCCCCGCTCTTTTCCGGGTGGAACTGCGCCGCATAGAAGTTCCCCTTGTGCAGCGCCGCACTGAAAGGCAGCGTATAGTGGCACGTAGCAATCGTATGTTCGTTGCACGGCACATAGAAACTATGGACAAAGTACACGAACTCGCCCTCCTTTATCCCCTTGAACAAATCGCTCTTGAGACCGCTCAAGTCGTTCCACCCCATGTGCGGCACCTTCTCGTTGCGCACCGTAGGCACGAAGCGTTTCACCTCGGCATCAAAGATACCCAAGCACTCCGTATCGCTCTCCTCGCTGTGTTTACACATCAGCTGTTGACCTATACAGATACCCAGCACCGGCTGACGCAAGCCCTTAATCACCTCGTCCAGGCGATGCTCCCGGAGATACCGCATGGTGTTACCCGCCTCCCCCTGTCCCGGGAAAAGCACACGATCCGCCCCCGTCAGCACCTCCGCATCGTCGGTCACCACCGGCTCCACGCCCAAGCGTTTCAGCGCATGCACCACAGAGTATATGTTACCCGCATTGTATTTTACAATTGCTACCTTCATAATCGTTTATTCTTTCACCAAGTGCACATCCATCTGCGGGAACGGTATGTTGATACCCTTCTCCGTGAAGGTCGTGTAGATGGTCTTATTCAAATCAAAGAACACGCCCCAGTAGTCTTCCGACTTCACCCAGGCGCGCAACGTCAAGTCTATGCTACTCTCCGCCATCGCCAGCAGTCCCACGAACACCTCCGGGTCCTTCAGTATGCGGCTATCCTTCGCACAGATTTCGCGCAACTCCCTCTCCGTATCCTCGTACGAACTACCGTACGCCACCGACACCGTTATGTCCACGCGGCGCAACCGCTCCTGCGAATAGTTCTTCATCATCGCGTTAGACAACTGCGTATTCGGTATGATAATCGTCTGGTTATCCACCGTATTGATGATGGTGCTGAAGATTTTAATCTCCTTCACCGTACCCGCATATCCCTGCGCCTCTATGAAGTCGCCCACCTTGAACGGACGGAACAGCAGAATCATGACACCCCCCGCAAAGTTCTGCAAGGTACCGCTCAGCGCCATACCCACAGCCACACCGGCAGAGGCAAACAGCGCAATGAACGAGCTGGTCTCTATACCCAGCAAGCCGATAATCACGATAAACAGCAACACCCGCAGGCTTATGTTGATAAGGTTCTCCAGGAACCCACGGAGCGACGGTTCCACGTTGCGAGCCCTCAGCACCTTCGACAGAATTTTGGTCAGCTTCTTTATAATCCACTGTCCCACAAAGTAAACCACGAAGGCCACCAACAAGTTGCGACCCAAGTTGTAACCACCATCCACAGCCTTCTCCACAAACTGCTGGATGCTGGTCACGGACATGTTGCTAAGTTCGGTAATATTCTCTAAATTATCCTCCATATATATTAATAATGTGTGTCGATGTTTTACAGTTCATCCAGGCACGCATCCAGAGCCTCCGTGATGGCAGCCTTGTCCATCTTTTGCCCTATGAATACCAGTTTAATCATTCGGTCGCCATACTTCTCGTCCCAGTCCTTGCGGAGTCCCGGTTCGCGGCGCATTATCTCCGCCAACTCCTCCTCGCTCGCCGTGGCATACCACAATCCCGTCTCCGTGAGTTTCTTCTGAACCCCCGCCTGCTCAAAGAGCATAGACATATCGGTATTGTTGCTAAAGTAGCACAGACCCTTGGCACGAATCACGCTCTTAGGCCAATCCACCGAAACGAACAAATCGAACTTGTTTATATTGAACGGCTTGCGGCGGTAGTACACAAACGTCTGTATACCATACTCCTCCGCCTCTCCCTCACCGTCGTGGTGATGGTGGTGATGATGGCAGCCGCAAGTACACTCCTCACCATGCTCGTGGTGATGCTCCTCCTCGTCATCCTCCTCGTCATCCTCCTCGTCGTCATCGTCGTGGTGATGGTGATGATGCTCATGCTCCTCCTCCTCATCGTGATGATGATGATGATGCTCGTGGTGCGCTTCCTCCTCCTGCTCCTCGGTCACCTCCT